>QCNX01000006.1 GCA_003210015.1 Pelagibacteraceae bacterium AG-426-P20 | reverse complement strand
AAATTCAGCTATCATTTATCTTCTCCAGGCCATTCACCCTTTTTAGCTGCCCAATAACTTTTAAATAATTCAGAAATACCCTGTATTAATAAAAATATTATCCCAATTAGTAAGCATGTCTTAATTGGCCACATGTATGGCATCCAAGTTGTATCCATTCCTCTTTCACCTCTTTGGATAGATTCTCCTACATATCCAATTGTCATATAAAGAAAAACAATCAATCCAGGAAAATAAAATAAAAGATATAGCCAAAAATCTATAAGTCCTTGATTTTTAGTTTTAAAATTTCTGTACAAGAAATCAGCTCTAATATGAACTCCTCTTGAAAGGGCATAGCCTGCTCCTAACATGAATAATGCACCGTATAAAAAACGACTAATATCGTAAGCCCAAATAGTTGGAGAGTGAAATAATTTTCTTGCTAAAACTTCATAGGTCATTGCGAATATCAAAGGCATTAATATCCAGCAAACTACGTTACCAACCCATTTACTAAACTTATCTATATTAATAATTGATTTTGCCATCCATAATGGCATGTCTTCTGGCATTTTTCCTGAACCACCTCGCCTTTCAGCGATCATTTCATCTGATATGTCTAACTTTGATGGTTCTTCTGCCATAAATTTCGATTAAAAAAAATTAGAGCGGACTGTAAAAGTCCGCTCTAATTAAATTAAGATTTATTACTGATTACTTTAATGTTGCAGCGTGAGCCATTCCTAGCTTCGCATTTGACATTTGAGCACCACTCCAGAAAGGAACAGCAACATCAGCAAAGTCTTTCATTGAATCGTAAACTTTTTTGAAAAATTTATTTTTTTCAGCGTTTTTGTTCAATGTAGCTTTTGCAGCTGCCATATACTCTACAAAGTAGTCAGATGGAGTATCTTCTAGTATTACTCCATGCTTAGTAGTCAACGTTTGTAAAGCTTTTCCATTTTCATAGATTCTGTAACTTAAAGATTTTGCTAATGAAGCATTAGCAGCAACTTCAAGAGACTTCTTCTCATGAGCACTCATTGCTTTGTAAGTTTTTCCAGTAATGTAAAAGTCAGCATTTACTACTACTTGGTGTAAACCTTGTAGGTAGTAGTGCTTTAAAACTTTTTGGAAACCAAATACCATGTCTGGCTTTGGACAACACCACTCAGCAGCATCGATAGTTCCTGCTTCTAAAGCTGGTAGAATATCTCCACCACCCATAGCAACAGATGCTATACCAATATCTTTGTAAGTTTGTCCTGGAATTCCTGGAGGAGTTCTGAACTTGTACTTTCTAAAGTCAGCCATATCTTTAATTGGTTTTGGAAACCAACCTAAAGCTTCTGGTCCAACTGGCTGAAGCATAAATCCTTTGATGTCTCTTCCCATTTCTTTCCAAAGTTGGTCGTATAGTTCTTTACCACCGCCGTACTGGAACCAAGATAAGAACGCTAAGTTGTCAATACCAACTCCACCACCAGCTACTGGCGAACCAAATAACATAGCAGCAGGGTGATCACCTGACCAATAGTGTGTCCATGCGAATCCACAATCAATCAATCCTTTATCTACTGCGTCTAGAGTTTCTTTAACTCCAACAACAGCACCTGCAGGTAATATTTCAAACTTTAACGATCCACTCGTTAATTCAGTTACTGTATCAGTAAAGTCCTTTAACATCTTAACTTCGTCAGCTTTTGTATTAAGAACTGTCTGACATTTTAGTGTTTTTGCAGCATTAGCGTTAGATATGAACCCAAGCACTAAAAAACTTGCAAATAACATTGAAATGATTTTTTTCATTATATTTCCTCTTGTTAGTTAATTATAACGCGTGCATACAATCAGAAAAATAAAGCTGGCACAAGTGACAATTGATAAATATGAGTGTAAAAGCTAAAAAAACATTTAATAAAAAAACTATTCAACTTCAGATGGAAAATTTTGACTACATAATAATAGGCGCAGGATCAGCAGGATGTGTTTTAGCAAACAGACTTTCTGCAAATCCAAAAAATAAAGTTTTACTTTTGGAGGCTGGAGGAAAAGATAACTATCCATGGATACATATTCCTGTTGGCTATTATAAAACAATGCACAATCCAAAAGTTGATTGGTGTTTTCACACAGAAAAAGACGAAACAATGAATAATAGGTCAATTAGATATCCTAGAGGTAAAACTTTAGGAGGAAGCTCTTCAATAAATGGATTGTTATGGATAAGAGGTCAAAGCAACGATTATGATAATTGGCGTCAACAGGGTAATAATGGATGGGGTTGGGACGATGTGTTACCTTATTTTATAAAATCTGAAAATAATGAGTTAGGTAAAAACGAATTCCATAATGATAGTGGCCCTATAATGGTTGCTAACAAAAAAATTAAATTAAAGATGCTTGAAGAATTTATAAATGCATCTGAAGAAAAAGGTATCCCAAAAGTTAATGATTTTAATACCGGAGACAATTTTGGCGTTGGCTACTATCAATTTACTACAAGTCACAGTCACAAAGGTTTAAAATTAAGATGTAGTACAGCCAAAGGATATCTTAACCCTGTTAAGAAAAGATCTAATCTTAAAATTGTTACGAATGCTCATGTTGAAAAAATAAATTTTAATGGAAAAAGAGCTGAGAGTATAAATTATTTTTTTAAAGGTAAATCAATTGAAGTAAACACAAACAAAGAAATAATTTTATCAGCAGGCTCTATTGGGTCTCCACATATATTACAAATTTCTGGAATTGGGGATAGCGATAAACTTAAAAAATTTGGTATAAATATTGTTAATGAATTGAAAGGTGTCGGAAAAAATTTGCAAGATCATTTAATGTTTAGACCAGTCTATAAAGTTAAAAATCTAAAATCTTTAAATAAAAAAATTAATAGTCTTTTTGGAAATTTTTTAATTGCATTAGAATATATCTTTAATCAAAGTGGACCCATGACTATGGGTGCCAGCCAAGTTTGTGGTTTTGCTAAAAGCGACAGTTCTAGAGAAACTCCAAATCTACAATTTCACGTCCAGCCAATTAGTACAGATATTTTAGGTGCAACTAAATTACATGATTTTGATGGTATTACACCGACTGTAGCAAATATTAGGCCTACGAGTAGAGGTGAAATAAATATAGTTAGTAATAATATTAAAGATTATCCTAAAATAAAGATGAATTATCTTTCAACTGATGATGATAGATATGTTGCGGCTCAAGGACTAAAACTGGTTAGAAAAATAATGTTGGAAACTGACACATTTAAAAAATATGAACCAGAAGAATATAGACCTGGGTTACATATTAAAGATGATGAAGAATTGGTTAAGGCAGGAAGTGATCATACACAAACCATATTTCATCCAGTTGGAACTTGCAAAATGGGAAAAGATGAAAATTCGGTAGTGAATGACAAGTTAAAAGTTCATGGAATAGAAAATCTTAGGGTTGTAGATGCTTCTATAATGCCAAATATCACATCAGGTAATACCAATGCACCTACTATAATGATTGCAGAAAAAGCTGCTGATATAATACTAGGAAAATAATGTTTACTGAATTATTTACACCCGAACAATTAACGATTTTAACTCAAATAGTTTTAATAGATTTAGTTTTAGCTGGAGATAATGCAATTATTATTGGAATGGTTGCATCAAAATTTCCTTTAGAGCAAAGAAAAAAAATTATTTTTTGGGGAATTAGTGGCGCAGTAATCTTAAGAATTATTTTAACACTACTAACTGCATATTTGCTTCAGATAACAGGATTAAGACTATTAGGTGGATTGCTTCTTCTTTATATAGTTTATAAACTTTACACAGATGTAATTAAAGACTCAGATCACGAGGAAGATATAAAAGTTGATAATTCAAGCTTCTTGAAAGCTATTTGGACAATTTTATTAGCTGATTTTACAATGAGTTTAGATAATGTTTTGGGTGTTGCTGGAGCAGCAGGTGATCACTATAAATTATTGATATTTGGTTTGATTTTATCAATCGCACTTATGGCTTTTGCTGCAACATTAATTTCAAATTGGATTAAAAAATACAAATGGATAGCTTGGGCTGGTTTATTGGCAATTTTGATTGTTGCTATTGAGTTGATTTATACGGATATTCAAATACTATTTTTATAATGTTTTTGAAAAATTATAATCTAAAAAATAAAACTGCATTAATTTCTGGTGCAGGTAAAGGTCTTGGTAGAGCCTGCGCTATAGCTCTTGCAGAAGCAGGAGCCAATATAATCATCATAAGCAGGACTAAAAAAGATTTAGATGAAGTTTCAAAGAAAATAAAAAAACTCAAAAAAAAATGCAAATCCTATGTTTGTGATATTACGAATTACAATGAAATTAAAGAAATTATAAACAAACAACCTAAAATAGATATTTTGATTAATAATGCTGGAAATAATATTCCTGAACATTTTACAAAAGTTAAAACCAAAAATATGGAATACTTAGTGAAAATAAATACTGTAGCTACATTCAACCTTGCACAATTATGTGCTCTCAAAATGATAAAATCAAAAAATAGAAAAAAAATTGGTGGTGCAATAGTTAATATGTCCTCTCAGATGGGTCATGTTGGGGGTCCAATAAGAAGTGTATATAATATGAACAAGTGGGGATTGGAGGGCTTAACTAAAGGTATGTCTTTAGATTTAGCAAAATACAACATAAGAGTAAACACTGTATGCCCTACTTTTGTAGTTACACCGATGACTAAAAAATTTTTAAAAAATAGAAAGTTTAAAAGAGAAACGCTCAACAATATTCCGCTTGGAAGATTTGCTGAATTATCTGAAATAGCTTCTTCAGTTGTTTTTTTAGCATCTGATGCTGCTTCAATGATCACAGGAACCTCGTTACTGGTTGATGGTGGATGGACTGCAAAATAATAAATAAATTAATATTAATTTTAATTATTTTTGCGCCTACGCAATTAAATGCAATTGAATTTAAAGGTAAATTTTTACAAGGTCATTATATCATTGGGTCAACTGATCCATTAGCACAAATCATTATTGGTAAGAAAGAAGTTAAAGTTTCAAAAGATGGATATTTTGTTTTTGGAATAGATAGAGATAGAAAATTTGATTTAACAATAACTAAAATAAAAGATGGGAAAAAAGAAAAAATAATTAAAAAAGTTTTAAAAAGAAAATATAATATTCAAAGAATAGATGGTTTAGAGGAAAGCAAAGTAACACCACCAGAATCTGTATATAAGAGAATTAAAGAGGAAAATAATAAAATTGGAAAAGCAAGAGGAATAAATTCAGATTTATCTTTTTTTAAGAATAAATTTATTATGCCTGTTGAAGGAATTATAAGTGGAGTGTACGGAAGCCAAAGAATTTTAAATGGCAAACCTAAATGGCCCCACTATGGAATAGATATAGCTGCAAAAAAAGGTACTCCAATTAAATCCTCTGGAAGCGGTATAGTTACTATGGCTGAAAATGATTTATATTATACTGGTGGAACAATTATAATGGATCATGGACACGGAATCTCAACGATATATTCACATTTAGAAACTATTTTAGTTTCAGTAGGAGATATAGTAGACCAAGGAAACGTAATTGGGACTGTTGGTTCTACTGGAAGATCTACTGGACCTCATTTAGATTTTAGAATTAATTGGTTTCAAACTAGACTTGATCCAATGTCAGTTTTACAATAATAAGATTTATTATTAGTCCTTATAATAATGAACATATTTTAATGAAAAAAACACTTATTGAAAAAACTTCTGATAAGTTAGTTTATGCTTTTTTAAAAAATAGATTAATTTCACCATTACCAAAAAAATTTACACATAAGCTTGTCAATGCTCAGAGATTTAGAAAACTTTGTGAAAGCAAAATTAAAGAACCTATAGTTGGATTCAAAGCAGCTGGGACAGGAATTGCTGTAATGAAAAAATTTAAAGAAAAAGAGCCATTTTACACTTCAATTTATAAAAGAAACGTACTTAAAAATGGTAAAAAAGTTAAAATCAATAAAGCAACTTTGGGTATTGAACTTGAAGTTGGTTTCAAAATTAAAAAATCTTTTTTTTTTTTAAAAAAAACTACAAATACTAAAAATTTATCTAAATATATAACTCATATTGCTCCATGTATTGAAGTTGTAGGATATAGACAAAGAAAAAAGGGTATTAAATCTTTTGGAGATTTATGTAGTGATTTTGGTGCAAATGTTAAATTTTTAATAGGTACCAAAAAAAAATATAAAAATATAAAATTAAATAATTTGAAAACAAACCTTTCAAATAAAAAGAATAATTATGAAGTACATGGAAATACTAATACAGTTTATATAAATCCCCTAAACTCTTTAAAGTTTGTATTAAAAAAATTGATAAAGGATAAAATTAAATTAGATCAGAATTTTTGGGTATTTACAGGTTCTACAGTTGGTGTTGTGCCTATTTTAAATAAAGGGACTTATCTAGGTAAAATTGATAAGATTGGTGAAGTTAGTAGTATAATAATTTGAAAATTGAATGGACTATATAATTATTTTTTTCTTCACATTGTTAATTACATGCTCATTTTTAGGGTATGGAATAATAGCAACTAATTATATTAATAAAGATATTTTAGGAGTTAATGTTGGTTATATTGGATTAATAGGTTTATTAACATGCACAATCATATCTTATGCAACCATCTACTTTTTTAAGCATGGATTTATTCACAATATAATTTTACATATTATTGGATTAGGTGCATTTTATTATTTTTTTTCAAAGAAAAAAATTAATTTTAATATTAGTTTTTCATTTTTAATTTTTTTAATTTTATTTATTGGATTATTAATTATTAGAAATCATGATGACTTTGATTATTATCATCTGTCTTATTCTTTAGGACTTACTGAAAATAAACTAATATTAGGCCTTGGTAATCTTGGAAATAGATACAATAAGCATTCTTCAATATTTTTTCTTAATTCAATAATTTATTTACCAATCATAAAACATTACCTGTTTCATTCGACGGGATGGATTACTTTATTTTTTGTAAATTTAATATTACTTGAACAAATTTTAAAAAATTCAAAAACAAAACTAGACATCGAATTTTACTTATCTCTATTTATTTTTTTATTCATTAACTTTAAATTTTTTCGTATTGGTGGTTATGGAACTGATATTTCTGGTCAAATAATAATTTTATCAATAATTCCACTTATTTTTAATCTCTATAAATTTGAAAAAATTGAACAAATTAATAAAAGAAATTTAAGTATTATAATTTTGTTAATTACTTATGCATCAACAATCAAATCTTTTTTGATTTTAAATTTTTTATATCTAATACCATTATTATTTTTTACAAAAATTAAAAAAATAAAATCTATAATATTAATTAAAGTTTATTCATTATCGTTAGTTGCTATAATTTTATTAATGTCAATTAATATTTCTTATTCTGGTTGTGCAATTTATCCTGTGAAATTTACCTGTTTAGAGAACAAATTAGAATGGTCTTTAACTAAAAAGCACGTAGAAAACCAATACAATTGGTATCAGCAATGGTCTAAAGCAGGAGCTGGCATAAGTTATAGAATTAAAGATCCAAAGGAATACATTAAGAAATTTAATTGGGTACCGAATTGGTATGAAAGATATTTTACATATAAATTTAAGGAAACTCTTTTAGGTATTTTATTCCTTTCATCTCTTATATTGGTCCTTTTTAGAAATAGTAAAAATAAAAAAATTAATTTGAATAACAATGTTAAAAGATCGGTTATAATTTCTTTTATTGTTACTTTAATATTGTTTTTTGAATGGTTTTACCACCATCCAGCATTGAGATATGGAGGTTATTATCTTTTAGTATCTTTAATTTTTCTTCCTCTTTCAGTTTTTTTAACAAAAAGAAATACAAATTTTGATAAAAAATATAATATAATAATTTCACTAATTGTAGTTTCTTATTTTTTGTTTAATTTAAAAAATTATAATAGAGTCAATGAAGAAATGAAAATTGTAAAGAACCATGATTTTCCTTATTTTTATTCTCCAAAACAAGAATTTGAAACCGTTATGATAGGTAATAATATTAAAATGTATAAACCCAAAAATCCTCAAGCGAGTTGTTGGGTTATAAAAACTCCTTGTAAGCATCATACCGATCATGTAATTGGAAAAAAAATTGGTCCTTATATTACTATTTTAAGAAAAAATTAAATTTCAGATCGGGCTCTTATTCGTTCGTATAATAATCTTGTTTTAATACCAAAATTTAAAAAAGGTTGAGGTGGCAACCAAGTTGGTTTATTTTGACTCTCAATTATTTGAATTTCTTTTGTATGCTCATTGCTCGCTTTAAAAGCAATTTGTTCACCAAATAAAGTCCCAACCCCAATTCCTGAACCGTTATAACATCCTGCAACAAATATATTTTTGTCAATTTTCTCAAAAATTTGAGAGCTATTTCTAGTTCTTGAAACGACTCCAGACCATGTTGATTTAATAATGTCATCTGGTAGTTGAGGAAACCTTTTTTTAATTCCGATTTTTTGTTTAATAGACCTCTTCTCTAAATCTGATTGAAACATTTTATATGGATTGTACACTTCTGCAGTATTTCTGATTAAAATTCTTCTATCTTTTGTCATTCTTATCGTGGCCCCCATCGGTTTAACAGGTAAGACACCCCACTCTTTTGGCGCCCCAATAGATTTAAACTCTTCATTTGATAAAGGTCTTGTCATACTTGCAGTTAAAGTTATTGGAAAGTTATAATTTGTTTTAATACCTAGAGACTTTAAAAATCCATTTGTAGCAAAAATAACCTTTTTTGTTTTAATAGATCCATTTTTAAAATTACAAGTGATTATATCATTAACTTTTTTCCAGTTTAATAAAGGTGAATTTTCATATAGAGTAACATTTTTAGGGAGTATATCTATCATTGCTCTTACTAATTTTCCTGGATGTAATAAGATTCCTCCTTTTGTATGAAGAGCTATATTATAAAAATTAGTACCTAGTTTTTTTTTGAGATTTTCATTAGTTAACAATTCATGTTCAAAACCTAGATGAGAAAGATTTTCTGAAAATTTTTCTAGAATTTTTTTATCTTCTGTTTTAGAAGACGCAAAATACTTTCCAGTTTCATTCCAATCACAATCAACCTGATATTCTTTAATAAATTTTTTAACTGTCTCTATACCAATTTTATAAATATCTGTTTTTTTTTTATAATTTTCAATTTCTTTATTTGAGGTAAAACCGTCATTAAGTGTTGTATCAACTAAATACCCTGAATTTCTTGAACTAGCACCTTCGCCTGCTAATTGAGCATCAACTATTAATATTTTTTGATTTGGATAAAGTTGACCTAATTTTCTTGCAGCAGATAGTCCTGTGTAACCAGCACCCACAATTAACCATTCGGTATCTAAATTTGAAGAAAGTGTAAGAGTATTGCTTCTTGAATTAAGATCATTGATCCAAGCACAATTATTATCATTAAATACAGTTGTCATTAATTTTATTTTAAAAAATAGTATAAATAAACGGTGCTAAAGCCGATCCTTGTGTCAAAACGATTAATCCGCCAAATAAAACTAAAACTAAAATAATTGGCAAAAGCCAATATTTTTTTCTGACTTTCAAAAATTCCCAAAATTCTTTTATAAAACTCATACTAGAATTGATTTTTCATTTTACTTTTTAGACCAGTTTTTTCAATCTAATAAAATCTGTAATCACTATATTTCAAATTTAAACCTAATTAAATTTAATACTGTTCAACAAAAATTTACAAACCAATAAATTACCTTTTGGAGTGTGGTGATCTAACCAAAGCGTTCTTTTTTCAAAATCGGTCATATTTGAAAATAATTCTATTGAATCTAAAACTATAATGTTATTATTTTTAGCTTTCTCTAATAAAATATCTTTATATTTTTTTACCTCTTTGTTATTTTTTTTTCTAGTAACTTCTTGAGTGTTATTAGACTCATCCGTGTATTGTAGTAAAATGAATTTCTTACTAATATTTATAGATTTAAAATTATTGATTAAAAAATCAACATGTTCAGTCGGAGTTATTTCAATATCTTTAGTATCTTTTGTATTATACAAGGGTTTTATCACAGACTTTCTGTCAAATTTGTTTGTTATTTTTTTTACTATTTCCCTGTGAAAAAGATAAAAGGCAAATGAATATTCTCTTAAGTAATCATATATCATTTTATCTTTTAAAAACAATTCTTCACTATGCATGATAGAACTATTATCTTTTATAAAATTGTTAAATTTAAGGTTATCATCTTCAATTATTAGATTCTGATAAATAACATCTCTATTAAAATCTAAGAATATGATCGACCAAATTAAATAGTCATAACTTCTTTTTTGAGACTCAATCTTTGCTCTTCTTACCGCCTGCGATGTACCATAGCCACTTACACCAGCATTATCTACTTGAATTTTTGTATTTTTTTCTAAACATGAGGGCCATGTTTCATTATTTGAAACTTGATCTCCAAATGTATAAGAATCTCCTACGGTTAAAATTTTTATATTATTATTTAAAGTTAAATCATTGTCATTTGCTCTAAATTTTTCTTTATTAATTGTGATATTAGAATTTTTTTTCCATCTTGGTCTGTCAGTTTTCTTTATATGAATAGTTTTTGGGCTATAATTTAATTTATCATCAAATTCTACGTAACTAGGATTATGAAATCTGTACCAAGTTTTATGCCAATAATTAATATTTGGGTTTTTTAAATGTTTGAGGCTTAAATAAGTACGTAAACTAATTTCAACCAGCAACCCAAATGCAAAAAGAAATATAAGATTAGTTAAAGCTATCTTAAATATTTTATTCATTAAAATTTGTTAATGTTATGCATTATTTTTATATGATATTGTTTTAATACCGGTATTTAAAAATGATTGTGATAATAACAATCTTAAATGTGCTTGATATTGATTTGTCATGAATAAAAAATATACAATAAAATTAATCTAATTCAAATTCATTTGTATAATCTTTTTTCAATGATTGATTTTGATTTTTTTTATCTAAATAGCAATTTCCAATAACTAATTTATCTAACTCTGTGCCCATAAAACAATTGAATGCATCTGTTGGAGTATTAACAATTGGCTCTCCTCTTACATTAAATGATGTGTTAATTAAAATAGGACAATTAGTTTTTTTTTTAAATTTTTCTAATAATTTAAAATATTTCAAGTTTGTTTCTTTATGTACTGTTTGTATTCTAGCGGAGTAATCAACATGAGTTACTGAAGGTATTTCAGATCTTATTATATTTAATTTATCTATACCAAATAATTTTTTTTGTTCATCTGACATTTCAATAGTTTTATTTGAATTAATATTTGAAACTATTAACATGTATGGGCTGGGAGTACTTGTTTGAAACCATTCAGATAAATCACTTGATAATATTGAAGGAGCGAAAGGCCTAAAACTTTCCCTGTATTTTACTTTTAAGTTTAAATTTTTTTGCATGGTGGGTGATCTTGGATCTCCAATTATTGATCTTGCACCCAAAGCTCTTGGACCAAACTCCATTCTGCCTTGAAACCATCCAATTGCATAACCACTTGATAAATCTTCAACAGTTTTGTTTAACAAATCCTCTTCGTTTACTGTACTAAAAATAGCACCCGCACTCTGCAGTTCTTCTTCTATTTGATTTTGTGAATATTCAGGTCCTAGGTATGATCCTTTCATTTGATCATTTTTGTTTACTTTTCTGGGGTTATTTTGCTCGATATGCCAAAGTGCTAAAGCAGCACCTAATGATCCCCCTGCATCACCAGCTGCTGGTTGAATCCAAATATTTTTAAAAATTTTCTGTTTAAGTATTTTTCCATTAGCTACACAATTTAATGCAACCCCTCCCGCTAAACATAAATTAGGTAGATTAAATTCTTTTTTAAGTGATGTTGCCAATTTAACCATTATATCTTCTGTTACCTTTTGTATTGAAGACGCTAAATCCATATGAAATTGTGTTATTTGTTCTTTTTTTGGATCACGTGGTTTTTGATTAAATAAATTATTAAATTTATCATTAGTCATGGTTAGACCAGTAGCATAATTAAAATAGCTCTGATCTAATCTAAAAGTTCCATCATCTTTTATATCAATTAAATTGTTAATAATTTTGTTTTCATAAATTGGATTTCCATATGGTGCTAATCCCATTAATTTATACTCTCCACTGTTGACTTTAAATCCAGTATAATAAGTGAATGCTGAATAAAGCAAACCTAAAGAATGTGGGAAATGAATTTCTTTTTTTATTTCAAGATTATTACCTCTTCCAATGGCAACTGTTGTGGTTGCCCATTCACCAACCCCGTCAGCAGTCAAAACTATAGCTTCCTCAAACGGTGATGGGAAAAATGCACTGGCAGCATGGCTTAGATGATGATCTGAAAAAAAAATATTTTTATCATCTTTGTAATTTTCATCGTGTTCCTTAAGTTTATTGAATAATAAATTTTTTTGAAAGAGTTTTTCTTTTAACCATATAGGCATTGCTTTACAAAATGATGTGAAACCTTTGGGGGCAAAAGCAACATACGTCTCTAAAAGTCTTTCAAATTTTAAAAAAGGTTTTTCAAAAAAAACAACTTGATCAACTTCACTTAAATTCAAATTTGCATAATTTAAAACAAAATCAATAGCATTTTTGGGGTAGTTTGGATCATGTTTTATTCTAGTAAATCTCTCTTCTTGAGCTGCAGCAATAATTTCACCATCAATTATAATGGCTGCTGCACTATCATGATAGAAAGCTGATATACCAAGTATTTTAGACATAAGATTAATTTAATTAAAATTATTTATTTGTTGAATAAATATCATAAACTTACGAATAATATTATTAATTATATTTAAAATAAAACATAATCATAAAGTCATTTTTTTTTACCTAAAAATAAGTATAAACCACCCTCAGAACCAGATTTTGTAAAAATCATTAATAATTGACTAAAAATTCTGTCTAAACGGGTACTTTTTTTTCCTTGTTGAAAAAAATTTTTAAATATTAAATTGTCATCAAGTATATAATTTTGATCATTACTAAAAAATTCGCAATTTGGGTAGGAGTTAACAAACTCAACATTATTCTGATCAAACCAATCTAATACATCATCAAAAGTGTGTGATCTTTCAACTGGATGCATATATTGATCTCTTATCCAAGAGTTAATTTTTTTAGTTGAATCTTTATTGATTTTTCTTAGTACAGGGTCAAACAACAATAAATATTTTTTTCCAAATAATTTGTATAAATATTTTCTTATGTAAGTTCTAAATCTTCCATATTTATTATATAATCCTACTAATACATATCCATTTTTTTTTAAACTTTTAATAGAGCTTTTAAAGGCTTCAAATGTATTTTTTGTGTGATGCAAAACTCCATTACATAAAACTATATCAAAAAATTCATCTTTGAATATATCATCAAAAATATCACCACAAACAAAATCAATATTAGAAATTTTATTATTTTTTGCAAAAATATTTCCTAATTTTAAAGATGGAAAGTTTACATCAAAGGCCACTATTGAATTATTATTACCTATTGCTAAATAATTAGACAATTGTGAAGTTCCCGCACCAATTTCTAAAACTTTTTTATTGTGCCCTATAAAACTTTTTAAATTTTTAGTGTAATAATTTTTATCTCCTTTAGATAAAATAGTGGCCTTATTATCTGATGTTTCATAATTAGGAAATGGATCATCTTTATAAAAGTTCTTTACTTCTTGAGCCACCTCATCGTTGTAATCAAATATGTATATATCATCAATTTTTTTTAAAAATTTTTTTTTAAACATTAAAATGCTTAACAATTAAAAAATTGCATAAATAAATGGAGCTACAGTAGAGCCTTGACTTAAAATAATCAAAAATCCTAACAATGAAAGCATTATTATTGCTGGGAATAACCAATATTTTTTTCTTAACATTAAAAATGTTATAAATTCTTTTAAAAAACTCATATTAAAATTGATTTTTCATTTTACTATTTCTATTTAGAACATCAATCCAATATGATTTGCTATTGTTTTTTTTCAAATTCAAAATATCTTTACCAAAAATTTTAAGAATTATTGATGTTGGTGTTACTATCATAAAAAACACTATTCCCATTACAATTGGTGAAATAATATTACCTAATAATATTCCAAATCTATGCCAAAGTTTATTTAGTGGTGTTAAAAATTTCGAGTTCATTAATCCTAATGTCAAAAAAATTATTCCAATAACTAAAGACCACAATCTAATAGAATTATTATTTAATAATGGATAAATTGATATAATTAAAAAAACAATAAAGAATACTATTCCAAAACTTCTGTTAGAACTTAATTTGATTTTATTGTTTTGCATTTAAATTAAAGAAGGCTGTTTTTTCATATCTTCTTTTTTAATTCCAGCAACTTTAACTGGTTTTTTCATAGCATCTCTTCTAAATGGTTCACCAAGTTCTTGGTTTAGGATTACCTCAATAAATGTTGTAATTCCTTTCTTTTGATCTTCACATGATTGCTTGATAGCGGCTGTAGTCTCTTCCATCGTACGAACTGTTACACCTTTTAAACCACAAGCATCAGCTACTTTTGCATAGCTTAACTCTGGGTCCAATTCTGTTCCAACAAAATTATCATCAAACCATAAAGTGGTGTTTCTTTTTTCTGCTCCCCATTGATAATTTCTAAAGATTACCATTGAGATTGCTGGCCATTCTTCTCTAGCGCACGAACTCATTTCATTCATACTAATTCCAAATGCTCCATCTCCTGCAAAACCAATAACTGGTGTATCAGGACATCCTATTTTTGCTCCTAGGATAGATGGAAAACCATAACCACAAGGTCCAAATAATCCTGGTGCTAAATATTTTCTTCCTTTTTCAAATGTAGGATAAGCGTTTCCGATTGCACAGTTATTACCTATGTCACTAGAAATAATTACATCTTCAGGCATACCAGCTTGAATTGCTCTCCATGCTTGTCTTGGAGACATTCTATCTGCATCTCTTTTTCTAGCTTCTTGATTCCAAACAGTACCTTTATCGTCATCTTCATGATCTAAGCTTGATAACTTTTGTAACCAAGCTGATTTAGTTTGGTGGATTATATCTTTTCTTTTTTGTCTATCTGTATCACCTGCTGTAGATGAAAGTTGTGCTAATAATTGTTGTGCAACTAATTTTGCATCACCACAAATGCCTACAGTTACTTTTTTTGTTAATCCAATTCTATCCGAATTCATATCTACTTGAATGATACTTGCGTCTTTAGGCCAATAGTCCATTCCATATCCTGGCAAAGTTGAAAAAGGATTTAATCTTGTACCTAAAGCTAAAACGACATCTGCTTTTTGAATTAATTCCATTCCAGCTTTTGAACCATTATAACCTAAAGGCCCTGCGGCTAATGGATGGCTTCCTGGAAAACTATCATTATGTTGATAACCTGAACACACGGGTGCATCTAATTTCTCTGCCAGTTTTTTACAATCTTCTATGGCACCCCCTATAACAACTCCAGCTCCTGAAAGTATAACTGGAAATTTTGCTTTTGATAATAAGTTGGCAGCTTTTTTAATTGCATCAACTCCACCGGCTTGTCTTTCTAATCTTACTATTGGAGGTAAATCTATATCAATTACTTGTGTCCAATAATCTCTTGGAACATTTATTTGTGCAGGGGCTGAACCTCTAATTGCTTTTTCAATTACTCTATTTAAAACTTCTGCCATTCTTGAAGGGTCTCTTACTTCCTCCTGATAACAAACCATGTCTTTAAATAAATTCATTTGCTCAACTTCTTGAAAACCACCTTGCCCCATTGTTTTGTTTGCAGCTTGAGGCGTTACTAATAATAAAGGTGTATGATTCCAGTAAGCTGTTTTAATAGGTGTAACCAATCCTGTTATTCCAGGTCCATTTTGTGCAATGACCATTGACATTTTTCCTGTAGCTCTTGTATAACCATCAGCAATCAAACCACCATTAGTTTCATGAGCAACATCCCAAAAAGTAATTCCTGCATCTGGAAAAATATCAGAGATAGGCATAAAAGCAGAGCCGATTATTCCAAACGCGTGCTCGATACCATGCATTTGTAAAACTTTTACAAAAGCCTCTTCTGTTGTCATTTTTGTCATTAATAGAACCTTTCTAAATAAGTTTATGAAATAATTTTATAAAAACTATTTGTTAATTTTTGCGATTAATATATAAGATTTTAAAAATTTCAAACAATCAATTTGACACTATATATATGGCAACAGATATCATAATTCACGATGAAAAAGACAATGTTGGCGTAGTTGTAATAGAAAAAATCATTCCAAAACAAGACTGCAAATGCTGGATTATGGAAAATGATACCTCTGCAAATATACAATCTATGGATGAGATCCCTTTAGGTCACAAAATTGCAATGATTGATCTAAATGAGGGAGATACGATTCTAAAATATGGCCACGATATAGGAAAAGTGATTAAATCAATTAAAAAAGGTGAACATGTTCATGTTCATAATGTAAAAACAAAGAAATGGTAATTAAATGGAAATTCCAAAAAGTTTTTTAGGTTACAAAAGAGAAAATGGAAGAGCAGGAACTAGAAATCATGTAATTATACTTCCAGTTGATGATATTTCAAATGCTTGTGCTGAAGCCGTAGCAAATAATATTAAAGGTACAATAGCATTACCTCATTCATATGGAAGACTTCAGTTCGGTGCTGATTTAGAATTACATTTTAGAACAATGATTGGGACTGGAAGCAATCCTAATGTTGCTGCTGTAATAGTAATCGGTATTGAACCTAAATGGACAAAAAAAATTGTTGATGGGATTGCAAAAACTGGAAAACCAGTTGAAGGTTTCCATATAGAGCGAACTGGTGACATTGGTACAGTAATGAAGGCATCAAAAAAAGCTCAAGAATTTGTTATGTGGGCATCTGAAAAACAAAGAGAAGAGTGTCCAATAAGCGACTTATGGATTTCAGTTAAATGTGGTGAGTCCGATACAACATCAGGACTTGCAGCAAATCCTACAGTTGGAAATTTAATGGATAAATTAGAACCTTTAGGTGTACATTTATGTTTTGGTGAAACATCAGAACTTACTGGGGCTGAAAAGGTTTGTGCTACTAGAGGAGCTACAAAAGAGGCATCTGATAAATTTATGAAGACTTGGAGTGCTTATAATGATTTTATTTTAAAAGAAGCAACAGACGATCTTTCTGAAAGCCAACCAACTGCAGGAAATATTGCTGGAGGTTTAACAACAATTGAAGAAAAAGCTTTTGGAAATTTTCAAAAAATTGGAAATTGTAAATTTGTTGATGTTCTAGAGCCAGCTGAAGAACCTAAAAAAGGAAAAGGTTTATATTTTATGGACACTTCATCTGCAGCAGCTGAGTGTGTAACGCTTCAAGCTGCAGCAGGATTTAATATTCACTTATTTCCAACTGGCCAAGGTAATATAGTTGGTAACC
Source organism: Pelagibacteraceae bacterium AG-426-P20 (assembly GCA_003210015.1). Classification (GTDB taxonomy): domain Bacteria; phylum Pseudomonadota; class Alphaproteobacteria; order Pelagibacterales; family Pelagibacteraceae; genus Pelagibacter. Next base: position 22,994 of record QCNX01000006.1, on the reverse strand, counting down.
CTATTGAACCAGTTGTAAAATTAACTGCAAATCCTTTAACTGTTAAGGGTATGGGCGAACATATTGATTGTGATGTATCAAAAATTCTTTCAAGAGAAATGAATATGTCTGAAGCGGGAGACAAACTCATTGAAACAACATTAAGAGTTGCTAATGGAAGACTAACCTGCGCTGAGGCTTTAGGTCATAAAGAATTCGTTATGACTAAACTTTATAGAAGTGCATAATCAAAAAATCAGATGCTTCTAAATAAATACTTGGTAATTATACCAGGTATAATACTTGCCTTTGTTCTTTATACTCTTTCTCAAGGTTTTAATAACATTATTGGAATTGAACTTTTAGGGTATGATAAAAGTCCTATTTCAACAGCTATGATAGCTATTCTTTTGGGAATGTTATTTGGTAATGTTTTTCAAGTAAGGGAAGGTTTTCAAAAAGGTTTGGATTTTACAAGAGAATATATTTTAAAACTTGGAATTATTTTTCTTGGTATTCAACTTAAACCATTTGAATTTTTAGATTTTGGTAAAATTGCAATTCCTCTGATAATAATCTGTATAATAAGTGTTTTGATAGTAATTAAACTTTTAATTAAAAAACTTAAAATACCTACTAGAATGGCCTACCTTATTTCTATTGGAAGCACTGTTTGTGGAACGACTGCTATAATGGCTACAGCCCCAGTTATAAAAGCAAGTAAGAATGAAGTTTCATATGCCATAGCAAATATTACACTTTTTGGGATATTATCTATGTTTTTATATCCTTATTTTGCTAACGTTTATTTTGATAATCAACCAATGTTAATTGGACTTTTTTTGGGAACATCTATTCATGAAACTTCACAAGTTGCTGCCGCTGGATTAATTTATGAACAACAATTTGATAGTCCAGAAACACTAAATATAGCAACAGTAACAAAGTTAATCAGAAATACTTTTTTAATAGTTATGATTCCACTTTTTGCTTTTCTCTATAATAGAGGAAAAACAAATAAAAAAGATTATTCAATTTTAAATATTTTTCCCTACTTTGTTTTAGGATTTGTTGGAATGATTATTTTAAGGAATATTGGGGATCAGATATTTATCTCAAACTCAAGCTATAATTGGAGCGAAACAATTAACATTATTAAATTTTTATCTAAAATTTTCTTAACTATGGCAATGGCAGCTATTGGTCTTTCTACAAATTTAAAAGATATTAAAAGTATGGGTTACAAACCTTTTATTGTTGGATTTATAGCTATGCTAACTGTTGGAATAGTTTGTATATTAACAATTGAAAGTTATTTACAATTTTTTACTTAGCAGATTTTATAAAATATTTTTTTCTAAAATTAGACAAAAATCTTCTAAGAAAAGCAGCTGCAATCCCTAAAGAAACTGCAAATAAAATAGAAAATAATCCATAGAAAAATGGCATATCTTTCGAAAATTCTAAAATAAATTTTGAGAAAAAGTTTAAATCAGCAATTGCAACTTTAGAGATTTCTTTTTGAATTTCTTCAGCAAAAAAAGTATCATATGCAATAGCTATACCTACAACTAATAATAAAATTGCTAATAAAGCTTTAAGTCCTGAACTGTCAATTTTCTCTCCAAGTTTTTGACCAACCTGAACTCCAAATATAGATCCTACAACTAACATCACGACTAGCATCAGGTCAATTGATCCATAGTTAAATGAGTGTAAAAAAGTAACTATAACACTCACAAAAATAGTAACAAATAAAGATGTTCCAGGCACCAATCGCGTTGGCATTTTAATTATATAAATCATTGCTGGTACAAGAATAAAAGCACCACCTATTCCCATTATTGCAGCAATAAAACCAACAGCCAAACCAATTATAATTGGAGTAAAAACGCTTTCATATAATTTTGATTTTGGAAATCTCATTCTTAATGGAAGGCCATGTATCCAATAATGAACATGTAATTTTTTTCTTTCTACAACGTTTTTTTTTGCTTTATCAATTTCTCCAAGACTTTCTACCAGCATCAATGTGCCGATAATTGCAAGAATATACATATAAGCTAGAGAAATAACGGTATCTATTTTTCCAATGTCTTTAAAATAGGTAAATGTGTAAATACCTAAAGCAGTCCCTATAGAACCACCAATTACAATCATAAAACCCATTTTATAATCCAAAGTATTTTTTAACCAATGTGTAGTAGAACCTGAAACTGATGTTGCTAAAATATTATTAGCCTCATTTGCTACAGCATATGCTGGAGGAACACCTAGAAAAATTAAAAATGGTGTCATTAAAAAACCTCCACCTACGCCAAATAAGCCTGAAAGAACACCAACAAGTGCACTCAATAAAAGAATTTCAATTGGACTGACAAAAACTTGAGCTATAGGTAAAAAAACTTCCATCTAATAATAAAAAACTTTTAAGTATTACTTAATTAAAAGTTAAAAAAGTTCCAACTAAAATAACACCCCAACAAGCAGCAATTGCTGAAAAAATCCCAGTTTTAATAAATGTTGTTTTTTTGTTAGTTATTTTGTTTAAGATTTTTATATTTGAAAGGTGCATTTACATTTCTCCATACACCCACTAAAAAAATTGTCAAATTATAATTTAATATATTGTTGCTCCAAAGACCTTGATCTCACCGTCCTCTAATCCAAGAACCAACCTGCCTAGGAACTCTCCTGGGATTTCCTTATTTGTTTGCTTAATGAGGACAGTGATATGCTCTCCTCTTCTTAATGTACCGAAAGGTTCATAGGTTTCATTAAGATTGGTGATAATTTTGTTATTAGCCCATTGCTTTCCGAGCTCAACCTCATTCGCACCAAATAGCATTTGTGTTGAAAAATCTCTAGTAAAACCACCATAATCTTTAAGATTTGAAGATCTAATCAAATTTTCCCAAAATGGCTTGCCTATTCCAAATATTTCTTCATCAGATTTAGCTAAAAGATCCATAGATGTTTAACTCTTTAAATATCTTTAAGAGGCTTTCTTTTTCTCATTCTCATCTACTATATGATACACAGGCACTTTTTCCATGCTGAATTTACCAGTTTTAGGGTCTCTTCTTGAAACTGTTAAACAATGCCAATTATCATCATCTAGTTTCATATGATCACCTCTATAATAATATCCTGGCCATCTAGTCTCTTCTCTAAACATAGTATGCTCCGTTACACATTGAGAAGTAAGGGCTCTATGTTTGAGTTCCCATGCTCTCATGAGTTGGTGATAATCTTCAGCACCTACGTTTTCAAGATCTTCTTCAAGCCAAGCTAATAATTCTAAGCCTCTCTTGAGCATATTAGCATTGGTCATATAATTTGTAGCTATTCCTCCAACATATTCATCCATAATTCTTTGTAGACGCTGTAAACCTTGAATTGGAGAGATATAACTAGGAGATACTGTTCCTCCTGTAATTTCATTTTGAGCAACCGTGTAATTTTCTAAAGGTTTATAAACTTTAGCTTTAAAATCATCACATTGTTTATCAGAAACCTTTAAATTATCAGCTTTTTTATCTTCAATATATTTTACTGCTGCTTTAGCAGCTAATCTACCTTCAGTAAATGAACCAGATGAAAATTTGTGAGCACTTCCACCTACTGTATCACCCGCACCAAATAATCCATCAATTGTAAGCATTCTATTGTAACCCCAAAAATATTCTGGTGGTGATAAATCTTCTGGACCACTTACCCATGCTCCTGAACAAGTGGCGTGAGAGCCCATAACATATGGTTCAGATGTTGTTAATTCTGGATTTGTGTACTTTGGATCAATATTTTGTGAGGCCCAAACAACTGCTTGACCTACTGTCATTCCTAAGAAATTTTCCCAACCAACTGTTTCTAAATGTGGATCTTGGAAGGCCTCAGTTGTAACCATATGAATAGGTCCTCCACCAGCCATTGATTCTTGTATAAATGCATGATTTCTTAAACAAGTTGGTGTTGGGTGATGATCTATATATTCACCTACAAGTTCTTTAGTCTGATCATACCATTTCTTCTCATAATTTTCACCATTTGCATTTTGAGTGTAAGTTTTTAAATGCAAGAAATAAGCACCAACAGGCCCATATCCATCTTTAAATCTACATAACACAATTCTATTTTCCATTTGTGTCATTTTTGCTCCGGCAGCAATGGGTAATGCGTAGGCAGATCCATTACTCCAAGGCGCATACCAAGTTCTTCCCATCCCTTCACCAACGGCTCTTGGTTTGAATATATGAGAAGCACCACCTGCTGCTACAATTACAGCTTTTGCTCTAAACACATGAAAGTCACCTGTTCTCATATTAAATCCAACAGCACCACCTACTCTATTGTCTTGAGACTCATCCATTAAAAGATGAGTAATCATAATTCTGTTATAAATTTTATCTGCAGATTTTTTTGCTGCTTCAGCAACGATTGGTTTGTAACTTTCACCATGTATCATGATTTGCCACTTACCTTCTCTAAGGTATCTGCCAGTTTCTTCATTTTTCATCATTGGAAGACCCCATTCATCAAACATATGAACTGTTGAGTCTACGTGTCGTGCCATATCGTAACCTAAATCTTCTCTAACCATTCCCATCAAATCATTTCTTGCATATCTCACATGGTCTTCAGGTTGGTTTTCACCCCACTGCATTCCCATATAACAATTGATTGCATAAAGACCTTGAGCAACAGCTCCACTTCTATCAATATTAGCTTTTTCAACACAAATAATCTTCATGTCTCTACCCCAGTGTCTAGCTTCAAAAGTAGCACCAGTTCCTGCCATACCACCACCTACAACAAGTATATCGCACTCCTCGTAATGAGTTTTGTGTTTTGCCATTAGTAATAAACTCCTTTTTTAAATGAATCCTTAGGAACTGCGGGAAGTTCACCATCTATATTTAGTCCTTCAGGTTCAGTGTAAAGTCTTTGAGAGTTTAATTCTCCTTGTTTAATTTTTTCACCATCTGCAAGTTTAGGAATAAATTTTCCCCATGGTTTTGTTGTTATTGGTGAAACAAAGTCTTTAGTTGTTCCATTTCTAAATTTTATTTTCCACGAAATAGTTCCTTTTTCCTCTTCACGTCTTACTCTAACGCTATGTCCCATTGGAGCAAAATCTGCATAACCTCTCACGTCAATAGCATGATTTGGGCATGCTTTAACACATGAGTAACATTCCCAACAAAAATTAGGTTCTATATTTTTTGCACGTCTAATGTTTTCATCAATGTGCATTATATCAGATGGACAAATATCTACGCAGTGACCACATCCATCACATCTAGTCATATATACAAAAGTTGACATAATTTATTTTCTTTCCTTTTTTGTTATCATATTAATAATGTTTTGGCTCTTCTCTTTTTATTCCCAGGCCAAATTGCTCAGGTGCATCTGCAGGAGGTGGTAAATTATCTCTAGAACCGTCTGCTTCAGCTAAATTTTTCTGTATTGCTGCGCCAGGTTTATAAAACATATGAGCAAATTTTGACCAATAAACTCCACCAAATAAAACTAAATTTGAAAATACAAACAATGCAAAAAATAAGAATGACAGGCCTGCTTGACCGTTAAATTGAGTGTAAGACCAGGCCAATCCAAATGTTGAACATGCTAATAATGCTAGAACAAATAAGTCAGCTTTTATAATTCTATACCAAGGGTGTGCCTCAGCAGAAACATCTACTCTTAAAAAAAACCAAAACCAAAATCCACCAACACACGTAAGTATTGCACCTACATGCCACAGCATTGACCATAATGTAGAAGAAGTTTTGTCTATACCTGTATAGCAAAACACTAACATTGCTGATGCAATCCAAAAGATTATCGTTCCGTACATACCAAGAACGTGTGCCAATCTTCTTTTTCCAAAACCTAATTCGGATGTTGTCCCAATGTCATAGACCGTGGTTTTTGCAATAATTTTTGCTTTTTCAGCAGCTCCAACCTCTCTTGTTGCTTGAAGTTTTGCTTTTTTTGCATTGTTAAAAAAATAAGTTAAATTTTTATGATGTATCATCTGAATAATTGTTCCAAATGCAATCAAAAGAACCATTGCAATTATAAAACCTTGCATCACTACAGTAGGAACTATTTCAGAAAGAATTGAAAATGGATTTGTTTCAAACATTTTACCCTTATGTTAAATTATTTTAAATAATTTTAAAGTTTTCTATTCTAGATAACTCATCAGATCAACCATAACTATTGGTCAATCTGTCTTTAATAACAACCTAAGATTTATATTTTTCTTTTATAATGCTGTTTTTTTGGGATTACTGATCTCACTCCACCTTGTGGATTGTCCACATCCCCCTCTCTTCTGGGAATCAAATGAATATGACAATGCATAATTGATTGACCAGCAATTTTTCCTGCATTTGTTCCAATATTGAAAGCTCTTATACTTTCATCTTTGTTAACTACTTGCTGTTTAACTATCTTGATCAAATCATTACAAGCAATTAATTCTTCATTAGTTAATTCAAAATAATCAATCACATGCCTTTTTGGAATTATCAAACAATGATTATGTGAAACAGGATATGTGTCATAGCTTGCATATGCCAAGTCATTTTCATGGGCGACACCCGCTTTTTTTGAATTACAAAACAAACAGGGGTTATTAGGATCTTTCATAGTTTATTCAAATACTGGGCATTTATTGATAGCTAAATTATAGTACTTAGAAAGTTTGTTGTAAAAGTTTAAACTTTTTCTATTCCAATTTAATTGATTAATTGTTTTTACTGAAGTGACACCTTTTCCAGAACCTATTAATATAATTTCATCATATTCAAATAAAGAATTAATTAAAATATCTTTCTTAATAATATTTTTTATTTTTAAATTAAAGAATCTATAAGTGATTCCTTTATAAAATTTATCAATTGGAGAGTATATTTTTTTATTTTTGATAAAAAATATATTTGAAGTTCCTGTTTCAAATACTTTTTTATCATGACACAAACCAATATCAAACTTTGAGTTATCGAGTTTAGACAAATATTTTAAAATTTTTTTATATTTTAAATTTTTAAATTCAGGTTTCTGTCTTTTTAGATTAACTAATTTTAAATTAAAATTTAATTTTGGTTTAACGTGCTTACGTAATGAAATTGAAATAGTTTTTTTACTTAATGCAATTCTCAATAGGTGATTATATTTTTTATTTTTAATTAAATTTTTTTTTAGTAGCTTAAGAATATCTGCTCTAATTGATGGGCTTGAAATACCAAAAGCTTTGGTAGATTTCATTAAATTGTCTATATGATTTTTAAAAAAAAGAATTTTTGGTGGGTTTCCAAAAATTCTCATAGTAGTAAATACTCCATTATCACCCCACAGATTATTGAATTTAATTTCTTTAAGATCTCTAAGCTGATAAGATTTTTTTAATAAGTAATTTTCCATTGATAGTTAAAAATGACTCTGGGTGAAATTGAAATCCATATATTTTATCAATGTTATTTTCAAATGACATTGCAGCACCTGAAATAGCACATCTCATTGTTATGTCAAAATTTTTAGCTTTAAAAGGTTCTTTTAATTTTAAAGAATGATACCTACCAACTTTAAATTCATTACCTGGCTTAAACAATTTACTTAATTTGTTAACAATTACCTTTGACTGAAAACCATGGTAAATTTTATTTTGCTCAGTTATATTTGCACCCTCACAAAATAATATTTGCTGAAATCCAAGACAAATTCCAATTATTCTTTTTTTACCTTTGAGTTTTTTATAAATTTTTGATGATAATGGATAATCTCTTGGAGAACCTGGTCCAGGTGAAAAAACTATTGTAGATGCTTTTTGTAATTTTGATTTGTTAATTTTACTAAAATCATCACATTCCACATTGTCAAATAAAGAAAATTGATGAACCACGTTATGTGTGAAAGAATCTTTATGATCAATTACATATATCATTTGTATAAATCAATTAATGCTTTTGCTTTAATATAATTTTCGTTAAATTCATTTCTAGCATTACTATCAACCACTACACCAGAGGCTACTGAAATTTCAGAGATATTTTTAAAATTTAAGATTGATCTAATAATAATATTAAATCTCATATCTCCATTAAACTTTATATATCCAAAACTACCTGTGTAAATATTTCTATTCTCTTTCTCTTGATTGTTTAAAAGATTTAGTGTGTTTATTTTTGGACACCCAATAACTGAACCTCCAGGCATCATTGCTTTAATAATATCTATATTTTTAGTATTTTTTTTTAATTTTCCTTTTATTAAACTTACGTAGTGAAAAAGGTCTTTGTATTCCTCTACAATCTTTTGTTTGATCAGCTTGACAGAGCCCACTTTACAAATTCTTGATAGATCATTTCTTTCCATATCAACAATCATATTATGTTCTTTAGTTTCTTTAATATTTTTTTTAAAATATTTTAAAGCTTTAATCTTATTTAAATTTTTTGTTTTTTTTACTGTTCCAGCTATTGGTTTTGTAGAAATATACGTCCCTTTCTTTGAAATTAAATTTTCTGGAGAACAGCTTATAATTGAGTAATTTTTATCCCTAATCATAAAAGCCTCTGGAGCCAAATTAGTTTGCGATAATCTGGAGAAAAAATCTAAAGGGTTAATTTTTGATTTTATTTTGTATTTTGTACAAATCTTTATTTGATAAGTTTCGCCACCTTTAATTTTTTTTTTGAACTTATTAAAAATTCTAGCGTAAGCGTTCTTATTAATATTTATCTTAAATTTACTTTTTTTAAAAATGTCCTCACTTTTGTAAGTGAGTTTATGACTTATTTTTATCTTTTTTTCAGGTTTATAAAAAATCCCTTTTGGAAAATTTATATTTTTTTGATGAGGTATTTTAATATTAATTAAATTATTCAATAATTCATAACCAAAAAAACCAATAAATAGATCAGTATTTTTTTGTTTATTCTTATATTTTTTATTCAAAAAGTTAGTAACATTTTTATTATTCAGAATAATTTTTTTAGAAAAATTCGTATACAAATCAAATCCTTTATTAGACTTGTAAATAATATAAGGCTTACCCGAATGATGTATCTCTGCTAATTGAGTTTGTTTATTCAATTTATTCTGTTTTTAATCTTAAAACTGGTTCTTCTTTAATTGGTAAATGAATTATTGCTGCAAAAACAGATAATGCAATTGCTAAATACCACGCATAATCATAAGAACCGTACAGATCGTGAAACAAACCACCTAAATATGCTCCAAAAAATGAGCCTATTTGATGACTTAAAAATACTATTCCGTACAACAGACCAAGATATTTTGTACCAAACATATGAGCTACAATACCACTAGTAGCTGGAACAGTTGATAACCACAAGAAACCGAAGCTAGCACCAAATAAGAAAGCACTCACGTTGCTTGCGGGTGTAAATATAAAAAGAATAATTGAAATTCCTCTAAGGAAATAGATCCCACTTAAAATAATCTTTTTACTCATTTTTGCTGAGAGATATCCACTTAATAATGAACCAAAAATATTAAATAAACCAATCAATGAAAGAATTGCAGCTGCAGTCCAATCTTCTAATCCTCTGTCAATAACATACTTCGGAACATGAGTTCCAACCAAAGTAATATGAAAACCACAAACAAAAAAACCTGATACTAACAATATATAACTTTTGGTCCTGAAAGCTTCTGTTAAAGCTTCCTTGAATGATTGGTCTGATTTTTTCTCTACACTTTCAGACTCAGATGGAGATCTTACAAAATAAGCTGCGATTAAGCCTATCATTAGAATTAAAGAAAAAATAAATAAAGTATAATTCCAACCATATTCTTTTAAAGAATAATTAGTAAAAATTGGTGAGAGAAAGTAACCAAAAGATCCAAGAGCAGTAACAATACTCATTGCTATTGTTCTTGTTGAAAGTGGAAAATGTTTGCCAACAACTGACATTGGAATACTTATCGCTGTACCTCCAAGACCAATACCTATAAGTAAGCCCATATGAATTTGAAAAAAAATTCCTGTATTTGGACCTGTATATAAAAAATATATACCTAAAGTGTAAAATATAAATGCAGAAATTATTGCTACATGACCACCATATCTATCAGCTACTGCTCCAAAAATTGGACCTGTCAAACCCCACATTAACATTTGTATTCCAATGGCAAATCCAAATGCAGTATTACTAATTTTTAGGCTTTCATTGAAATCAATAAAAAATAAACCAAAAACTTGTCTTACCCCTAAGGAGATTAGAACTACAAAACAAGCTGCGAATAAAGTAACTATTGCAGTTTTTGAACGAAAAAATTTATCTGATGTCATTTTAAATATCTTAATGCCTGTTTTAAATCTGCAATTAAGTCATTAGGATCTTCAAGCCCTATATGCAATCTAACAAGATGCTCATTTTTTGCTAAATCTAAATATTTTCTGTTTCCAGTTTCTCTAAACTCTTGGTGCAAAGCCAAACTCTCAAACCCTCCCCAGCTATAACCATATCCAAAAAGTTTTAGAGAATTTACAAATTTTCTAACAGAATTAATATTTTTAGATACTATTTTTAAACCCATTAGACCTGAAGCACCTGAGTAATATTTTTTCCACATTCTAAAATTAATAGAATCTTTTTTGAAAGGATATAGTAATTTAAATTTCTTATTTTTTGATAAAAATGTTGCAACTTTTTTTGCATTTTCTCTGTGACGATCCAATCTAACATCAAGTGTTCTCAAACCACGAGTTATTAAATATGCATCATCAGGTCCTAATCTTAAACCAGTAATTCTCTCAGCATTATATACTTTTGAAAAAACTTTTTTATTTACTGCTAAACTTCCTCCCATAACATCTGAATGTCCAGAATAATATTTTGTTGCTGAAACAATAGACATATCAAAACCAAGTTTAATAGGTTTTAAAAAATATGGTGTTCCCCAAGTATTATCAATTGCAGTAAAAATTTTATTCCTTTTTGCAATTGAAAGTATTTTACCTAAATCTTGAAAATCAAAAGTATTACTTCCTGGATTCTCAACAAAAATTAATTTAGTTTTTTTGGTAATATTTTTTTCTAATGTTTTTAAATTTTTTGGGTCATAAAAAATTGTTTTAATATTAAATTCTTTTAAAAATTTTTCTGTAAGTAGTCTTGTTGGGCTATATACCGGATCTGCAACTATGATCTCATCTCCAGGTCGAGTTACACTAAATATGGCTAGAAAGACTGCTCCAAAACCAGTTGGTGTAGTAAAAACATGATAGCTTTCTTCAAGTTTGGTTAAAATTTTTTGTAAAATATAAGTGGTGGATGTTCCTTGTCTCCCATAATCATAATGACCACCTGTGGGGTTTTTTTTTGCTTTAGCTTGTGTTTTTCTAATATCTTTCATTGATTTAAAAATAATCGTTGATGCTCTAACAACCGGTGGGTTTACTGACTGATTATGAAAATCTTTAGCAGTGTGCTTTAGAAAGGTTTTAAAAGAATTTGACATAATAAAATTTGATAACTGAATAGGAGAATGCTATATCCGGCTGATAATTTCAATTAAATTATAACTAAAGGAAAAAATGGGTTATCCAAAAAAACACAGAGGCCGAAGAAAACAGGGGTCTAAGAAGAGAAGAGCTAAAAGAAAAAATAAAAAGAAATAAAATTCTAATGGAACAAATCAATAAGGTTAAATCCATAAGCATATGGATCTTTATTGTGCCGTTTGTTGCGGTTAACATCTGTTTAATACTAATAACTCAATTTCAAGGATTATTTCCAAATCAAGAAGATATAATTCATAATACAATTCCATATTTTGATGGTGGAGCATCTATAAGTAGAACTGTAAGGCCATTTCCTTCATGGTTAATATTTAAACCATCTATGTTTTTAACATCTTTTCTTCTAATAAAATATTGGTTGTATAATAAAAATATAATTTCATCTTTTGAAAAAAATCACAAATATATTAATAAAATAGTTTTTTTTGGCATTGCCTCTGCAATAGCTTTGGCTGTTCACTCTATTTTTTTAGGAATAAAATTTGATAATGATTTATATAAATTATTTCGAAGAATAATAATGTTTTTATTTATAATATTTGAAATTGTTGCTCAAGCATACTTGGTTGCAACTTTATATTCTTTTAAGAATAAAATTTTAAAATATATAAATCAAAAATTCCTAATTATAAAGATTTGTTTAGTAAGTATTTTAATTATTGTAGCCGTATTAAGTATACCTATAATTAGTATGCCAAACAATAATTTCTTAGGATTAAATGTAAAATTTTTTAAACATGGATTAGAGTGGAATTATTTTATTGGAGTTATTACTTTTTATCTTTTAACATTTTTGATGTGGAAAAAATCTAATTAATTAACCCAGAGTCTTCTAAAATATAGAAAGATTGCAAATATTTTGAATATTTTTTACTTCTTAAATTAAAATCATTCTGAATAAATAAATTTCTAAAAAACTTTTCATTTGAAGGTGAAAATTTTAATTCTAAAATTGTTTCATTTAATTCTAACCTTTGATTTAAATTATTTATAGGACTTGTATTTATATTTGTATCAATTGTGGCTCTAATTTTTTTATCATTAGATATCCAATAGGATCTTAAATAATTTGTTTGAAGAACAAATTGATAGTTAAAATTATTGTGAATTTTTTTCAAATTCAAAAAATATTCTTTTAAATTATAAACCAAATCTTTTTTACTAACAAAATTTATAGCTTTACTTATATTTTTTTTTACAAAGAAATTTTGTTTATTTTTTTCTTCTAAATAAATTTTAGAATAATCATTATTGTACCATCTAAACCTTATTTTTTTTCTTCTACTGACACCATTAATATTATCCTTTGCAAAATCAAAGTTGAGTGTATCTAAGTAGATTGAACTTATCTTTCTAGGAATAAAATATTTAGTAAATCCATTCAAAATTAAAATTTTTTTTAAGAAATCTTCTTTATACTTTCCTAGTACAAATTTTTTTTCTACTCTATTTTCGTTCATCTTAATAAAGCATCTTATTAATTACTTTGTTGTCAATTTTCTCTGTTAATACTGTTTCATCTTTTATAATTTCATTATTAAATCCTATTAAATATTTCAATTGACTATCATCAACTACATTATCGATAGAGAGAAAAGCTCCTTCATACTCTTTTTTTTTATTAAAAACCACAGCGTCGAATTCATTATTTTTAAATTCATAATTTTTTAATTTTAAATTTGAGCCATCTTTTACTGCAACACCTAACTTTGTATCTTCGAAATTTAAATTAGATATTTCACCTTTTGCATTCTCACCAAAGCTTATACCTTTGTCTTTAATATTTGATCCTTTAATAAAATTACCTGCTACATTAGCTCCAGAAATATCTAAACAGTCATTATCAACATCTTTACATGATATGTTTTGAAAATTTAAAGTCCCAAAATCAATATCTATTGCATCTGCTTGTATGTCTTGAACTTTTAAATTTATTATATTGCTATTAGATGAAATAATATTAATTGCATCTTCACTTCTAGATGAAATTATCTCTGTGTCTAAAATTTCCACATTTGAATTAATAATATTTACTCCACCGTATAAAATTTTATCATCTTTTTTTGGGTAAGATAAATTCTTAAAGATTACATTGCTTAATTTGAAATCGTTATCAGATAATATCAAAGAGCCAGCATTTTCATTGCTATAAATTGTAATTGGTTTATCTTTGGTACCATTAAAAAAAATTGAACCTTTGGAAAAAATAGTTACATCATTTTTAAAAAAAATATTTACACCTTCTTGAATATGAAGTTTTTTATCTGATGCTAAATATAAATTTTCTTCAATAATTAAATCTCTATCTAATATATAGTTATTTTCTAAACTCTTAATTTCTTGTTTGCTTAATAAATTTTGCTGTTCAGATAAATCGTTTTTAATTAACTCATTATTATTAACTAATTTTTTTTCTATCTCTACTATCCTGCCCTGTATATAATTTGCCCTATCAAAAAGATAATTTTTATTAAAAACATAAAGACCAATACCTTTATAAAAAACTTTATCTTTTTTTGATTTTTCACTTAAAAACTGCTCATTATAAAAATTTATAGTATCCAAGTTTAACTCATAAAAATCTTTGATAAATTTTTTAGATGAAATTTCTTTTAATTTTTGGAAATAGATATCTCTAAATTGATCATTTTCTAAAAATCTTAGATACCACTCTCTTTCGTTGCAAATATAACTACAGTTTCTATTTTCAGTATCTAAAAAATCTAAGATGAGAAAATTTTCAAACAAATTTGAATTATAATGACCATCAAACCCTATAGGTTCAAATTCTGCAGTTACTGGGTTATAATAAAGTTTAACACTTTTAGGGATTGATCCATGAAAATTTCCAGTTAAATCAATAATAGCAAAATACATTGCCCATTTTTCTAAATCAAAAATTTGATCAATATTAATTGCTTTATTCTTAATCTTTTCTAATTTTATTTTTGCATTTTCAATTAATTCTGAATGATTGGATTGCCAATAATTTTTTGAATACAAATCGTATTCTACTTGAGGATAATTAAAACTATTAGACTCCTCTAAACCAAAGATTGGTCCATTTCTTTTTTTATTTCTTTCTATAAGTTCCTTTGAAAAACCCTCTTCTACTGCGTAAATACCTTGATCTGTATCATTAAGTGATAAATTTATAAAAAAATATTTTAAAGCAATTAAATTTTTTGCCTCCAAATATTTATGAAAAATATATTCATATACATAATTTCTAGTAATTGGTTTTTGAACAGAAAACTCTTCCAAACCCCATATTCTATCATCACCTCTTAAATCTATTCTGTAAGATGTTTGGTATCTATCAAACCAATGTATAGCTCTATCTCCTTTTACTCTCATTTTGATATCAAAATCATTTTGACCATAATTTAGTGAAGCTCTAGAAAATTTTTTAACTTTTTCCGATAAACCTTCAAATTTATTTTTTCTTTGTAATTCTAAATTATATAAATTTTTTTGATTTATTTTTAAAGTCACATTTTCCAACTCATTCTCGAAGAAAATAAATTTTAGAGACTTAAAATTTTGAGAAATATAATCGTCTATTTCAAAAAAACTGAAGCCAAAATATTTATCAATAATAACTTTGTCTATTTTTTTTAGAAAGAGTAATGGTTTATATCTCTCATACATTCCGCTATTAAAATAATGAAATGTTAGCAAAATAATAATTAATAATGAGATTGATCCAATGACTTGGATTAACCTATTCAAAATAGTTAATATAAATTTTATGAATGGAAACTGATTTAATTTTTTTTTAATAATCACTTTATTTTACTCAAAAGCTCCAGATTTTGAATAAATTGATATATTTACGCTTTCATCACTTAACTTTGATATGTTTTTAAGTAAATCCTCAAAATTTTCACTATTAGATTCATACCAAAAAATATAGTTGCTCGTAGTTTTTTCAATATTAGCTGATTTTAATTTTAAGTATTTAAAATTTGGTTTAAGTTTATTTATAATATCATCAATATTTTTTTTATCGTTTTGCAAAATAATTACATTTAAAATATTTGAGTCTGAAATGAAATTTCCACTATTACTATTTTTGTTCTTATAAATATTTCTAATAAATAAAAAAAATAAGATAATTATTGTTGCTATAATTGATAACAAAAACTGATTTGCACCATTGGCTAATCCTATGGAAATGATAAAAAATAAATAAACTAATTCTTCAGGTTCTTTTATTGCTGCTCTAAATCTTACAATTGATAAAGCACCAACAAGTCCTAGAGATAAAGCTAAAGAAAATTTAATTACAGTAATTACTAGAGTAGTTATTATTGCCAAAGGAATGAATGTATCCGAAAAGTAATCTTTATCATTTAGAGCTCTTCCAACCTTAATATATGTGAGTTTTACTAAATAAGCTAAAATGAGTGAAAGCAGTATCGCTATAAAAAAATTTCCAAAATCTATCTCTATATTGGAATTTAAAAAAAAATTTTCTAAAGATTTATCTAATAATTGCTTATCCATGATTTAATAATAAACTAAAGTTCATAATAGTCAAAGAAAGATCAACTTGTTATCCAGCCACCACCTAAAACTTTAGTTCCATGTATATCCTTATCATAAAAAACACAAGCCTGTCCTGGTGAAATGCCATCCTCATATTCTTTTAGAATAACTTCTGCCGAGTTATTTTCTTTTAAGTTTATTTTAGCTTGCAACAGTTTACCTGTAGATCTAACTTTAACTAAAACATCTTTATTTAAATATCTATTATCTACTAAGAGATTTAATTTTTGTACATTAATATCTTTTTTTCCTAGTTTTTCTTTTGGTCCAACAATAATTTCATTTTTATCAGAAATAATTTTAATGACATATAATGGTTCAACATCTGAAATTTTAATTCCTTTTCTTTGTCCAATTGTAAAATTTATTATTCCATCATGAACACCTATCACTTTACCATCTAAATTTTTTATATTCCCTTTTTTAAAAGAGTCGGGTCTGAATTTTCTTATTACTGATGAATAATCTCCATTTGGAACAAAACAAATATCTTGGCTATCTGGTTTATCTGCAACATTTAAATCCAATTTTTTTGCTATAGATCTTGTTTCATTTTTAAGCAAACTTCCTAATGGAAACCTTAGATAATCTAACTGTTGTCTAGTTGTATTAAATAAAAAATAACTTTGATCTCGATTTTCATCAATTGCGCGATACATATTTGTTTGTGTAGCTGTAGTGATACTTTTTACATAATGTCCTGTAACCAAAGCATCTGCCTTGAGCTCTTTAGATACTTCAAATAAATCTTTAAATTTAACTGTTTGATTACACTGGACACATGGTATTGGAGTTTCTCCGTTTAAATAACTATCGACAAAATTATCAATGACACCTTGTTTAAATTTATCTTGATAATATAAAATTTTATGATCGATACCTATTTTATGTGCAACTCTTTTTGCATCCATAATATCTTGGCCAGAACAACATTGTTTAGAAGCGGCAACTTCTTTGTTATCATCATAAAGTTTTAATGTAATTCCGATGACATTGTATCCATCTTTTTTCATCATTCCTGCAACGGTAGAGGAATCTACCCCTCCAGACATCGCAACAACTACTGTTGTATCAGATGGTTTTTTAAATAACCCTATAGAATTTAAACTCTTGTTCATACTCTGGTATTTATACTTATTTCTAATATAAGTTAAATAAATGATATTAGATTTTGAGCCTGGTGATAAAGTTTTAAATCCATCTAATGAAGAGTGGGGTATTGGCCAAGTTCAATCAATAATCAAAGAAAAAATTACTGTAAATTTTCAAAATGTTGGCAAAAAAGTAATTAATATAAATAATATAAAATTAAAAAAGTTATATGACCAAAATTAACATAAAAAATATAGTAAATAGCTTAATCGATACATTTATTGAAGCAGGTAAAATATCTATTAATTTAAGAAATGTTGGGCTAACTAAGGAGATCAAACCTGACAATACACCTGTAAGTAATGGAGATTTAGAAGTTAACAAAATAATAACAAGTAAACTAAAAGAATTAACACCTGAAATACTAATTGTCTCAGAGGAAACATCTGAAAATAAATCAACAAAAAATCTCAAAGACTTTTGGTTAGTAGATCCAATAGATGGAACCTATGACTATATAAATAATCTTGAAGAATTTACTATAAATGCAGGATTAATTTTGAATAGAAAACCAGTAGCAGGATTAATATACGCTCCATCAAAAAAAAGAATGTTTTACTCTTATGGCGATAATGAAGCATTTGAATTATCTAATGGAAAGACAGTTAAACTTAACGGATCAAAAAATTTTGATAATAATCAAATTAAATTTGTTTCTTACTCAAATAAACTCAAACCTGAAATTGATCAAATTCATAAAAAACTTAATGTAAAAGAATTTACTAAAATGAAAAGTTCATTAAAATTTTGTGTCATTGCTGCTGGTGAATATGATGGCTATGTGGCTGAACCAAGAGCTTATGAATGGGATATTGCTGCAGGCCATGCAATATTGAAACATTCCGGTGGATCAGTAACTGATTTTTTTGATAATGAGATATTATATGGAAAAAAAGATTTTAAAAATCCAAGTTTAATTTTAAAAAGTAAAAACTTAGTATAATGGATGAACAACTAAGAATAATATTGATTATTATCATTTCAGTTTCAATTTTTGGATTATTGGTATTTGTTTTTGTTAGAAATTATATGAGAAAAAAAATTAATTTTTTGATTGAAAAAGACAAAAAAAAATCAAAGTAAATTAATAATTTTTAAATAATCTTTTTCCTCAATATCCATTACCTTTTTAGATGTTTCAAAATCAAAACCATTTCTTGCCAGTAATGATATATCTTTTTTATAAAATAAAGGCCTATTATCTGTTGTTCTTGCAGGTCCAATTCTTTTTTTTTTGCACAATTTAATAGCAGAGAAAAAATCTTGATCTGAATTTTTATCGTAAATTTTTTCTACTGTTTCTTTTATAAATTCATCATTAATTCCTTTTGAAAATAAATAACTTCTAATTTTATTTATTGAACTTCCTCTTTGAATCATGGTTTTTGCTTTACTTTCAGAATAAAACTTATCATTTATAAATTTACTTTTTTCTAAATCAGCTAACACAACATCAATTAAATCATTTAAATCCTGTTTTTTAACATTAGAAACTGAAGCCTTTAAATACTTTTTTAAAAGATAGGTTTTAAGCTGCTGCTTTGATGGGGCATATTTTTCTACATATGCAAATGCAAAATTACGCATTTCTTCCACAGTCCCTTGCAATGATTTTTTTTTGTTTCTTATAGGAATCATAATAAGATCTAATATAATATATTTAGGAATGATCGAACAAATTTATAATTACTTTACTATTGAAATGCTTTACTTCTGGGTAAATCTTGGAGTATTACCTTTTTGGTTTTTAATTATATTTTTCCCACAGTCTCAATTATGTAAATATCTGGCGACTTCTATATTTCCTATATTTCTGCTCAGCGCTGTTTATAGTTTTGTTATCTATAAATCATATCTAAATTCATATGATTTTTTAGGAAATTTTAATTTGTATTTAGGTATCGATTTTGTGGCTAATTTATTTGACAATAAATTATACTTATTATTATTTTGGATACATTTTGTATCAATAAACTTGTTTGTTGGAGGATGGATTTTAAAAGACTCACAAAAGTTTTTTATAAATAAGTTTCTTATAGCTTTGCCATTAATTATTACATATTTAATCGGACCTATAGGTTTGTTTTTTTATTGGATAATTAGAATTTTTTATGCAAAACGCCTAAGTCTATATGAATAAACATATAGATTTTTATTTTGATTTTATAAGTCCTTATTCTTACTTGGCTCATAAAAAAATAATTAATTTAAATCAAAGAAATATTTTCAATTATAAAGCTATTTTACTGGGTGGCTTGCATAATCTAGGTGAGGTTATTGCACCTGCATTTAATAAAAGAAAAATGAAAAATATGAAAAATGATTGTATTTTAATTTCAAAAAAAAATGAAATTCCTTTTAAATGGAATGAAAAATTTCCCATAAATTCTTTATACCTAATGAGAGGTTTTTTAGTAATTGATAATAATAAAAAAAATAAATTTATTGATTTATGTTTTGATGCATACTGGAAAGATAATTTAGATATTTCTATCGAAAAAAATATAAAAAAAATTTTATCAGATTGTGAAATCGATCATGATTACTTTGAAAAAAGTATAAAAGAGCAAGTAATAAAAAATAAACTTAAAGAATTAACAAATGAAGCGTTTAAATTAGATGTCTTTGGGGCTCCTACGTTTTTAGTTAATAATAAACTTTTTTGGGGACAAGATCGCCTAGAATATGCAATAGATGAGTTAAAAAATTGAGTAAAATAAAAAAATGAAAAAATTTTTTATAAAATTAGCAAAATTACTTGGCTATGAAATAATCGATCAAAATAAATTTGTTTCACCTACTTTGGAAAAAAATTTAAACGAGGATCTTTCATTTATAAATAAAAAATCAATAGTTTTACCTTTAGGAGAGGTTAAAATTACAAAAAAAGTAAGCTCTGTATTAATTATATTCAGAACTAATACTGATATAGAAATCTGGGATCAAAATAAAAAAAGATTATTTGAAGAACCAAAAATTGAATATTCTATTAGATCTTTTAATTCTCTTATTAATTCTGTTAATTTCTGTAAAACAAAATATCAAAATATTCAGTTCAAGATAATTATTGTTGATGATAAATCAAAAGATGAAAATTTAAGTAAATTTAAAAAAATAATAGATAAAGGCAATCAAGATATAAGCATTATCTCTCTAGACCATAAAAAATATAAAGATACGATCAAAAAACAAAAAAATGATCAAACTTTTTCAAATTTAGCCAGTCTGCTTCAATCTTTTGAATTAGCAAAAGAAAATGGTAAAGATTTAGTTTTCTTTGTAGAGGACGACTATTTACATTTTGAGCCTATGATGGAGGAGATGATTGCCTCTTATGAAAGAATAGCTTCACAAATTGATAAAGATATTTTTATGTGCCCTGCTGATTATCCTTATCTTTATATGAACAATGAAAAAACCAACATTTTAATTGGTAATAAAAGGCATTGGAGAACAATTAGCAAAACTTTATGCACATTTATGACTACAAAGGCATTATTAGATAAATACTGGGATAATTTTTATAACACTTGTTTAGATAGAAATGATCCTTTTGAAAAATATCTTAACGAAATCTATACAAAAGAATTTTGTATTTCTCCTTTAAAAAGTCTTTCTTTGCATTTAACCAATGTAAATTCTAGCTATGGATTATCACCTTTTATAAATTATAAAAAACTTTGGGATGAAAACGAATGTTAATAAGACCTCTATTAAGAGGTCTTATTTAAACTAACTTAGAGAGAAATTTTAAGGGACCCTTCATCGAGTAACGTTGCGGATACACAGAGGTGAAGGATCCCTTTATTGTTAACAATTAGTCTCGTATTGCATATGCAATAACACCTGTTTCAGTAACATCAGTACCTTTGGTTTCACCTTCTTTACTTAACCTTAGACCGATAGTTGCTTTAATAATGCTAAACACAATGTAAGCGAATATAAAAACAAATATATTAACTGAAAGCACTCCAATTAACTGTGAACTGAAAGCTGCATCTGAATTTGTTGCTGGAACTATTAGTGTTCCCCAAATCCCTGCAAACAAGTGTGCTGGTATTGCACCTACTACATCATCAATTTTTAATGAGAATAATAGTTTTGTACCATAAACTACGATTAAACCACCTACAGCACCAATTAAAATTGCTGCAAAAGGTGATGGAGCTAATGGTTCAGCTGTAATTGCAACTAACCCACCAATACATCCATTTAACATTTGAATTACATCTGTTTTACCAAAATGTAATCTTGTAATCGTAGCAGCACCCATTACACCACCAGCACCAGCTAAAAATGTATTAATAAAGATGGTCGATACGGCGATTGCATCATCAGCAGTTCCCATAGCTAATTGTGAACCACCGTTGAAACCAAACCAACCTAACCATAAAATAAATACTCCAATTGTAACTAATGGTATTGATGAAGCAGCAAATGGTTTAAGTGGTGCTGGAGCACCAGACTTTGTAAATCTTCCAAGTCTTGGGCCAATTATCATTGCACCAGCTAAAGCAGCTGCACCTCCAGTTGAGTGTACTAAAGTCGAACCAGCAAAATCAGAAAAACCTAATTCTGCTAACCAACCTCCACCCCACTGCCAACCCATTACGATTGGATAAATAATTCCTGAAAGTATTGCAGCGAATACGAAAAATGGCCATAACTTTATTCTTTCTGCCATTGTACCAGATACGATAGAAACTGTAGTTGCACAGAATACCATTTGGAAATACCAATCTGAACCATCCGAATAACCTGTGTCTACTGCACTTGCATCAGACCATGGTATGAATTTACCAATATATCCGCCCTCTGGAATACCGTAAGCTAAGTTATAACCTACCATCCAGAACATAATTCCTGCAATTGAAAATAAACCTATATTTTTTGCACAGATAACGGATACACTTTTTGATGTAACCATACCTGATTCTAACATTGCAAACCCAGCAGCCATAAACATTACTAGGAAACCACAAATTAAAAATAGCAAGGTATTGAATATAAAACCTACTTCAGCAGAAACTGTTGTCTCTGCCATCCCCGCACTACTCATGTTTAATAAAAAAATTAAACTAATAAGTGGCACACTTATTTTTTTAAATAATTTAGTCATAAGACCTCCCTGTTAAAAAGGACTTATATTTTTTTAAATTATAAAAACTAACGCTGATTAGGAAAATTGGCTATGCAATATTTGCATATAGAAACAGCCCTAATGCTTTTTTAACATTAAGGCTGTATAATATTATTTATTAAATACTTCTTTTAAAGCTTTTGCAGGTAAGAATTTAACCTTTTGTGATGCAGCGATTTGAATTTGCTCACCAGTCCTTGGGTTTCTTCCAACTCTAGCTTTTCTTTTAGCTACTTTATAAGTACCAAACCCAGCAATTTTAACTGAGTCATCACCTTTTAAAGCGTCTAAAATAGTGTTGGTAATAGTGTCAAAAGTTCTTTCAGCATCTGCTTTACTTAGATTTAAAGCTCCTGAAAGCTTGACAATTAATTGTTTTTTATTCATTTTAGCTCCGGTTTTATTAGGTTATTTTCTATCTTTATCAAAAGTGTTGATAAATCAAGACTTTTTTTAGTGTGTATTTAAAAGTTATACACAACATATTGTGAAATATCAAAAAAGTGTTGATTTTACTTACTTATTTCAAAAAAATAATTTTATCTATTTAAATAAACCAAGGTCTTTTAAGTCATTAAAAGTTGTAAAAAACATTAATGATAACAATAAAAA
>QCNX01000005.1 GCA_003210015.1 Pelagibacteraceae bacterium AG-426-P20 | reverse complement strand
AACAATCAAGGAAATTAAAGAGTATACTAGTTATTAAATAATTTAATGGCACTTCATTTTTCAAAAGAAGAGTTTTCAAATAGAAAAGCAAAAATTTTAAAATCAATGAAAGAGCAAAATCTTGATGCTCTTTTGATGTTTAGACAAGAGTCTATGTATTGGTTAACTGGTTACGACACTTTTGGTTATGTTTTTTTTCAAACTTTAGTTTTAGATAAAAAATGGAAATGTAATACTTTTAACTAGAGCACCTGATTTACGACAAGCACAAAACACTTCGAATATTGAAGATATTAGAATTTGGGTTGATAAAGATGGTTCAAATCCAACTGATGATCTTAAATTAATTTTAAATGAACTTTCGTTAAAAGGAAAAAATATAGGAATTGAATATGAAGCTTATGGAATGACCGGTCGTAATGCTTTGAAATTAAATAAATCTTTAGAAAAATATTGTAATGTTGAAGATCAATCTGAATTAATAACTAAACTCAGGGTTATAAAATCTCAAGAAGAAATTGTTTATGTAAGAAAAGCGGCCGAACTTGCTGATAATGCTTTAGACCAAGCTTGGAAGCATACTAAAGCTGGTGCAAGTGAAGCAAAAATTTTAGCTGAAATGCAAAAGGCAGTTTTGGAAGGTGGTGGAGACTACCCAGCTAATGAATATATTATTGGCTCAGGTCACAATGCTCTTTTATGTAGATACCAAGCAGAAAAAAGAGAGTTATCAAATCAAGATCAATTAAGTATTGAGTGGGCCGGCACTTATAAACATTATCATTCAGCAATGTTTAGAACTATTCCTGTAGGAAAAGCTGATCCCAAACATATCAAAATGCATGAGGCCTGTGTTGAGGCTTTAACAAATTGTGAAAATAAACTGAAACCAGGTAATAAAATTGGAGAGGTTTTTGATATTCATGCAAAAACATTTGATGATCTTGGTTACAATAAAGCTAGAATGAACGCCTGTGGTTACTCATTAGGGAATACTTTTTCTCCTAATTGGATGGATTGGCCAATGCTTTATACTGGTAATCCTTATGTTATTGAACCTGGCAATGTATTTTTCATGCATATGATATTAATGGACTCTGAAAATCAATTAGCAATGAATCTTGGTGAAACTTATTTAGTTACAGAAAATGGTAATGAAAGACTTGGTAAACAAAAGTTAGATTTGGTAATACTTTAATTAAAACTATATTTTTTTTCCAAAAATTTGATTACGTTGTGAATAATAAAAGTCATAAATAGATAAATTCCACCAGCAACTATGAATACTTCTATCGGTTTAAAAGTTGTAGAAATTATATATTTTGCAACACCAGTTAAATCCATAATTGTAACCGTGCTTGCTAGAGAAGTGCCTTTCATCATCAGAATTATTTCATTTCCATAAGCTGGAAGGGATTGTCTAATAGCAATTGGAATTTGTATTTTATAAAAAATAATCTTGCTAGATATACCTAAGCTTTGACCAGCCTCAATTATACCAGGTTTAATTGTTTGGAATGCTGATCTTAAAATTTCAGATGTATAAGCACCAGTGTTTAAAGCAAAAGCGATAATTGCACACCAATATGGTTCTTTTAAAATTACCCATAAAACTGTCGATCTTAAATATTCAATCTGACCTAATCCAAAATAAATTATAAAAATTTGTACTAAAAGTGGTGTACCTCTAAATATATAAGAGTATCCATAAGCAAACTTATTGATAAAAATATTTTTATTTAATCTTAGAATTGCAAAAAATAATCCAATGAATAGTCCTATTACCAAAGAAACAGAAAGAAGTTTTAATGTTATCACTGCTGCACTTAATAATTTAGGGAAACTATTAATCATTAATTCAAAATCCATCAATACCCCCTACTATATTTAACTTCTAATCTATTGATTAATTTCATGCTTACAAAAGTAAGTAATAAATACAAAACTGCAGCGAATGAGTAAAAGAATAAAGGATCTCTTGTTGATCCAGCTGCAATATAAGATTGTCTCATAATTTCAACCAAACCAGTCACGGAAATTAAAGATGTGTCTTTAAGTGTAATTTGCCAAACATTACTTAGATTGGGAATAGCTAGTCGTAAAACTTGTGGAAGAATAATCTTATAAAATTGCACAAATTTACTTAATCCTAAAACTTTAGCAGCCTCAAATTGACCTTTGTCGATTGACATAACTGCTCCCCTAAAGACTTCAGTTGAGTAGGCTCCTGAAATAATTCCAATTGCGAACGCACCAGTTATGAACGCATTTATTTCAATATATTCATTATAACCAAATATTGAGGCAACAAACATTACTGCGCCAGTCCCTCCAAAAAAGAAAAGATAAATTACTAATAATTCTGGAACGCCTCTAATTACTGTTGTGTAAGAATTTGCAATTAAATTTAATAATTTATTCTTTGATAGTTTAAGTGGAGTAAAAATTGCTGCAAAACTAAAACCGATGATCATTGCTGTAATAGATACAGCTATAGTCATTAGGGTAGCATAAAACAACTCATCACCCCAACCAGTATCACCAAATGCTAGAAGTTCCATAGAGATTGGCGACTATACATTATAGTCGCCAAATCTAAAATAAATTACATAGAAGCGTCGAAACCGAACCACTTAGTAGCTATTCTACTAATATCTCCGTTCTTTCTCGCTTTGTTAATTGCGGCATTAAACTTATTTAGAAGTTCAGTATCATCTTTTCTAATACCAACTCCAACGCCATTACCAAATGCTCCACCTGAAAAAGTAGGTCCAGTTAAGACAACTGGTTTACCAGATTTTTCTGCATAATCACTGAATGCAACAGCAGCAGCTAGTGCAGCATCACATCTTCCTGACGCTAAGTCTAAGTTTACTTCGTCTTGTGTTTTATAAGTTCTTACATTCACTTTTCCAACATCACCAGAATCTAAAAAGTTTTGATGAATGGTAGCAGTTTGTACACAAACTGTTTTTCCAGCTAAGGCTGCTGTAAGAGTTTTTAATGCTTTTTTTGCTGCCGCGTTAGGTTTAGTTAAATTAATTCCAGCAGGTGTATCTAAACCTTCAAGGCTAGATCCTTTCATCACTGCCAATGAAGCAACTTCATCTGCATAACCTTGAGAAAAGCTAATAGCTTTTTGTCTTTCAGCAGTAATTGACATACCCGCCATTATTGCATCAAACTTTCTCATGATTAACGCTGGTATCATACCATCCCAATCTTGTTCAACCATTACACATTGTTGTCCAATATATCTACATAGTGTGTAAGCTAATTCTACTTCAAATCCTATTAACTTACCTGCCTCAGTTTTTGAGTTCCATGGAGGATAGGCACCTTCGGTTCCAATTCTAATTTTGTCAGCATTTACATTTCCCATTACTAACAAAGAAAGTAAAACTGAAAAAATAGTTTTTTTGAATATATTCATAGTTTCTCCTTTAATAAAAAAAATAGTATTTCACAAATTGGAGATTTAAAAAAGAAAAAATTAGTGATTTATTGATGAGGAAAAATTCCAAGAACAGTCAAAACTTGGTATATAAACTCTTGATAAATTAGTATTTCCAAAATGATGGTTGAAAACATTCAGCCAATTTTCAACTTGAAGAGGTTTTTTGTCTTGACTTCCAACCTGGGCTGTTATCACTCCCTTAGGTTTTAAAATTCTTACTAAAGAGTCCATATTTTTTGAAGCTAAATCAATACAAAATTGATCATCGTTTAAATCTACAAATATATGGTCATATGTATCGTCACTTGCTTGTTTAATACTCTCGAATGCATCACCCCAAACACATTTTACTGAGTTTTTTTCAGTAGCTTTTTTACCAATATCGCCCAAGTGTTTATTGCAAACTTCAACAACTTCAGGGTCAAGTTCATACCAATCTACAAAATTAAAATTTTTAGAAATACATTCTCTAGCAACACCGCCGTCACCTCCACCTATTATTGCAGCTCTTTCATTTTCTTTGTTTAATTTTAAACCTGCACCAACAAATGTTGAGCTATATAAATGCTCATCAGAAGCTGCTACTTGTATTTCCCCATCAATAAATAAAGATTTTCCAAACTGTTCTAATTCCAAAATTTCTATGTGTTGACCAACTTTTGATTTAAAGTCTTCTAAAACTTCATTTACTACATATGATTTTTGTAAACCAGGCGAGCTGTAAATATCATGGTAAAGAGATTTTGTGTCTCTATTAAATTCTTTTTTAACAATTCTTTTATATTCAAATTCTTTTTTTATTATATCGATTGCAATAGAAGGGCTTATTTTTCCACATGTGAAAAAATCAAAACTGATTATTCCTTTTTCTGGAAAAGTATGAAAGCTTATATGGCTTTCTGCTAATAATGCCAAAATTGTAAATCCTTGAGGTTCAAATTTATATTTTGAAATATTTAAAATAGTTACATCTGCAGCTTTAGCAATTTTATTAATAACCTTCTCATAAACTGAGGGATCGTACTCTTTTATAGTACCTATAATATCTAAAGTAATATGCTCCCCAACTTTAATCATTTTACCTTTTTTTATAACCTTTAGCTTTATCCAAAACTTTTTTCATTTCTTCAAATGAGAGAATCTTTGGAGTACCTAACTTTAGAGCAATAGTGTATTGATGACAAATATTTTCTATCTCTTGTGCAAGTTCAAATGCATCCTCTAAATTTTTACCAAAAGCAACCTGACCGTGATTAGACATTAAGCATGCGCTTCTATTTTCTAAGGCTTTAATTACATTATTAGAAAGATCTTCTGTACCAAAAGTAGCATATTCTGCACATTTTATGTCTTCACCCCCAGCAAGAGCAATCATATAATGAAATGGTGGTACTGGTTTTCCATGTGAAGATACAGCTGTTGCGTGTGGAGAATGAGCGTGAACAATAGCTTTTGCTTCTTTTTTTTTTAAATAAATATCTCGATGAAATCTCCATTCAGATGAGGGTTTGTTAGTTGAGTCGTTTTTTTCTTCTTCTTCGTTTAAACCCATAAAAACAATGTCATCTGGTTTTAATGTATCGTATTTTTTTCCTGACGGGGTAATTAAATATCCATCTTTGTCATTTTCTTTACCTCTCAAAGATATGTTGCCTGATCTAAGAGGTGAAAGGTTTGTAGAGTTTAATTTTAAAGAATATTCAATAATTTGATTTCTTTGATCTAAATTTTTCATCGAAATAATTTTTTTAATCCTTCAGATGATGCTTGGCATATACCTTTTTCAGTTATCAAACCTGTAACATATTTGGCAGGTGTAACATCAAAAGCTAAATTCATTGCTGTACTTTTTTTTGGGTAAATTTGAATTTTCATTATATTTCCCGCATCATCTAAACCTTCTACGTGTGATAATTCCTCAGAGTCTCTCTCTTCGATTGGAATATCTTTATGATCATTAATATTCCAATCTATTGTTGAACTTGGAAGAGCAACGTAAAAAGGAATATTATTATCGTGAGCAGCTAACGCTTTTAGGTAAGTTCCGACTTTATTACAAACATCTCCATTTGCTAAAGTTCTATCAGTTCCAACAATACACATATCAACATCACCTCTTTGCATTAAAATGCCACCTGTATTATCTGCAATAATTGTATTTTTAATTCCTTCTTCATTTAATTCATAAGAAGTAAGGTTTGCTCCTTGGTTTCTTGGTCTAGTTTCATCAGCCCAAACATGTACTGGTATCCCTTTTTTGTGTGCATGATAAATAGGGGAAGTTGCAGTCCCCCAATTAATGGTTGCAAGCCAGCCTGCATTACAGTGTGTTAAAATATTAACAGTATCTTTTTTTTTACTATAAATTTCTTCAATTATTTTTAAGCCATTTAATCCAATATTTTCACAAAATTTTATATCTTCTTCACAAATTTCTTTTGACTCATTCAGGGCTATTTCTAAAATTTTATCACTATTAACACCTGATAATTTTTTCATCATTCTATCTACAGCCCACTTTAAATTTATAGCCGTAGGTCTTGAACTTGCTAAATTTTCTGCAGAATTTTTTAAAAATGATTGATCATTATTTTCAATTATAGCTAAAACTAATCCGTAAGCTGCTGTAGCTCCTATTAGAGGAGCGCCTCTTACTTCCATAGTTTTGATTGCATTTATTGCATCGTTTACTGTTTTTAAATCTTTAATAATAAATTTATGAGGAAGTTTTGTCTGATCTATTATTTTAACAATATTATTTTCAAACCAAATAGTGCGATATTCTTTTCCCTCTATTTTCATTATTTACTAAGAACCCTTCCAGCAACAGTTTTTAATTTTTCTATTGTTTTTTTTGTTCTTTTTTCCGGAGCAGTTATTATTGCAACATCTAAACAATTATTTGTTGGATCTTTGGGGTCAATGTGATTTTCAAAATTTTCTATTAAATTTTTAATCATATTTTTTGCTTTAGCCGCATTACCCAATAAAACTTTTATCACTTGCTGAACATCAACATTTTCATGATCTGGATGCCAGCAATCATAATCTGTTACCATTGAGACAGATGCGTATCTTATTTCTGCTTCTCTTGCTAATTTTGCCTCTGGCATATTAGTCATCCCAATTACATCTGCTTTCCAAGATCTATATAAATTAGACTCTGCTAGTGTTGAAAATTGTGGACCTTCCATCACAACATATGTTCCATTTCTTTGATATTCTATTTTTTCTTTTTTAATTGCATCTTCACAGGCATTCATTAAACCATTAGATGTAGGGTGTGCCATGGAAACATGAGCAACAATCTCTCCATCAAAAAATGTTTTTTCTCTGGCAAATGTCCGGTCTATAAATTGATCAACAATTACAAATTTTCCTGGTGGCAAATCCTCTTTTAAAGAACCAACTGCTGAAACTGAAACAATATCAGTTACACCTAATTGTTTAAGAGCATCAATATTTGCTCTAAAGTTTATTTTTGAAGGTGAAATAAAATGACCCCTTCCATGCCTTGGCAAAAAATAAACCTCTTTATTATTAAATTTTGTTTTTAAAATTTGATCTGAAGGTTTTCCCCAGGGAGTATTTATATTCAATAATTCCCTATTTTTGAACTCCTCAACATCGTAAAGACCACTGCCACCTATTATAGCTAATTTATTTATTGTCATGTTTAAAAATTAATTTATTTATAGTTTTATAAATTACTATTATGAATTTAAAAGATTTTATCAGATCTATTCCTGATTATCCAAAAAAAGGTATATTATTTAGAGATATTACAACCCTAATTAAAGATGAAAAAGCATTTGCTGACACTATTGATCAAATAGTGGAAAGGTCAAAAAGATTTAATTTTAATAAAATAGCAGCCATAGAATCAAGAGGTTTTGTTTTTGCATCAGCCGTTTCTTATATTCTAAAAAAACCTTTTATAATGTTAAGAAAAAAAAACAAATTACCTGGTGAAGTCCATTCTGTGGATTTTGAATTAGAATATGGAACTGCAACAATAGAAATGCATAAAGACTCTGTTAATAAACATGATAAAGTTTTAATCATTGATGATTTAATCGCAACGGGTGGTACTGCTGAAGCAGCTGCAAAATTAATTGAAATTTCTGGTGGAAACGTTGCTTGTTTTGTGTTTGTTATAAATCTTTTTGATTTAAATGGTTCTGACAATTTGGTCAAAAAAGGGTATAAAGTAGAAAATTTAATTGAGTTTCCGGGTCATTAATAATTAAAATGAAAAAAATTCTTGTTACTGGTGGATTAGGATTTATTGGAAGTAATTTAATAGATTTACTAATTTCTAAAAAATTCCATGTAATTAACATTGATAAAGTTAGCTATTCATCAAATTTTTATAATACAAAAGAATATAAAAATTCAGGAAAATACAAATTTATAAGGTGCAATATTAAAGACAAAAAACTTAAAAAAATACTTTTTAAACATAAACCTTATGCCATTTTTAATCTTGCAGCTGAAACTCATGTTGATAGATCAATTGATGCTCCTGAAAATTTTATTCAAAGCAATATAGTTGGAGTTTTTAATCTGTTAGAATGTTTTAAAGATTATGTTAAAAAACATAAATCAAAACTAATTCATATATCAACAGATGAAGTTTATGGAGATATTTTATCTGGTAGATCTTCTGAAAATTATCCATATAAACCAAGCTCGCCCTATGCTGCTAGTAAAGCTTCTTCAGATCATTTGGTTAGTTCTTACGTCAGAACTTATAAAATTCCCGCAATGATTACAAATTGCTCAAATAATTATGGTCCTAAACAACATCCAGAAAAATTAATTCCTAAACTTATTTATAATATTTTAAATAACAAACCTCTACCTATTTATGGCAAAGGCAAAAACTCAAGAGAATGGATTTATGTTAAAGATCATTGTGAAGCACTTCTAAAAGTTTTAACAAAAGGTAAAATTGGTGAATTTTACAATATTGGATCAAATAAAAATCTTAATAATTTACAAGTTTCAAAACAGTTAATTAATGTTTCAAAACTAAGTACTAAAATTGGAAAAAAAGTTAAAATTTTA
This sequence comes from Pelagibacteraceae bacterium AG-426-P20, assembly GCA_003210015.1. Lineage (GTDB taxonomy): Bacteria > Pseudomonadota > Alphaproteobacteria > Pelagibacterales > Pelagibacteraceae > Pelagibacter. The sequence goes on along the minus strand of QCNX01000005.1, from coordinate 32,492 downwards.
TTTGTAAAAGATCGACCTGGCCATGATGTCAGGTATGCCTTAAATAGTAATAAAATAAAGTCTAAACTCGGCTGGAAACCAAGAACAAATTTTAGACAAGGTATTAAATTAACTTTTGATTGGTATTATAAAAACAAAAAATATTATAAATCTCTAACTAAAAAAGATATTGTAAAAAGATTGGGTAAAGGATGATTAAAAAAGGTATAATATTAGCTGGTGGTAAAGGAACAAGAATGAGTCCTTTAACCAAAGCTGTTAATAAACAACTACTCCCGATTTATGATAAACCTTTGATATTTTATCCTCTTTCAATATTAATGCTTGCAGGGATAAAAGATATTTTAATTATTGTTAACAAAGGTCAACTAAATCAATATAAAAAAATTATTCCTAACGGAAACAATTTGGGAATTAAAATTTCTTATTTAGAACAAACAAAACCTCGTGGTTTACCTGATGCTTTTGTAATAGGTGAAAAATTTATTGGTAAAGAAAATGTTGCTATGATTTTAGGTGATAATTTTTTTTACGGACAAAGTTTAACTAAACAGCTTAAAGAAAATACGAAACTAAAAAAAGGTGCAAGAGTCGTGCTTCATAAAGTTCAAAAACCAGAGTCTTTTGGTGTAGCAAAAGTTGATAAAAAAAATAAAATTCTGTCTATCAAAGAAAAACCAAAAAAATATTTGTCTGACCTAGCTATTACTGGTCTGTATTTTTTCGATAACAAAGTCATTAATTATGCAAAAAAATTAAAACCTTCTAAGAGAAATGAAGTCGAAATTGTTGATTTATTGAATTTTTATAAAAAAAAACGACAATTATCAGCAGATATAATTGGAAGAGGTGGTGCCTGGTTGGATACGGGATCGATAGAAGATTTTTACAAAACATCAGCTTTTGTTTCTGCAATTGAAAATAGACAGGGGTTTAAAATTGCTTGTATTGAAGAGATCGCACTTAATAATAGCTGGATTGACAAGTCTCATATCAAGAAATCTATTATTTTTTATGGTAATTGTAACTACTCTAGTTATCTGAAAAAATTATTAAATGGCAAAAAATAAACTTAGTTTAATTGGAATAATAACTATACTGTTATTGCTATCTCTAGCATGGTGGTCATCTTTAACGATAGGTTTGTCAACTGATGAATATTTTCATCATATTAATGGCCTTGTAAGATATAAATATTTAATTTCTTTTGGTGAATTTGAGGGTTATCAATTTAGAAATAATCAATTTTATCCAGGATTGTATGACACTCTTTCATATGCTTTGGGTCAAATAATTTTATTAATTAATAAAAGTTTTTATGCAAACAATATCGATTTTGTAATGCATATAGTAAATATATCTTTTTCAACCTTAAGTATTTTAGGTCTTTTTCTTTTTACTAAAAAATTATTTAATTTTAATATTGCTTTATATGCATCTCTGTTAACTCTGTTAAATCCTTTTTTCTTTGGTCACATGGGGATGAATTCAAAAGATATAATTGTTTTTTTTTCTCTAATTTGGTTTTGTTATTATTTTTATAGTTATTGTGTTGAAGATGAAGAATTATACAAAAATTTATTCTTATCCTCATTCTTTATAGGTTTTGGATGTGGAGTAAGATTAACTTTTTTAGTTGTTATATTTCCAGTAATAATTAGTGGATTGGTTTTTTTATTTATCAAATATAAATCAAATCTAAAACATCTAACCAAAAGACTTTTTATACACTCGCCCATAGCAATAATAATTTCATTATTTTTGATAATTTTATGCTGGCCTCATATGATTGAGGAAATTCAAAATGATAATTTTATTAATTTTTTTTCACTAATAGTAAAGAACACTATTAATTGGAATGATGGTCCAAAAATTGGATTAATAAATGGAGAATATTATGAAGTTTTTAATACTCCAAAAACTTATTTTTTAGATATAATAATGTATAGATTGCCTTTCTTTTCTACTTTTTTATTATTGGGATCATATTTTTTGTTTTTTTTAAAAAAAATTTCAATTCAAAATGAAATTACAAATTTTAATCTTAAATTTTATTTTGTTAATATTTTAGCATTATTTCCGATTTTTTTAGTTTTGTTATTGAGTGTTAATCTTTATGATAATTTAAGATTATTTTTATTCACTATACCTTTTTTTAGTTTGATTGCTGCATTTTCTTTAGATCAATTATTTAATAATTTTAAAAATTCGTACAAATCAAAAATAAGCTTATCAATAGTTTTAATTTTATTTTCTGTATTCTTTTATAGATTTATTTTACTTACACCATATCACTATAATTATGTAAATTATTCATCAATATTTTATGAAGATAGCAAAGATAATTGGGAGCACGACTATTGGGGTACATCTTATAAAGATCTGGTTTTGGAGATTAAAAAAAAATATTCTATGGAAGAAATTCAAAATATGAAAATTACTAATTGCTCTGGAGATTCCACATTACTTTATTATTTAGTAAGAAAACTTGGTATCAAAAAAATTTATAGAGGTGAAAAAGAAGTAGAGGCTAATTATGTGGTTTTAATTAATCGAACTACTCTAGATATTTTTAATCCTAAAATATATCCTAACTTAAAACATTTGGTCGATAGAGAAGGAGTAATGAAAGTAAAAGATATGGAGTATATAGTCAGGTATCCAAATGTTCAAACTACATGCTTTAAGCAATATCCTGGTACTGATGAAGTTATAATCTCAAGAAACGGAGTACCATTTTCAGTTTTCAGAAAGTTGAACTACTAAATCAATGTATGGTAGCGGGAAGTGGGATCGAACCACTGACCTCAGGCTTATGAGTCCTGCGCTCTAACCAACTGAGCTACCCCGCCACAATGAATATTGTGGTTTATACTACTTTTAGTAATTGATGCAAATGGGTTTGTTTTGTAAAAAATTAGAATATAAAGAAACCAAACAACAATACGCCTGCAGAAGCAGCAGTAGAAAATAGTATTTTTTTTCTACTTTCTCTTTTTTGGTCTAATTTAACTCTATTTAATAAAACATTAATGTTGGATGATTTAGTCTCATCAAATGTTTTTTCATCATTTATATAACTTGATATAATTTTACTTTTAATTTCTGAAATAGAGTTTTTCATAGAGTTATTTAACCATTAAAATTAACATTTTACAAATTATTACTATGATGACAAAAATATACCTAAAGCTCCTAAGACTACTAAAAAGAAAATAAAGATAGCTATATTTTTTTTATTTTCTTTATTTTGTATTTCTTGAACTCTTGCTTTAAGAACATTGATATCAACCTTCTTTGGTCGATCTAGTTTAGTCTTTTTTAAAGGCTTTTCTTCAGCTACTTCGAAATTTGGGGTCTCACCTAAAGTAATTTCTGCGTCAAAGCCTTTTTGGGTCATAATTAAGTTAACCATAAATCATTTGTCTTAACAAAATAAGTATTGATCATTTTGGGTCACTATTTGGTTGACACCTGTTCATTTTGGGTTTCATATCACACTTTTACAATTATGAGTTTAAGACAAATCGATTTTACAAGAGTTCTGAATGATGATCAGGTTTATGATCATATGATGAGGAGCTATGATCAGTTAGGAAGAGATTGGATCGTTCATCAGTGGAGCTGGCTGAATAATGTTTATCAAGCTTTTAAAGATCATTACAAATACTTAATCGTTATTTCTTTAGTTGAAAAAACGTTACAATTTTATGATCAAATGAATATTGCACACACATTTGATCAATTTTATTCAAAATCAAACCTTCAAATAGAGAAATTTAGTATAACAGAATTATGCGAAAAACTTCAATTACCTAAAGAAACTGTTAGACGAAAAGTTTTAGAACTTGAAAAATTAGGAGCTTTAAAAAGAATAAAAAAACAAATAATAATTGATCGTTCTGTCTTTTCTCAGGTAAAGCCTGAAAGGCAAATAAAATTAACCGCTAAATATATTTATTTAATTTCTGAAATTTTCAATAAAGATGGAATTTATCCAAAAAAACTTGAAACAAAATATATTGAACAAGTTATTAAAAAAAACTTTGGTTTATGTTGGAGATGGTTTTATAGAATGCAAATTCCTATGATCATTGGTTACCATGAAGCATTCGAGGATATTGCAACTTTTCATCTTTGGGGTACAGTTGTAATGAACCAGGCTTTTAATTATAAAAGAAGTGTAGATGAAACAAACGTGCACTCTTTAACTCCAGACTATATAAAATTTAATAAAGGTATTGTCACAGATCAAGAAAATGACCAAACAACTGGAGTAAGTGCTATGTCTTTATCTGATATGACAAATATTCCAAGAGCAACAGTAATTAGAAAATGTAAATATTTAATGAAGAAGGGTTATTTGAAACTTAATGATAAAAAACAATATGTACTGACTGGAATGAATATTGAGAAACTTATTCCTTATCAAAAAAAAGTTTTTAAAAACAAAGCAAAATTTTTAAGAAAAACCCTTAATCTTTTAACTATTTCATAAACTTCTTTATTAAATAATAAAAATCATTAAAGTTATATAAGTTGCAATATTACAGGGGGGTCATGGGAATAGTAACTACAATAGCACCAGTTGCATTAGCACTAATCATGTTAGGATTAGGTGCATCTTTAACAGTTAAAGATTTTACAAGAGTTGCTCAAAGTCCTAAAGATTTTTTTATTGGATTGTTTTGTCAGTTAGTATTACTTCCCATTGTTGCATATTTTTTGATAATTATTTTAAGAACTCCAGTTGAATTAGCATTAGGTGTTATGTTGATTGCTGCAGCACCTGGTGGGGTAACTTCAAATGTACTTACAAAATTTGCTAATGGAGATGTAGCTCTTTCAATATCTTTAACAGCAATTACTAGTTTAATTAGTATTGTATCTGTTCCTTATGTAGTTTTTTTATCGATTGAATTATTTGACATTACATACGTTAAAAACGAAGTTTCAATGCTTAGTATATCTTTGAAGATGTTTTTTGTTGTGACAGTTCCAGTAATAATTGGAATGATTATGAGAAAGCTGTGGGGTAATTTTATTGTAAACAATATGGAAATTATCAATAGAATTTCTATTGGTTTATTCTGTATTGTTTTTATTGCTATCTATATTGAAGAATGGGATAGCATTGTGATGTTCATAACAAAAGCTGGGGCAATTGCCTTATCTTTAAATGTTACAATGATGATCGTAGCTTTTTATATAGCTAAATTTTTTACTACTGGTGTTGCTCAAAGAAGATGTATTTCTTTAGAAGCTGGACTTCAAAATGGAACTTTAGCAGTCTTTGTAGGTTTGCAATTATTTGGTACTAATATGACTTATATGGTTCCAACTGCGGCTTATGCATTAATCATGATGATTACTTCTGTAATTTTTGTTCTTATATTAAGAAAACAAACTTAATTATAAATTTTTATAGTCTGTTCGTTTTAGGGCACCTAATTGAATTGATATTGGATATTTCTTTTTTTCCACTTCAATGAATAAATTTTTAGATTGCAGCTCATCATTGGATAAATCATTTTTAATATAACCAAATACCAAATTCTTTTTGAAATTGAATGAGTAGTTCCCTGACGTTGATCTTCCTATTATTTTATCATCAATATAAATAGGCTCGTCATGTAGCAATAAAGGCTTTCCTGGTTCACTTTCTTTAAGAGTAAACATGGCAAATCTAGTTTTTATCTTTTCTTGTTTAATTTTTTCTATTGCTTTTTTTCCTATAAAATCTACATCTTTTTTTTTGCTGATGGTAAAAGACAATCCAGCTTGATATTGGTTTTCCTCAGGAGAAATATCATGACCCCAATGTAAAAATCCACTTTCCATTCGCATAATATCCATTGCATGCATTCCACAATTTGAAAGATTATAATTTTTACCTTTATTAATAATTAGTTCATAAATTTTTTTAGCATCTTTAAATTCAACATATAATTCGTAACCTAATTCACCCACATAGGATAATCTTTGAGCCCAAATCTTCACACCTTCAATTGTGATATATTTTGCTCTGCCGAATTTAAAATCATCATTATCAAAATTATCTTTTGATATTGCCTTCATTAAATCTCTGCTTTTTGGACCAAATAATCCAAATACACATAAATCATCTGTAATATCTTTTAATTCAATATCCTTTGAAAGATGTTTTTTAATATGAAATTTATCTCTTTCTCTTGTTGCAGCGGAACTTATTATTCTAAAATGGTTATTATCAACACAAACAACTGTTAGATCAGTTTCTATTCCACCGTCAGTATTAAGCATGTGAGTATAAACACATTTACCAGTTTCATTTTTGATATTAGCAGTACATATCTTCTGTAGTTCTTGGTGAGCTTTGTCTGATTTAATTTCAAACTTAGAAAATGGTGTAAGGTCAAATAAACCAACATTTTTAATAGTATTGTTAGTTTCATACTCTGCTGAAGGGTACCAACTTTGATAATTATAGCTGTATTCATATTCGGCTTTTTCTCCATCTAAAGCAAACCACATAGGTCTTTCATATCCGCCTGAAACGCCAAAACAAGCTCCGAAGCTTTTTAAATTTTCATGATGTGGAAGAGTTTTGATGTTTCTAGAGGTTTTATGTTGTTTAAACGGCCAGTGCATTCCATATAAATCACCCAACGACTCTGTAATTCTTTTCTTAATAAATCCTAACTCTGAGTGAAATTTTTGAAATCTTTTTATGTCATAACTGAAAATATCTTCATTTATATGACCAGTCATCAACCATTCTGCTGTAACTTTTCCAACACCTCCTCCACTTCCTATGCCAATACTATTTAATCCACAGCAAACAAAAAAGTTTTTAACCTCTGGCACTTCTCCTAATAAAGTATTTGTATCTGGAGTAAAAGACTCTGGTCCTGAAAAAAATTTTCTAATGCCTGCTGTTTCTAAAACTGGAAATCTTTTAATTGCAGATGCCAAATAAGGTTCGAAATGTTCAAAATTTTCTTGAAATTCACCAAAAGAAAAGTCTTCTGGAACTTTGTTTGTTTTATCCCAAGCAGGAATTGAATTTCCTTCAAAAATACCAACTAATATTTTACCAGCATCTTCTTTAATATAAGTTCGGTTATCAAAGTCTCTAATAGTTGGTAAAGTTTTTGAGAGGTTTTCTATTGGTTCAGTAATAATATAAAAATGTTCTGCAGGATAAAGTGGAATACTTACTCCTACTTTTTCCCCTATTTGTCTTGACCACATACCAGATGCTAAAACAATATATTCACAATCTATTTTTTGACCATTAACTTTTACACCAGAAATTTTTCCATTTTTTGTTATGATTTCCTCAACAGGAGATTTTTCAAATATTTTTGCTCCTTCTTGTCTTGCAGCTTTAGCTAACATATGTGTCACTCCTGAAGGATCAGCTGCACCATCTCCTGGCATTAAAATTCCACCTATTACATCATCAGTATTTACAATTGGATATTCTTTTTTAATCTGATCTTTATCTAAAATTTTTACATCAACATCATAAAGTTGTGCTGTTGTTGCTTGCCTTTGTAGTTCTTGCCATCTGCCTTTAGTTTCAGCTATTGAAAGAGCACCGTTTAATCTTAATCCAGCTGAATGGTCTACTTTTTTTTCAAGTTCTTTATATAGATCTAAAGTATATTTTCTTATTTTAGTTATTGCTGCAGAGGGACCTAATTGACTTACAAGTCCTGCAGCATGCCAAGTTGTTCCTGATGTTAATTGATCTCTTTCTAAAAGGATTGTATCTTTCCAACCAAATTTTGCTAAATGATAAGCAACCGAACAGCCTACTACACCACCACCAATAACAACAACTTTTGTGCTATCTGGTAGTTTCTTTTCCATTTAATTAATTTTTGATTGCTTCTCCTGGGTCAACATATTGATGTCCAAACACATCTGCAACCGCTTTATAAGTCACATGTCCTTTATAAACATTTAATCCTGCTAAAAAGTTTTTATCCTCACCTAAGGCTTTTTGATAACCTTTGTTTGCAAGTTTTACTAAATAAGGAAGAGTTGCTTGATTTAATGCAAAAGTAGAAGTTCTTGGAACTCCGCCGGGCATGTTCGCTACACAATAATGAACAACGTCATCTACTATATATGTTGGATCTCCGTGAGTTGTTGGTTTACTTGTTTCAACACATCCCCCTTGATCTATTGCAACATCAACAATGACTGAGCCTCTTTTCATTAGTTTTAACATATCTTTAGTTACTAATTTTGGTGCTTCAGCTCCTGGGATTAACACTCCACCAACCAATAAATCTGCTTCTGCTACTAGCTTGTTTAAATCTATTTTATCACTTTGCTCAGGGATAATTTTATCTCCAAACATTTCTACTAATTGCTTTAATCTCTCTTCAGATTTATCAACAACATGAACTTTAGCTCTCATACCAGTTGCTATAATTGCAGCGTTTTCTCCTACAACACCGCCTCCAAGAATTAATACGTTTGCTGGTTCACCTCCTGGCGCTCCCCCTAATAACACTCCTCTGCCTTTTTGATTTTTTTCTAAACAATGTGCGCCCGCTTGAACTGACATTCGACCGGCAACAGCACTCATAGGTGCAAGTAAAGGAAGTCTACCGTTATCATCTGTTACTGTTTCATAAGCAATATTGATACTTTTTGATTTTATCAATCCTTCAGTAAGTCCTTTTGCAGCAGCTAAATGAAGATAGGTATAAACGATTTGATTTTCTCTAATCATATCTACTTCAACTTTTTGAGGCTCTTTAACTTTAACAATTATTTCAGCATCGTTAAATATATCAGATGCTTTATCTACAATCTTTGCACCAGCTTTTGTATATTGATCATTTTCAAAACCAGCTTCAAAGCCACCATTATTTTCAACTAAAACTTCATGACCTTCGGACACTAAAGTTTTTACACTTTCTGGAGTTAAACCAATTCTATTTTCTTGTGGTTTGATTTCTTTAGGTACGCCTATCCGCATTGTTGTTCTATATATTTAATTTATAAATTTTAAGCTAACTAGTTCTTTTGATTTTTTTGATAGTTAGTGATACCTGTTCTTAGCTTATCAATAATCTCATCAATGTGTTTTTCTTCACATATAAATTGAGGTGCAATGATTAAACAATCTCCTGTTGCTTTAAAGTTAACACCAGCTTCATAGCAAGCTTTAAAACATTCATAACCAGCTTTTCCAGGTTTAGTATTTAATTTCATATCTATTCCACCCATCATTCCATAACCTCTAATATTATCTACTGACTCTAAGTCTTGAAGAGAAAATAATCCCTTTTGAAAATATGGAGCTAAATTTTTTGCTCTATTAAAAATATCATCTTTTTCAAAAATATCTTGAACCGCCAATGCTGCTGCAACAGCAACTGGAATTCCTGAATAAGTATATCCATGAAATAATTCAACTGATCCCATTGGTGATGCGTCCATTACTGAGTCATAAATTTCATCTTTACATGCAACAACACCCATTGGCACTACACCATTCGTAGTAGCTTTTGCCATTGTCATAATGTCTGGTGTAACTCCATATTCAATACTTGCAAAAGAAGATCCTGTTCTTCCCCATCCTGTTATAACTTCATCAAAAATCAAAAGTATCCCATGTTTATCACAAATTTCTCTCAATTTTTGTAAATAACCTTTTGGAGGGACTAATGTTCCTGTTGATCCAGCAATTGGTTCAACTATGCATGCTGCAATATTTTCTGGACCAAAATTAGTTGCTATTCTTTCTAAATCATTTGCTAAATCCCCACCTGTTTCAGGTTGGCCACTCACAAATTTATGTTCTGGTAAATGTGTGTGTCTCATATGCTGTACACCTGGCATTAAAACACTTGCAAAAGTTTTTACATTGTTAATCATACCACCAACTGAAATACATCCAATATTCATACCATGATAACCTCGCTCTCTTCCGACAAATCTAAATCTTTCAGCTTTACCTTTAGATCTGTGGTAAGCGATGGCAATTTTTAAAGCTGTTTCAACAGCAGTTGAGCCACAAATTGTATAAAAAATTTTATTTAAATCACCCGGAGTATGTTTTGAAATTTTAGTAGCTAGTTCAAATGAACCACCAAAACCTTGTTGAAATGGTTGAGCATAATCTAAAGTTTCTAATTGTTTTGTAACAGCTTCTGTAATTTCTTTTCTACCATGTCCTAAAGGATTGCAAAATAATCCAGAGCTAGCATCAATTTGGGTTTTACCATGATGAGTTTTTAAATATACACCTTTTGCTTCCGTAATTAATCTTGGATTTTGTTTAAAATCTTTATTAGACGTAAAAGGCATCCAATGTTCATTCAATGAATTGGGTACTGAAGTTCTATTTTCTGAGCTCATAAATTATTTTTTTAAGTTAATTTATAAAATTCTTAGACTAAATTTATAGGTTTGCTAGAACTATTTTGTCTTTAGAATTAGTCTAAATGACAATACAACTTTTGATTGTATCAATTATTTTGTTTTACATCTCTCTAAAATTGAATTTTAATACCGCTAATTTAATTAAATTAATGAGAGGATAAAAATGAAAAAAATAATTAGTTTTATTCTAGGAGCAATCGTAGCTCTTAACTTGTCTGTTTCAGTTGCAAATTCAGCTGCGAATGAAGTTAGAGTTGCGTACTTTTTAGAATGGCCAAGTCCTAATCTAGAGGATATGCAAAAAAAAGCATTTGCAAAAGCTCTTGGAGTTCCAGTTAAATGGACAAACTTTACTAACGGTGGAGCAATGACTGACGCAATGTTAGCGGGAGACATTGATATTTCTTACTCGCAAGGATTAGTACCATTTATCAATGCGGTAAAATCTAAAGCGCCAATTAAATTAGTTGATATTGCTATGGAATACGGAATGGGAGGAACTACTTGTGTTACTTCTAATGCTTCTGGGATTACAAAAGCAAACGCTACTGAATTAGAGGGTAAAAAGGTTGCTGTTCCATTAGGAACAATGGCTGAGTATGTTTTCGATGAAAGTATGAAAGTTGTTGGAGCTGACAGAAAAAAAATGGATATCATTCAAATGGATCCTGAAGAAGGAGCTGCTGCATTAGTTAGTGGTGATGTTGTAATGGCATGTTTATTTGGAGGTAACTCAATTAAAGCAGCTACTGCTGTAGGATCAAGATTACTTACAGTCGATGAAGCTAGAGCAGCAGGTATACTAGGAATTGATATCACTTCAGTAACTACGAAGTTCATGAAGGAAAATCCTGGAATGCTTAGAACTTTCATAGAAGTAACTCATGAAGCTAATGCTAGATACAAAGCTGGTAAAAGTAACATGAAAGTTATGGCTAAAGCATCTGAAATGAAAGTTGCAGATATGAAAGAAACTTTAAGTGGTTTCAAATTCTTAACGCCAGAAGAGACTAAACAATCTATGACTAAAGGAAATCTTGATGCATTCTTAAAAGGAATGGGAACACCAAGAGGAAACGTAGACACTAGTTTCTTACCTCTATAATTTTATAGAGAAAGAAAATTTAATAGGCGCCAATTGAATAAATTGGTGCCTATTTTTTTAACAAAATTTTAAAAATAAAAATTATTTATGAGTGATTTAGTTTCTCAAAATCTAAATATGATTTTTAAAACTCCTAAAGGAGAAACAGTTCACGCATTAAAAGATGTAAATTTCACTCTTAAAAAAGGAGAACTCTTAACAGTTCTAGGGCCATCAGGTTGTGGCAAAACAACTTTATTGAATATAACTGCAGGTTTTATCAGACCAACTTCTGGAAGTATTTCTTTAAATAATAATGAGATTGATGGGCCAGGTGTTGAGAGAGGTATGGTTTTTCAACAAGGAGCTTTATTTGAATGGTTAACTGTAGCAGAAAACGTAAACTTTGGTTTAAGAATGAAAAAAGAAGATCCGGTTAATACAGCTAAAAAGGTTGATGAGTGGTTAGATATTGTAGGATTAAAAGGTTTTGGTAATACTCCAACTTATCAATTGTCAGGAGGAATGCAGCAAAGAGTTGCCTTAGCAAGATGTCTTATTAATGATCCAGATTTAATCTTAATGGATGAACCGTTAGGAGCTCTTGATGCTTTAACAAGAGAAAAAATGCAATCTTTAGTTTTAAAAATTTGGAAAGAAACAGGTAAAACAATTATTTTGATTACTCACTCAGTCGAGGAAGCTTTATTACTCGGTGAAAGATTATATGTAATGGCTCCACGACCAGGTCGTATCCACAAAGAATACAATCTTCCTTTTGCTTCAATGGGGCTTAAAGAAGATTTAAGGGAAATAAAAAAGAATAAAGATTTTTCTGCAAAACGAGAAGAAATATTAGAAATGATTTGGAATATGGAAGAAGAAATTATGGGGAAAGAAAATTAAATGCTCACTCAAATAATTACTTTTCTAATTTTTTTTGCTGTTATTGGCTGTATTCTTTATGGAAGACGTTTAATCAAAACTGAGAAAGTTGATGCAGTTTTTGGAAACCCTGAACGAGCATTAGGTGGAACACATTGGGTAATTGTTGGAAGTAGTTTTCTTCTTCTAATTTGGCTCTATTATTCTTGGGATATTGCAAAAGGATTTTATCCGAAATCTGCTAATGAACTTTGTCAAGTAGGTAAAGTAAATGATTCATTATTAGGATTGAAATACCAATTTCCAATAGAAGAAAGAGAGTTAAAGAGTACTTCACAAATTAAACAAGAAAATAAGAATCTAGCTCTAATTTTAAATGAAATACAAAGCTCTGCAGAACTCAATGACCAACAAAAAACTATTCTTGTTAGTTTTATTAATAAAACCAATCAATTAATACCATTATTAACTAACGAAGATTTACTTGAAAATGATACAAAACAAAAAATAAGAGAAATCACAGGTAAAATTAATCTTTTAACTGAGAATTTTCAAAAACCTGATTATCCATTTGAAACTGAGCAAGAATTAAATGACAGACTAAAAGCAGTAAGCGAGGAAGGTGGTTGGGGAATTACAAAAATAGATGCTGGTTCAGGAAGTATTGAGAATACTATAGAAGTACCCTTGATACCGGCAACTGATAAAGGTTTAAAATTTCATACTGCAGCACAAGAATTAAATTTAATAAGTGATGAATTTTTTAAATTACGAAACCATAACCCTCAATTTAAAAGTAAGATTAAAGAAATCAAAGATGAAATAAAAGCTTATAGAAAAGACTTAGATGATAGTGAAGAAGTTGCTTCTACATATGCTAAAAATATTGTTAAAATTGCTAGAAGAATAGAGTTCGCAAGTATCTATCCTCCTAATGCATTAGATAAAATGCAAAATGCTATTGTCAAATTTGATAATGCCCAAATTCGAGCTCAAGGGGGTTTGAGACTCATTGATATTCTATTATTCCCAGCTGGAACAATAGTTGCAAGTGGACCAAGCTGTTCTGAACAAGGCTCTGGAAGATGGCTTCCAAAACCATCTGATACTTTTAATAAATTTATACTAATGTCAAAACCTAGTGTTGGTTATAAAGATATTCCACTTTTATGGATACAAATGGTTGATCTAAGTAATGTAATTGGTTTTATTTTACCTGATTGGATTGCTGACATTTTACCAGGTGAATACCCTGTTCACACAAAAGATGGTGTTGTGAAACAAAACTTTAAAGGTTCAGTTTTAAAAATTGTAACAGGTGATTTTAAATTATTAAAAGTGCCAGTCCCGTACGGACATATATGGGACTCGTTTATGAGAGTTTTCTTAGGATTGGTTTTTGGAATAATTATAGGTGTGCCTTTGGGATTATTTATGGGATTAAACAGGTTTGCCAAAGGTTTTTTTGATCCTTTGATTGAACTTTATAGACCCGTTCCTCCTTTAGCTTGGGCACCATTAATTATTTCAGTATTAGGTATAGATAACACTGGAAAAGTGTTTCTTTTATTTATGGTTTCATTATCAATCATGATAATTTCAGCAAGAGCTGGGGCTTCAGGAACACAGCTTTCGAAAATTCATGCTGCTCATTCTTTAGGTGCATCTAAAAAACAAATTCTTAGATATGTAATTTTCCCAAACTCATTGCCAGAAATTTTAACTGGAATAAGAGTAGCAGTTGGTATGTGTTGGGGAACATTGGTTGCAGCAGAATTTTTAGCAGGAACTACTGGTATAGGATTTGTTGAAAACGTTGCTAAGAAATATTTTCAATACGAAGTAATTTGGATAACAATTTTTATTATGGGAATGCTTGGTCTTTTATTTGATATAACTCTAAGAAAAATAATAGATAAAACCATTCCATGGCGTGGAAAAGGTTAAATTGAAAACAAATATTCTTAAAAAAGAAATTATTAATATTTTTAAAAAGTTTGGTTTAAATAATAATCATGCTTTGATTTCTACTAATGCTTTAATCAATGCTGAATTAGTGGGGGCTTATGGACATGGTTTATCTCGATTAAAAATGTATTGTGATCGAATTAGTAAAAAAGTTATTAACCCTAAACCAAAAATTAAAATCAAAAAAATTTCGCAGTCTATTTCCCATATCGATGCAAACAATAGTATAGGGTTTGTTGCTGCTGACATCGCAATAAAAACAGCAATTCATAATGCAAAAAAAACTGGGATTGGAATGGTTGCTGTGAAAAATAGTGGTCACTATGGCCTTTCAGGTTACTATGCAGAACAAGCAGTCAAAAAAAATTTGATAACAATGATTTATACAAATGCCCCTCCTGCTGTAGCTCCTCATGGTGCATTAAAAAGTTTATTTGGAACAAATCCAATTTGTTTTGGAGCTCCGACAGGGTCAAAGGTTCCTTTTATTCTAGATACATCAATTTCTATGATAAACAGAGGAAAAATTAGAGTAGCAGCAAGAAATAATAAAAAGATACCTGAAGGTGTCGCATTAGACAAATTTGGTAACCCAACAACAGACGCTAAAAAAGCACTTGAGGGTGTTCAATTACCAATAGCTGGTTTTAGAGGATCAGGATTGGCTTGGATGGTTGATATTTTAAGCGGTGTATTAACCGGTGGTAACCATGCTGGTAAAGTAAAAGATCCATTTAATGATTTTTCTGGACCACAAAATATTGGTCATTTATTTATCACCTTTAAAGCTAATTTATTTCAAAAAAATTATAACCAAAGAATTAAAGAAAATATAAAGATTATAAAAAGATTACCTAAAATATCTGGTGTAAAAGAAATAATGTATCCTGGCCAAAATAAATTTAAAAGGTTTAAAGAGAATTCCAAAAAAGAAATTAATATTCCTAAAATAATTAAAAAAGATTTAGAAATTTTAAATTCTTAAATCCTAATTTTATTTATTATATTTGACTATCTGAGGAATTACAAAAGTTTACGATCTTGATTTATAATAAAACTTACCAAAAAGTTTCTTAAATTGATTTGAAGCTTTATCTTTTGTATTAGGTCTTTTCATAAAAACCGTATTATGAGAAATATCATTTTTTAGATCAGTACTCGGTCTTCCATAAGAATAATAGTATAACGCTATTGACTTTCGACTTACTTTTTGTGGGTGACTAATTTTTTTTGGATTACCATGATATGAAAAATCATTTGTATTAAATATAACAACTTTATTAAAAGTAGGTGTAATTTTTTTTTCACATTTTTTCATTTCCTTGTCCCATAGTTCTAAAGAGCCACCAAAATTTTCTTCCCAATCTTTATTTAGATATATTAAAACATTAACTCTACGATCAAGTTTGGTTTTTAAATGAATATTAAAATCACTATGAATATTCAGAAAACCATTTTGTTTTAATTCATGATAGCCTCCACCTTCTAAATACGGGTCTGGAATAAGTGCTTCTTTAATTCCTGTTATTTTGTTTAAAAAATTAACAAATTCAAAAGAATTAAGCTGGTTAATCAAATATTTTGCGCTTTCTGATAACTTATCATATACAGGTAAAGCAAATTTTTTTTCAACTTCATTTTCATGTTTTATTCCTAAAATATCTAAATTATTTGGAAATTCATTTATAATTTCATTCATTAATTCATCACAAAAAAAATCTTGAAATTCAATATGTGGGAAGGGTGTGTTTTCTAAATACTTGTTTTTTTGATTATTAGCTATTTCTTCTAAATTTTGATAATTTTTGTTTAAATAAGAACGCATTTAATAAATTTAATATAAATATTTGAAACTTTACTATAATAGTATTATTTAATTAAAAAATTATCCATAATAAAATGTTATCAAACAAAGAAATCATCTGTCCAAATAATCTATTAGATTTTGCTCATAAAAAAAAAGGAGTAAAAGCAGCAGTGGTTAATGCTGGAAAACCTCTTCCAATGTTATCAGTTCAAGATGCGGTAAATGAAAATCTTATAGAGCCCATTTTTATTGGTGATAAAAAAGAAATATTTAAATGTGCTGAAGATTTGAAATGGGATATATCTGGTTTTGAAATTATTCATGAACCCATAGAAAATAACACAGCTGCAATAGCAGCTAAACTTGCTAGTGAGAAAAAAATTAGAATCATTATTAAAGGTCACATACATACTGATGTTCTAATGAAAGAGGTTTTAAAAAGAGAATATGATTTACTAGGAAAAACCAGACTAAGTCATATTTGGCACATGACAATTGGGCAAGAGGATAAACCCCTAATTATAACTGATGGTGCATTAAATGTTTTGCCAAACATTAAGACAAAGATGCATATTTTAAAAAATGTTATCAATTTTTCACACAGAATTGGTATTGAGAGACCAAAAGTTGCAATACTTTCAGCAACTGAGGAAGTTTTAGACAGTGTTCCAAGTTCAAAAGACGCTGAAGAACTAACAAAGCTTGCTAAAAAAGAAAATTTGGATGCAGATGTATTTGGTCCTCTTGCTTTCGACAATAGTATTTCAAAAAAATCAGCAGCAATAAAAGGTATAAAAAATGATGTTGCTGGTATGGCTGATGTATTGTTAGTTCCAAGTGTCGAAACAGGAAATGGTTTAGTAAAAATGTTGATCTATTTTTCAGGTGCTTGTGCTGCTGGAGTTGTTGTTGGAGGTAAAGTTCCAGTAGTGATTACAAGCCGATCAGATGAAGCACAAGCAAGATTAGCTTCTATTGCAGCTGCTGTAGTAGCTTTAGATTGATTCTAAATGATAACTAAGCATTTTTTTAAATTCTTGATTGAAAAAAAAGAGCATATACTTTAAATACTTCTCTACAAATCAAAAGGAAACAATCAATGGCTATACAGTATCTAAAAAAATCACCTAAGACTTCATCTACAGATGACTCTAAAACTACAGAAATAGTAAAAAACCTTCTTAAAGAAATAGAAACTTCTAAAGAAGAGGCTTGTATTAATTTAACTAAAAAATTTGATAAATATGATGGTGAAATAGTTGTTTCAAAAGAAAGAATTGAAAAAATTAAAAAAGAATTAGATCAAAAAACAAAAGACGATATTCAATTTTCTCATGAAAGAGTGAGAAAATTTGCAGAAGCACAACTAAAAAATTATGGTCAAGATTTTGAAGTAGAACTTTCGCCAGGATTATTTGCAGGTCAAAAATTAATACCCGTTAATACTGCGGGATGTTATATTCCAGGTGGAAGATATGCCCATATAGCTTCGGCTGTCATGAGTGTAACTACTGCAAAAGTAGCTGGTGTAAAAAATATTATTGCTTGTAGTCCTCCAAAAGAAGGTATTGGAGCTCATCCAGCAATTGTTTATACTGCTGACTTATGTGGTGCTGATGTAATATTAAATCTAGGTGGGGTTCCGGGAATAGCTGCTATGACAAATGGTTTATTTAAAAATCCTCCTGCAGATATTTTGGTTGGACCAGGAAATCAATTTGTAGCTGAAGCAAAAAGAATTTTATTTGGAAAAGTTGGTATTGATCTATTTGCAGGTCCAACTGAAATTGCTGTAATTGCAGATGATAAAGCTGATGCTGAAATGGTTGCTGTTGACTTAGTTGGTCAAGCGGAACATGGTTACAACTCTCCTGCTTGGTTATACACAACAAGTAAAAGACTTGCAGAAGAGGTAATGAAAAGAGTTCCAGAGCTAATTGCTGAATTACCTGAAGTTCCTAGAACAAGTGCTGAGGCAGCATGGAGAGATTATGGTGAAGTTATTCTTTGTGATACAGATGAAGAAATGGCAACTGTTAGTGATGAATATGCACCAGAGCATTTAGAGGTTCAAACAGAAAACCTTGAATGGTTTCATAAAAGACTAAAAAACTATGGTTCATTATTTATTGGTGAAGAAACAACTGTAGCATATGGAGATAAATGCTCTGGAACAAACCATATATTGCCCACAAAAGGTGCGGGAAGATACACAGGTGGATTATTTGTTGGAAAATTTATTAAAACACTTAGTTTTCAGAGAATGACTAAAGAGTCTACTAAATCAGTTGGTGCTGCTTGTGCAAGAATATCAAGATATGAAGGTATGGAAGCTCATGCGAGGACAGGTGATGTCAGGCTAAGAAAATATGGTTTTTCAAATTAAATAAGCTGTTTCTTTAATTATATAAATTGTGAGAAATGACATGAAAACAATTATAAAAATATTTATGAATTTCCACACTCTATCATTTTGAGCATATTTTGAAAAATAAGTAGACAAATAACCTAATAAAAAAAAGAAAATAAAAGACGCTATAGAAGCACCAAATCCAAAATATATCTTTTCGTCTAATAAAAAGTTTTTTGAAAAATTACCTAAAAAGAAAACAGTATCAGAATATACGTGTGCATTTAGATATGTAAAACCAAGTGTCTTAAGTAATATTTCTATTTTGGACGAATCTTTTACTTCACTATTAAAACTTATATTTCCTTTTATGGATTTAATTTTTGAAAAGACAAAATAAATTAAAAAAATTATTAATAATATATTTAAGGTTAATTCTACGAGTAAATTAAAGTACTGATGAAAAAAATGAAATAAAAGGATACCAAGAAATATCAATAATAAGTCTGATAAAGAGCAAATGATACAAACTAAAAATACATATTGTTTTTTAAGACCCTGCTCAATTACAAAAATGTTTTGAGATCCGACTGCCAAGATCAAACTTAATCCTGTAAAAAAACCCAATAAAAGAAATTCCATTAGAGTTTATTAAACTCTTTTTTTACCTTGAACAACCCTATCTAAAATTAATGCTACGAATAAAATAGCTACTCCAGCAAGAATACCTTGACCTACATTGGCATATTGTAAAGCTTCCAAAACATCTTGGCCTAAACCTTTTGCTCCAATTAATGATGCAACTACAACCATAGCTAAACTCAACATAACTGTTTGGTTTACACCAGCTAATATAGAGGGAGTGGCTAATGGTAGATCTACTTTTCTAAGCAAATACCATTTGCTAGCTCCATATGCAATGGCAGCTTCTCTTATTGTCTCGGGCACTCCCCTCAATCCAAGCACTGTTAATCTTACTACAGGAGTTCCGCCAAAAATCATTGTAATTATTACTGCAGCAACTTTTCCAGTTCCAAAAAATGCAATTACAGGAATCATAAATACAAAGGCTGGCATTGTCTGCATAAAATCCATTATTGGTCTTATCATTGAATAAAATCTTTGACGTCTAGCACAAAAAATTCCAAGAGGTATTCCAATTGCAATACTTAAAATTGCTGCTGTGCCAAGTAAAGCTAAAGTGGTCATTGCTTTTACCCAGAATCCCAAAAAACCCATATAACATAAAAATCCAGCAGAATAAATTGCAGCTCGAGGCCCTGCGGATAAGCCAGTTAGAATTACTATAGTGGTTATAATAACTATCCAAGGGGTTTTAACAAATAGTAATTCTAGAAAATCTAAAACAGAACGAATACCAATTGTAATTGCTGTAAATAGTGCATCACCTTTAATAACAGCGTAGTTAAATACTGTTTCAACCCAACTTATTGAAGTTAATCTGATTTCAGGATGTGTTGGAAATTCATTCATAATCGTAATAAATCCCGGAAAACTATAATGGACCACAGAAAAAAACATAATAACTGAAGTGAAAATAGTGCTTAAAATAAAATTTTTAGTCTGCATACCAGGACTAATTGTTTTATCAGATAACCATTCTGAATATCTTTTCTCTAGTTTAGAATTTGCAAGAACTCCTTGAATTATTTTTATGGAAATTAATAATACAATTCCAAAAATAGTAATCCAAATAGCTGAAGCTTCGATTCTATCTACTTCGTTGATATAACCTTGCATCGCATCTTCTAAAGATTTGATATTTCTTTTATAAACATCCACTTTATCTGGGTTATTTGTTATAGCTGCCTCTAATTGTTTATTTCTAAATGCTATAGTTGATTGAACTTGTTCAATTTTTTGAATCGCTTCTGCTGTAATATTGCCAAATAAACCTCTTATGATTTGAACAACTGCAAATGTTTCAATAATTAAGAATGTTAATGCCCAGTTCCAAATATTTCTTAATCCAAACCATATGGGGCCAAAAATTGCAGCATTTAGATTAAATGAAAAAGAAAACGAAGGTTTGCTACCTATTTTTTGAAACTGGTTAATATAATAATCAGAGTTTGTTTTGACAAAATCTGTGATTAATTCTGATCTTGATGGATTATTTTTATGATTATTCACCATCACTCCCTTCAATAACTGCTTTAAGAAGATCTGCTTGAGTAATCACTCCAATAACTTGATTTTTAGAATTATTGACAATTAACGGTTTATCTTTTGATTTTGATTTTTCAATGAGTTTACTTAATAAGTCAGTTTCATGAACACTTTCGGGGTCATCCCATAACTTTCCATTTTTTTTCTCATAAGACTCTACTGTTTGCATTATTGATTTAGCTTGAACAACTTTTAATCTAGAAATTCCTTTAACAAAATCTGCTACATACTCATCTGCAGGACTTACTACAATTTCTTCAGGAGTTCCAACTTGAATTACTTTACCATCCCTCATAATTGCAATTCTATGCCCAACTCTCACAGCTTCATCTAAATCGTGGGTAATAAAAACAGTTGTCTTTTTCATTTGTTTTGAAAGTTTGATAAACTCCGATTGAAGTTGTCTTCTAATTAGTGGATCTAATGCACTAAAAGGTTCATCCATTAATAAAAATTCTGGGTCAGCAGCTAAAGCTCTTGCCAGACCAACTCTTTGTTGCATACCGCCTGAAAGTTCATGTGCAAACTTGTTGCCCCACCCTTGTAGCTCAACAATATCCAAAATTTTATTTGCGGCATCTAATCTATCATTTTTACTTATTCCTCTGATTTCAAGCGGCATAGCAATATTATCTACTACAGATCTATGTGGCATTAGAGCAAAGTTTTGAAATACCATCCCAATTTTTTTATTTCTTAATTCTTGTAAATTCTCTCTATCAAGAGTCATTACATCTTGATTATTGATAAGGATCTTTCCTGAAGTTGGTTCTAAAAGTCTATTAATATGTCTTACTAAAGTTGACTTTCCACTTCCTGAAAGACCCATCACACAAAATATTTCACCTTGTTTTACGTCAAAAGAAACATCTGAAACCCCTATTACAGAATTATATTTTTCTAAAGCTTCTGTTTTTGAGATCTTATTAATTTGAATTGCATCTAAAGCTATTTTAGAGGTATTGCCAAATACCTTCCAAACATTTTCAATCTTAATTGCTGAACTAGATGAATCCATTTTTAAATTCTTTTGTAAGAAAAAATATACTCGGCAACTTTAATTGCCGAGTATAAATAATTTGATTTAGTCTAAAGTCCTAACCAACCATCAACTGTTGATTTATTTGCTTTCATCCAAGATCTTGCTACATCAGCTGGATCTTTTTTCTCAACTGAAATCGCATAAGCCATCGATGAAACATCATCAGCTGTTAATTGAAAATTCTTAAAGAATTCTACAATTGCAGGTGATTTTTTTTCCAAAGATGTACCCCAACCAATTTGAATTTGTTTAAGTGCATCTTTTGAAGCTACATAAGATTTGTTATACCAGTCTGCATCTTCTTTTGGTTGAACCATTTTGTATTTAGCTGGATCAAATTTTGGCTCTTCCAACATAACTACGTCTGCCATTCCCCAAATTGCATGAGGCTTGTAACAATAGAATGCATATCCTTCCCCTTTTTTAATTGAGTCAAGAACTCTTGCATTTTTAACAGCTTCGGCTGCTCTTATTGGCTCAATACCAGCATCATACAAACCATAGTCTCTTAATTTAACTTGGTTAACATTTGCTGATGCCCAACCGTCTGCTCCAATCCAAAACTCACCTTTACCATTGCCATCGCTATCCATTGCTTTAACAACTTCTGGTCTGCCTAAGTCTTCAATTGCAGTAATGTTCATTTTTTTTGCAAACTGTTGAGAAACACAGTAACCCTGGTTTCCTTCGTAAGGCTTTTTACTTAGTTTTAAAGTTCCTTTTGGAACTAAATCGTTTGTATAAGCTTGTTGATTTGGCAACCATATATCTGGATGAACTTCTATTTCACCTTTACTTCTGTCTATAGCGCCGTAGATTGCAGTATTGTTACCTGGAACAAGTTCTGCTTCTCCGCCCATTTTGTCAGTCACAACTGCAGCTAATAAATTTGCAATAGCTGTTGCGCCCGTCCAGCCTGGATCTCCTATTTTAACTTTTTCTGCAAAACTTGAAAAAGACACAAATATAGAAATTAATCCAGCAACTAGTGTACTTTTAATTATTCTCATTATTTCCCCTCTGTTTGTTTAAAATTAATTTAACTAAATTAACAAAGGTGAGTCAAAGAAAAATAGCTAGATATACTATTATTTTTTTTAAGAATTTTTGATGCAGATTTAAAATTTACAGCACTAATTATTCTGCATTGGCAGTCAAGGTCTTAATTTCTAATACGTTTTCATTTGGATCTTTGATAAAAAACGTTTCTTGTTCATATTTGGTACCTTTAAATCTTAAGTATGGCTCATCATAATATTTATGACCATTTTTTTTTAAGTCTATTCTTTAATGTATCAAAATCTTTTCTTGATAAATGAACTCCAAAATGAGGAACTGAAACATTTCCCATATCAACATCGTGTCTTTCGTTATCTAACTTATGTTCACTTGCATGAAGTGTTAATTCGTTTCCCCAAAAATCAACATCGGCCCATTCTTGAGCAGAATTATCTAATCTGCATCCTAATGTCTCACTATAAAATTTTTTAGCTGTTTCTAAATCTCCGCAAGGTATTGCTAGATGAAAACAATTAGTGTTTCTGTACATAATATCTCCTTTAAATTCTTAATATAACTACTATATATCTCACATTATTTTATATCAAGCCAACAAATTTATGCGTGATTACTTACAATCTATAATTGACAGAGATCCTGCGGCAAAATCAAAGTTAAGCTTAATACTAACCTATCCAGGTGTTAAAGCGATTTTTTTTTATAAAATTGCTAATTTTTTTGCGATTGCAAAATTTGATTTAATTGCAAGAATAATTTCTCAATTTTCAAGATTCTTAACTGGAATAGAAATTCATCCAAAAGCAAAGATTGGAAAAAACTTATTTATTGATCATGGCATGGGAGTTGTGATTGGTGAGACATCTGAAATAGGAAATAATGTTACGATCTACCATAATGTTACTTTGGGAGGAATTGCTCCAAGTATAAATTCAAATGACCAAAGGAATATAAAAAGACATCCAACTTTAGAAGATAATGTTGTTGTTGGATCTGGTGCACAAATATTAGGGCCTATTACAATAGGAAAAAATTCTTTAATTGGATCTAATTCAGTGGTTACAAAAAATGTACCTGAAAAATCTGTGATGGCGGGTATTCCAGCCCAAAAAGTTGGGGATGCTACTAAAGGATTTAAACCATACGCTGTTACCGATAAAGAAAAAGAATAATGAAGAATATAAAAAATAACTTTATCGAGTCAATCGGCAACACTCCTCTAATAAAACTTAAGGCAGCTTCTGAGCTTACTGGATGTAATATTTATGGAAAAGCTGAATTTTTAAACCCAGGTGGCTCTGTAAAAGATAGGGCTGCATTAGCATTAATAAAAGATGCCCAAGAAAAAAAATTGATATCAAAAGGTGGTATCGTTGTTGAAGGGACTGCTGGTAACACTGGTATTGGATTAGGCTTATTAGGAAACTCTCTTGGTTATAAGACAATTATTGTTATGAATGACAATCAAACTCAAGAAAAGAAAGACACATTAAGAAATCTAGGAGCTGAACTTAAACTAGTTCCAGCTAAACCCTACAAAGATGATAATAATTTTGTCAAAGTTGCAGCAAGACTAGCTGAAGAATTAAAACCAACAAATAATAATGGAGTTATTTGGGCTAATCAATTTGATAACACTGCTAATGCTAAAGGACATTACGAAGGAACTGGAAAAGAAATTTGGGAACAAACTGAAGGTAAAGTTGATGGATTTGTTTGTTCATCAGGAACTGGAGGAACTATTTCAGGTGTTAGTAATGCCCTTAAAGAAAAAAATAAAAATGTTAAGATTTATTTATCAGATCCAAAAGGTTCCGCTCTTTATAATTATATAAAAAGTGGTGAATTAAAATCTGAAGGAAATTCAATCACCGAAGGAATAGGCTCAAGTAGAATTACTAAAAATTTTGAAAATGCTAAAATTGATGGCGCTTATTCAATTGATGATCAAGAAGCCTTACCTATCCTTTACGATTTAATTCAAAATGAAGGGTTAAGTTTAGGAACTAGCTGTGGAATTAATATTGCTGGAGCTATAAGACTTGGAAAAGAATTAGGTCCTGGAAAAACTATTGTAACTATACTCTGTGACAAATCCGACAAGTACAACTCCAAGATGTTTAATAAATCTTTTTTAAAGGAAAAAAATCTGCCTATTCCTAGCTGGTTATAATATCGCATACCAGTTATGTAATTAAACCATTACACTTTTAGAGTAATTCTAAATAACAATTAAAATTATGAAAAAAATTATTTTATTATTATATTTTTTAATATTCAACTCTGCTTATGCAGAAATGAGTAATAACGATAAATCTAAAGCATGGGAATGTAGTGGAATTTACATGGCAAACTATTTCTTACCATCAGGTGAAGAATTTGAATACAGTATGAAAGAAAAATCTATGGCATCTGTAAAAGTTATGAAAACATATGCTCTTGAAATAGGTATTTCTGAAAAGGAATGGGATGATGGAGTAAATAAAGCTGTAGATAAATATTATGGCTCTAAATATGACAAAGTTAAAACTGAAGAATGTCATTCATTTATAGCTAACACAATCCCTGACGGTGCTGAAAGAGTAAATAAGGTAGCCCAAACTTTATATTAAATAAATTAGAAAGGAGATAAAATGGAAAAAGAGATGTTGGTAGTAGCTAAATTGAAAGAAGGTATGTTTGAAAAATTTATGGGTTTCATGCAATCTCCCGAAGGTCTAGCAGAAAGAGCGAAAGTAGCTGTAGTAGAAAAAACAATTGGCACAGTATCCCCAGATAAAAGTACTGTAATGTTTAAAATATTTTGTACTGATGAGGCCGCTTTATATAAATTTATTGAAGGAACTGAAGTATCAAAACCTGTTATGTCAGCTGTATTAGATAGTTATTCAATTTATCATTTAACTAAAGCAAAATAATAGGACTAAAAATGATAGAAAAATTTAATGGAATATTTTATTTAGCAGTTTTTATAATCCATTTTATAGGATTTGCTTTTTATGGATTTAGATGTGTTTTCCAAACTAAATCCTTTCTAGATCAGTATGGCATTGATGATACTGGTGCTGGAATGGTTAGATTTTTTGGGTCAATATTTTTTGGTTCTGTAGCAATGGCCATATATGTAGGCTTCATCAGACCTAATGGTTTGGAAGCAACATGGGGTTTCTTTAATCTAATATTCCTACAGAATTTTTCAGCTTTTATAGTTGGTTTTTATAATACGAAGATAAATAAACTTGGACATACAGATAAAACTTCTAATGAGGCAATCTATGCTCCATTGGTTTTAACAATTTTAAGTGCTGTATTATGCTACGGTCTTGCTGATAAAATTTACATTTAGTGAAAAAAATAATCTGTATTTTTATTTTTTTTGTTTATTCAAGCTTATCTTATGCCGATGATAATCAACAAAAGCAGATTGATGATTTATTCAATCAATTAAAAAAAACAACTAACTACGAAAACTCAAAAAAAATTGAGTCAAAAATTTGGGAGTTATGGAGTACTCACCCCTCTAGGAATAAATTAACAGCTCTTCTAGCAGACGGCTCTTTTTATGTGTCTCAAAATAAACTTGAAACAGCTTATGAGACATTTACTAAAGCTATTGAATTAGACTCAAACTGGCCTGAGGCATGGAATAAAAGAGCTACAGTGTTATATTTAATGGGGAAGTACGAACAATCTCAAGCTGATATTGATAAAGTACTTGAACTTGAACAAAGACATTTTGGTGCTTTAGCTGGTCAAGGATTAGTTCAAACAGCCCTTAATAATTATAAAAAAGCAATTGATAGCTACATAGAAGCTCATAAAATTCACCCAAATTTAAAATCACCGTTAATCATGATCGAAAAACTCCAAGAGCAAATTAAAAAAGAAAGTATATAAGATAATGTTCCCAAAAAAATATTCTAACCTTTTATTTATATTGGTAATGGGTTTTGGAATGAGTTTACTAATGACTTTAATAATCACTTATGTGAAT
Source organism: Pelagibacteraceae bacterium AG-426-P20 (assembly GCA_003210015.1). Lineage (GTDB taxonomy): Bacteria > Pseudomonadota > Alphaproteobacteria > Pelagibacterales > Pelagibacteraceae > Pelagibacter. The sequence goes on along the minus strand of QCNX01000005.1, from coordinate 5,766 downwards.
ACTGGAATGGATAATGAATACCCAATTAGATTCTTAAAAGCTTGGGCTGTTGGACTTCCAATTGCTATAACAACTGCATTATTAGTTGGTCCTATTACAAAAAAGTTTGTAGATAAAATAACAAAATAAGAATATTCTTTTAGTGTGAGTAATATCATCGCCTACATTATACTGATACTTGCTGTTATTTTAGGAACAGCTGCAAATGGTTTTGCTAAAAGTGCAAATGGTTTTACATTATTAATCCCAAGTTTACTTACTGCTATTACAATAGTTGGCTGTATGTTTACGTTATCAATTGTTATGAAGACTATTCCTGTTGGTATTACTTATGCATCTTTTGCTGGTCTATGTATTGTTGCTACTTCTATTGTTGGAATATATAAATTTAATCAAGTGCCAAGTTTATACTCAATAATAGGTTTAGTGTTTATAATTATTGGGGTATTGATGGTAAATTTACTAGAAAAAAATTAAACATACTCATAATTTATTCTCACCACGATGAGTTAGGTTCATTAAGAAATTTGATTTCTTCATCCGTAGACTCTCTTCCTAAAATCTTATTTCTATGAGGATATCTATGAAATTGTCGAATAACTTTTGTATGGTCTTGCCAAAATTTTTTAATTTGATTGTATCCTTCATGCTCTCTTAGATATTTATTAAGTAAGTAATAAGCCATGTCGTGATCAGTAATTTCCTCACTATGTATAAGAGGCAATATCATAAAAAATCTTTGACTCTCATTCATTGCTTCGAGGTAACCAGCATACACAGCGTCGTTAACTATTAATCTGGTTTTATGATCTTGAGCAAAAGCCTTTTTATCATCTCTAAACATATTTCTAGAAAATTGATCAAATAAAATTACTAAAGCAAGAGCACTCATTGGTTGATCTTGCCAATCATCATATTCATTTTGACTTGCAAAATTATAATCATTTAAAAACCTATCTCTAATTAATTGATCAAAAGCATTATCTTTTTTAAACCTTTTTTCAGCAGGAGTTTCTTTAAACCAAAAATCTAAAATTTCTTGTGCTTTTTCTGGTATCATTTTGAAACAGGTTTAAGCATTTTTAAAACTTTATTGTGAATTTTTTTATTTGGTGAACAAATTATGTTTCCTGCTTTCGTAGCATTTTGATTACTCCATGTGCTTACTATTCCACCTGCAGCATTAATAATTGGAATTAAAGGATGAATGTCCCAAATTTTATTTGAACACTGTAATACAACATCAACTTTACCCTCTGTAAAGTGCGAATAACTTAAAGCATCTGCACATGGAAATTGCATTAATTTTAATATTTTTGGTATCCTTTTTTGTTGGCTAAGACTTAACCCACCATGAAAAGCTGCTGACATTTTCATATTAGAAAATTTTGCTTTATTGTTAACTTTAATTTTTCTTTTTTTTCCATTTTCAACTAAATAAGCAGTTTTATCAGATGAATTAAAATAATATTTTTTAAGTACTGGAAAATTAGCTAAACCTAGAACTGGTTTGCCTTTATAATTAAGTGAAATTAGATTACTCCAAGTAGGGTTACCAATAACAAATGATCTCGTTCCATCTATGGGATCCAATACCCAAGTAAAATTACTTTTTGATTTTTGATGACCAAACTCTTCTCCTATTATTTGATGATCGGGAAATCTTTTGCTAATTTGTTTTCTAATAAACTTTTCAAATGCTTTGTCGGCACTTGTTACAGGGTCATAACCTTTGCCTTTAAATTTATTAGAAATTTTAAAAGGTTTATTTAGTTTTAAATAATAAAATTTCGTAAGTTTCTTAGCTAAATTTTCAATAAAATTTGAATATGTTTTATAATTTGATGATTTTAACGTCGACACATTGCACTAATACTATTTTATTACTATCGGTTAAAGCTTAAATTTATTTTTTAAGCAATGTTTTCTATCTGTTTTTCTGCCTCTTTGATAGATTTTTCATAATTTAGAGCCATTTGGTCTGCACTTATAGTTTGAACATTCTCTATACCAAAAAAATTTAAAATAAATTTTAACCAAGGCGTAAGAAAATCTTCATTACTATTAAGTTTTGTACCACCGGAGGTAATAACTAAATAAGCTTTTTTATTTTTTAATAAACCCTCTCTTCTACCATTGGGTTTAAATCTAAAAGTTTCACCTACTCTTGCTGCAAGATCTGACCAGGCTTTTAATGTAGCTGGAGGGCCATAATTATAAATTGGTGCAGAAATAATTATAACGTCACTATCTTTAAGTTCTCTTACTAAAGTATCTGATAATTCAAACATTTTTTTATGGTGCTCTGATTGATCTTTTTTATCAATTTTCATTCCAGATTCTGTAAGTCCTGAAACGAAAACCATTTCATCATCTAAATCTCTATAAATAACTTCATCCTCTGGTTTTTTAATCTTATCTAAAAGTTTTTTAGCTAAGGCTCTTGAAGTAGAACCTTCTTTTCTTGCGCTTGAGTCTATTTGATAGATTTTCATATTTTATTTACCCAAAATTTTGCAAGAATGGAAAAATATTTAATAAATAATATCCCAAAGCTTGTAATTGGTTAGTTAATATTAAAATTCCTGTTATTAATAGAATAATTCCACCTATTTTAGACACTAAATTAATATTCTTTTTAAAATTTTTCGAAAACATAAGAAATTTTTGTATTAAATAACCTGACAAAATAAAAGGTAGAGCTAGTCCCAAAGAATAAAAAATTAAAAGTAAAATTCCTCTATTAATACTTTCCTCAGTAGCAGCCAGAACTAGAATTGAACCTAAAATAGGACCAATACATGGTGTCCATCCAAAGGCAAAAGCCATACCAATTAATAAAGGACTATAAAATCTGCTATTTGTTTTTGTTTCAATTCTTTTTTCGTAATTTAAAAACTTTATATTAATTATTCCAATAATATGTAAAGAAAGAATAATTATTAATAACCCAGCTGCTATTCTAATTTCATATGAGTTTTGGAGAAGTACTTGACCTAAAAAAGTTGAGGCTGCGCCAAATATTATAAATACAATTGAAAAACCTAATGTAAATAAGATTATTGGTATTAGGTTAATTTCCTTTTTCTCTATTAACTCACTTAAAGAACTACCTGAGATATAAGAAATATATCCAGGTATTAAAGGTAATACACAAGGTGATAAAAAACTTACTAAACCAGCTCCAAAGGCAACTATCAATTCAAACATTTTAATTTTAGATTATCCTTTAATCCCTAAATGGGTATACTTAACATTTAAATAATCTTTAATTGCATTTGATCCACCTTCTCTTCCGTATCCACTTTGTTTAATTCCACCAAAAGGTGCTTCAGCAATTGCTACCACTCCAGTATTAACTGCCACAGAACCAGTTTCTAATTGTTCAGAGGCTAAATGTGCTTTCTCCATAGAATTTGTGCAAACATAACTGCATAGACCAAGTTCATGGTTGTTGGCTCTTTCAATTACTTCATCGAATGATTTAAAGGAAAGCATAGGTACTAAAGGTCCAAAAGGTTCTTGTTTCATTATAGTAAAATCATCTTGTACATTATCAAATATTGTTGGTTCATAAAAAAAACCTTTATTAAATCCAGCTGGTCTTTTGCCACCTAATAAAACCTTTGCTCCTTCTTTTTTTGTTTTTTCAACTAATTCCTCAACTTCGTTTAATCTTTTCTGAGTTGTAAGTGGGCCTAACTGGGTATCAGCATCCATTCCATTACCAATTTTAAGTTTTTTTGTTTTTTCAACAAATAAATTTACAAATTCATCTTTTTTACTGTCATGGATATAAAATCTATTAGGTGAAATACATACCTGACCATTATTTCTAAATTTTGCAGCAATTGCCATATCAGCTGCTTTTTTAATATCTGCATCATCAAATACAATAAAAGGTGAATGACCTGAAAGCTCCATTGTTACTCTTTGAACTTTATCCGCAGCTTGTTTTAAAATTAATTTTCCAACCCTTGATGAGCCTGTAATAGAAATTTTTTTTACTATATCAGAGGCGATCAATTGTTGAGCTATACTAGGTGGATCACCTGATAAAAGATTTACTACTCCAGCAGGGACTCCACATTCTTTACAGATATCAACCATCTCCATAACAACACCTGGAGTAATAACATCTGGCTTGATTATTACAGAACAACCAGCAGCTAAAGCTGTTGAAATTTTTCTCGCTGATAAAACTGCTGGAAAATTCCATGGAGACAATGCAGCGACAACTCCTACTGGTTGATAGTAGACGTGAACTCTAGTGTCTTCAAATCTACTTTCTACAGTTTGACCATAAATTCTTTTCGTTTCTTCGGCATTCCATTCAAAAATATCTGCTGCTCCAGCAATTTCTCCTTTTGCTTCAGCCAAAGGCTTTCCAACTTCAAGAGTCATCCATTTGGCTAGCACATCTTGTTTTTCTCTCATTTTATCTGCGATTTTTCTAATTATGTATGCTCTTTGCCAAGGCGCAGTTTTTTTCCAAACTTGTAATCCTTTTTCTGCTGACTTTAGAGCTCTATCGACATCCTCATGAGAGGCTTTGGACGCTTTGCCTAATATTTCCTCAGTTGCGGGATTAATAACTTCGTAAGTTTGGCCATCTGATGAAGATGACCATTTTCCATCGATAAATTGTCCAAATTTTTCGTACATTTATTAATCTAACATGACAATAAGTTGTGTCTACTATGTTATTTTTGCACATTAACTATTTTTTTAACAATGGTAGTATTAATTTATAAAGGAGATAATTATGAAAGCATACATTATGGGAAACTATACAGAAAAAGCTTTTCAAGGATTTTTAAAAGATCCTTCAAGCGATAGAAAAGCTGTTGTAGAGCAACTTACTAAAGCTATGGGCGGAACAATGCATAGCATGGATATAGTAAGAGGCTCATACGATTTTATAGTTGTTACTGATGTGCCTAGTTTTGAGGACTTTGCGGCAATAAAATTAGTTGTGGAAGCATCAGGAGCTGTAAAAAACTTAACTATATTAGAAGCTATCGATTTTACAAAAGCAACAACAAAAGCGAGTAAAATTGGTTATAAAGCACCAGGTCAATAACACACTTAATTTACTTCCAGCTGACCCTGGAAGTAATTATTTAAAAATTGTTAGATAAAAAATAGATTAAATTATGCAACCTTTAAATAATTTAACCAATTCCTCAACTCAAGCATTCTAGACTCTTTTACAGAAACCTTAATCTCTTTTTCAATAAAATTAATATGCTCTTGAATCTCTTTTTCGTCCTTAAAACATTTTCTTGAATTTATTAATTTATCTTTTCTAAAATTAATTAATCTAATCATTTTACTATACGTAATTTCAGGATGATATTGCAATCCCCATACATCACTTATACCTGATTTAAAATTAATACTTTGTATTTTGTTAATTTTGTTTGAAGCTAGATGAATTGCTCCATCTGGCAAAGTAACTACCTCATCAAAATTAAATGCAGGTGAATTAAACTTTTTATTTTTGGACCTATACAAAGGATGGTTAATTCCATTTTCATTAATTTTGATATTATTTGCAATTCCAATATGTGCCCCATTTTCAGACTTTTTTACTTTCCCGCCTGCCGCAGTAACGGCTACTTGCATTCCCCAACAAATCGCTAGTATTTTTTTTATATTTTTAAAACATTCTTTCATAAAAGAAATCTGTCTTTTGATTTCTATACAGTCGTTATAAATGTTCAAACTACTACCACCCCAGATTAAACCATCATATTTTTTTAT
>QCNX01000004.1 GCA_003210015.1 Pelagibacteraceae bacterium AG-426-P20 | reverse complement strand
TTTATCCCAATTAATGATGGAGCTAAAATTGAAATATTTTTTAATAGATAATGAGTATTGAGATATTAATTGTAGATGATAATTCAGATATAAGAAATATCTTGAATGAATTGATAATTGATGCGGGTTATAAAACAAGAGTTGCTGCCAATTATAATCAAGCACTAACAGAAATTGATAAAAAAATACCTGATGTTGCTATACTTGATGTTAAATTGGATAAAGGTGACAATGATGGTATTCAATTACTATCTCATATAAAATCTAAGAATAAAGATGTCCCAGTAATAATGATCTCTGGTCATGCAAATATTGAGATGGCAATAAGTTCTTTAAAACATGGTGCTTTTGAATTTGTTGAAAAACCTTTTGATCAACCAAGATTATTGAACTTTATAAATAGAGCGGTTGAAAATTTAAATTTAAAAGCCCAAAATAAAGAATACGAAAATAAACTATTTTCATCTTTTGATTTGATTGGAAATAGTAAAAATATAACTTCAATAAAAGAACAAATTGAAAAAATTTCTTTAACAGACAGTAGAATTATTATTAATGGGCCGTCAGGCTCAGGTAAAGAATTAATTGCTAGAAAAATTCATAAAAAATCTAAAAGAAATAATAACGCGTTTGTGATTTTAAATGGTGCATTACTTGATAATAACAAATATGAATTAGAATTATTTGGTGAGGAAAAAATAGATGGATCAATATCATATGGTGCATTAGAAAAAGCTAACAAAGGTACCTTATTAATTGATCAAATATCAGATATTCCATTAGATATTCAGTCAAAAATTTTGAGAGTATTAATTGATCAAAAATTTAAAAGAATAAATGGATCCAATGATATTAAAGTTGACGTAAGATTAATTTGTTCATCAAGTAAAGATCTTAAAAATGAAATTGAAATGGGAAATTTTAGAGAAGATTTATTTCATAGAATAAATGTATTTGAAATTAATATTGAGTCTTTAACTAACAGAATTTCTGATATTCCACTTTTGATTAAGTATTTTTCAAAAAAGATTTCAGAAAATTATAATATAAAAGAATTAGAAATTGATGAAAATGATAGTTATATACTAAATCATGATTGGAAAGGTAATGTTAGAGAATTAAGAAATCTGATAGAAAGAATAGCTATTCTGCAACCTGAAAGTAAAGACAAAATATCCAGTATTATTAAGGAATCGTTAAAAAGTGATAATTTAAGGGAAAAAGTCTCAGAAAATAGCCTATCTGTACCACTAAAAGAAGCTAGAGAAAAATTTGAAAAGGAGTATTTAACTATTCAATTGAAAAAATTTAATGGAAATATATCTAAAACTGCGAACTTTGTTGGTATGGAAAGAAGTGCTCTCCATCGAAAACTTAAAGGTCTAGGAATTAAAGAATTTAATTAAATGAATATTATTATCTGTGGTGCTGGAAGAGTAGGGTTTACTATTGCAAAATTGCTGAGTGAACAGGGTCATTCAATAACTGTAATTGATCAATCTAGTGAGGATATAGAGAAAATTAATGATAGTTTGGATGTAAAAGCAATTGTTGGAAAAGCAACATATCCATCTATTCTAGAAAAAGCCAATGCTTCTGAAACAGACATGATTATAGCAGTCACAAGAAATGATGAAATTAATATGCTTATATGTCAAATAGCTTTCTCAATTTTTAATATTCCAAAAAAAATAGCAAGAATTAGGTCTCAAGATTACTTAAATCCTAAATTCACAAGAGTTTATAGTAAAGAAAATTTACCTATTGATGTAATTATTTCACCAGAAATAGAGATAGCGAAATCAATTCAAAGAAAATTGGAAGCACCAGGAGCCTTGGATAGTGTTCCTTTCGCAGATAATAAAATAAGATTATTAGAAATTCTTATTAAAGAAAATTGTAAATCTATAGATATAAAGTTTAATGAGCTGACTAAAAAATATCCAAAACTTGAGGCTAATATTATTGGAATTAATAGAGAAGAAAAGGTTTTTATTCCAAAGAAAAATGACTCAGTAAAAAAAAACGATAAAATTTATGTTATAATCAACTCATCTCAAATGGCTGAAACTTTAGAGGCTTTTGGTCACGAAGAAAAAATTTCAAAAAAAATATTAATTATTGGTGGTGGTAACATTGGCTATAATCTTGCAAAAAATATAGAAAATACCTTAGAAGCTGTGAGGGTTAAGATAGTAGAAAAAAATAAAGAACGAGCAGAATACTTAGCAAATGAATTAAACAATACGATAATTATAAATGGTAATGGTTTAGATGAAGAAGTTTTGTCTGAAGCAAACTTAGATGAATCAGAAACCGTACTAGCTTTAACTAACGATGATGAAGATAATTTAATGGTGAGTGTTCTTGTCGAAAAATTTGCTAAAGATCAAAAAAAAATTGAAGATAAACGTACTATGGCATTAATCAATAAACCAAATTATTCACTTCTTCAATCGTCTCTTAAAATTGATGATATTATTGATCCAAGATTGAATACTGTATCAAGTATTTTAAAACACATTCATAAAGGATCAATTGAAAACGCTTACACCATATCAAATGGAGAATATGAAGTTATTGAAGCAGAAATTATAGAAACATCTGAATTAATTAATAAAGAAATTAAAAATACAAATTTACCTGATGATATTAGAATTGGCGCTGTATTAAGAGATAAAAAAGTAATTATACCAAGATCTGATTTTATTTTCAAAAAAGATGACAAAGTAGTGTTTATTGCCAAAAAAGACTCAATACCAACTGTAGAGAATATTTTTAGATTAAGTTAATTTAATTTTAATGTTCGGAATAAGAATTAGATATTTAAGTTTCTTTTTTGGTTTAATTACCATCTTGTCTTTTTTTAATGTAATTTATTCATATTATTTAAATTTATACCTTAATTTAAATACGTATTATATAAGTCTAGTTTTATCATTAATTATTGCTCTAATATTTTATAAATTTGAAAAAAAAAAAAATAAGATTTCTATTTTTGAAAAAATTTTAACTGTTTTTTTTGGTTATATTACAATACCATTTATATTATCACTTCCTTTTTACTTTAGTATTTATAACTTAAGTTTTTTAAATTCATTCTTTGAAGCCATATCAGGATTTACTTCAACTGGGTTTACGATTTTTGAAAATATCAAACATATTGACCAAAGTTTAATTTTATGGAGATCATCTATACAATGGATTGGTGGTTTATATTTTCTGTTTTCCATAATATATTTGATTGATATCTATGATGAAAGTTTTAAAAAATCTTTAACAAATTATCTATCATTTAATAGTTCTGAAATTTTAAAGCAGTCAATTAAGATTTTTTTATTATATTCAGGTCTTACATTTTTAATATTCATAATCTTAAATCTTATTTCTATTCGAAGTTTTGACTCTTTAAATTTAGCTTTTACAATCATTTCATCTGGTGGATTTTTGCCAAATAATGAACTTTCAAATATTTTAAAAAATAATACTCAAATAATTATTTTTTCATTATTACTCTTATTTTCGTATTTTAGTATTTTTTTCAGTTACAATTTATTTTTTATTAAAAAAAAAAATATTAATTTTTTTTACGAAGACTTACACTTAATATTTTATTTCTTATTTGTAGTTGCAATTTTTTTATTATTTTTTTCATTTAATCAAGATTTTTCTATAAATCTTCTTTCATTATCAAGTAGTATGTCTAATATTGGATTTTCTCTTGGTTACGACCAATCAAATTTGAATTTCATCTATTTGATTTTAGTTATAATTGGAGGTTCTTTTTTTTCTACTAGTTCTGGTTTAAGATTTATTAAGATTTATTCATTATTTAAATATTCAATTAATCAAATTTTATCATACAGTAGGCCTAAAAATATTTTTATGAACAAGTTATTATTTACTGAAATTAATTTTGATTTTAAAGAAATTAATAAATACTTTCTGACGATTATAATATTCATTATATCTCTTTTTACTCTTACTATTTTACTTAGCTTGAGTTCAATAGACTTTGAAAGTGCTTTTAAACTCTCAATATTGACAATTATGAATACTGTTAATTCCGCATCATATGGGTTATCAGATTTTGATTTCTATAATCTAAATTATTTCACTAAGTATTGTCTAATTCTTTTTATGATTATCGGTAGAATTGAATTGTTAACAATTTTGATAATTATTAAAAATTTTCTTTTTAAAGATTAGTTATTTATTGTATATGTATTAGTATTTTGCGCCCTTAGCTCAGCTGGATAGAGCATCGGTTTTCTAAACCGAGGGTCGGAGGTTCGAATCCTCCAGGGCGCGCCAAAATAACCATTTTTTGATATAAAAATTAACTTGACTAGAATTTTGAATTGTTAATTTTATAAAATAATTCCTCTTGAACAGTATTTTCTTACATGCTTAAATTATGAATATTCAAATTAATTTTTGAATTATTTGTTAACAAATAATAATAACGAAAAGGAAGAATAATGTTTAAATACTTAAAACAATTATTTTCTTTAGTTGCTATGGTTGCTGTGTTGTTCACTTTTACAACAGAGACTATGGCTGCTAAAAAATCTAAAACACTTAAAAACACTCAAAAGAAGGGTTTTGTAAGATGTGGAGTATCTCAAGGTCTTCCAGGATTTTCTAATGCTGATGCTGCAGGAAATTGGACTGGTGTTGACGTTGATGTATGTAGAGCGGTAGCTGCTGCAGTACTAGGTGATGCAAACAAAGTTAAGTTTACACCACTAAGTGCTAAAGAAAGATTTACAGCTTTAACTTCTGGTGAGATTGATATCTTATCAAGAAACACAACTTGGACTCTTTCTAGAGATGCTGATATCGGACTTACTTTCGTAGGTGTGAACTTTTACGATGGACAAGGTTTCATGGTAAGAAAAAGTTCAGGTATTACTTCAACTAGCCAATTTAAAAATGGTATCTCAGCTTGTACAAATATTGGTACAACAACTGAGTTAAATATGAGAGACTTCTTTAATTCAAGAGGAATTTCTTATGAGCCAGTTGCTTTTGAAAAAGCTGACGAAGTTGTAGCTGCATATGATGCAGGTAGATGTGATACTTATACTACTGATAAATCTGGTTTAGCTGCTCAAAGAACTAAAATGAAAAACCCTGATGAACACATTGTTTTACCAGAAACTATTTCTAAAGAACCTTTAGGACCAGTTGTAAGACAAGGTGACTCAGTATGGGAAGATATCGTTAGATGGTCTTTGAACACTATGATCGAAGCAGAAGAATACGGTATTACTTCAGCTAATGCAGACTCAATGAAAACTTCAGATAACCCTCAAATCAAAAGATTAGTTGGTGCTGAAGGTGAAATGGGTGCAGCATTCGGTTTAGATAATGAGTGGAACTTAAGAATTATCAAACAAGTTGGAAACTATGGTGAAAGTTATAAGAGAAATATAGCTGACACTGGTATTTTACCAGACAGAGGTCCAAATGAATTATGGACTAAAGGTGGTATTTTATACGTTCCACCATCAAGATAATTTAATAAATAAATTAGTTAAAAAGGGCTAGATTTTTCTAGCCCTTTTTTTATAAACTCATATAATTATTTTCACAGTGAATTTTAAACTTAAAGATATTGGTCCTCAACTAATTACAGTTTTAGCTGTTGTTTTAGTTTTTGGTTTTTTTACATATAACGCACAAGTCAATATGGAAAATAGAGGTATTGATTTTGGTTATGGTTTTTTATCTCAAGAGTCATCATTTGATGTTCAATTTTCTTTAATAGAGTACGATGGTTCACATTCATACTTTAGAGCTTATTTAGTTGGTTTATTAAATACAATACTAGTTTCAGTCATTGGAATTATTCTTGCAACCATACTTGGAGTAATAGTTGGTATAGCAAGATTATCTCCAAATTATCTAATAAATAAATTTGCAGCTTTTTATGTGGAATTTTTTAGAAACATACCTCTACTTTTACAAATATTTTTTTGGTATTTTGCCGCCCTAAGAGCTTTACCGCTCCCACAGGATGCAGAACCAATGTTTGGAATTTCTTTCTTAACAATTAAAGGTTTATTTGTTCCTGCTTTTATCTGGCAGAATTTTAATGTTTTCTTTTATTCAATAGTTGCTGCAATTATTGCAATAATTGTCATTCGTGCTCACGCAAAAAAAAAACAAGAAACAATAGGTAAGCAAACACCAGTTCTATTAATTTCAATAGGTTTATTATTAATTTTACCTCTTTTAAGTTTTTTAATTGGTGGCGTAAGACTTTCATTTGAAATTCCTGTTTTAAAACAATTAGCTACAACTTCATTTATTTATGAAGGTGGTGTAAGTTTGCCACCTGAATTAATTGCATTAGCATTATCTTTATCTTTATATACCGCAACATTCATAGCAGAATGTGTTAGAGCTGGAATACAAGGTGTTGGTAAAGGACAAAAAGAGGCAGCAGCATCAATTGGTCTTACACCAAATCAAGTACTTAAACTTGTAATAATGCCCCAAGCTCTGAGAATAATAATACCGCCTACAACAAATCAGTATTTAAATCTTACTAAAAATTCTTCACTAGCTGCTGCAATAGCCTATCCTGATTTAGTATTAGTTTTTGCAGGAACAGCTTTAATGCAAACTGGTAAAGCAATTGAAATTGTATCTATTACAATGTTTACTTATTTATCTTTAAGTATCTCAATTTCAATATTAATGAATTGGTACAATAGAAAAATAGCAATACAGGAAAAATAATGTCTAAAATAAATTTTTTAAAACCTGATAAATCTAATCTTTATACTTTTTTGTATTTAGGCTCTTTTTTATTTTTTATAAGTGTTTTAGATGTTCTTCTAAATTCTTTTTTTAATATAAATCTCACAGGTTTTTTACCTAATTTTTTTAGTTTTTTGTTACCATTAATACTTGGATTTATTGGGCTTTATTTTATAAGAATTGAATTAAGTGGTATTAAACAATTAGACTTATTAAATAAGCACATTAATACCAATAATTTTAATGCTGTCTTATCTTTATTGATCATATTTATAATTCTTAAATCAATTCCACCTGTACTAAGTTGGTTTTTTGTTGATGCTAGTTTTGCTGGAGACTCTAAAGATGTTTGCACAGGATCTGGAGCTTGTTGGACTTATATAAAAGTTTGGATGAGAAGGTTTATGTACGGTATGTACCCTAATGGTGAACAATGGAGAATAAATTTATCTTTTATAGCTTTAGCTTTACTTGGATCAGTCGGATACTTTGCTACAGACAGATTTAAAAAATACTTAACTCTGTATTATGTTGTGATTTATCCGTTTATAGCATTCCTATTTATCTTTTTCTTTATTTCAGGTGGTCCAGTGTTTTTTGATTTTTCATATGGAATAATAGCTGCAATTTTATCTATTATAATTGGTTTCTTCATTCCTAGTAAATTTAAGTTTTATTACTTCCTAATAGTTCCTTTTGGTCTTTACGTTTTATTAAAATATTTTATTTTTTACGAGGAATTGATCGAATTAGGAAAATTAGATGGTTTAAACTGGGTAGAAACTGGTGCATGGGGTGGATTATCATTAACTTTTATAATTTCTTTCTTCTGTTTAATTTTTTGCTTTCCAATAGGTATGGCTTTTGCACTTGGAAGAAGATCTGGATTTCCTTTAATCAGATACATATCCATAGGCTTTATTGAATTTTGGAGAGGCGTACCTCTAATTACAGTGTTATTTATGTCTGCTGTAATGTTTCCAATGTTTTTACCAGCAGACTTTTTCATAGATAAATTGGTAAGATGTATAATAGCTATTTCCTTATTTGAGGCAGCATATGTTGCCGAAGTTATAAGAGGAGGTTTACAAGCGCTTCCAAGGGGACAATACGAAGCTGCAAAATCATTAGGAATGGGATATTGGAGAATGCATATATTTGTAATTTTACCTCAGGCTTTAAAATTAGTAATACCAGGTATTGCTAATACGTTTCTAGCTCTAGTTAAAGATACTCCACTGATTTTTGTAGTTGGTTTATTAGAAATAGTAGGAATGCTTAATTTAGCCAAAACTAATCCAGAATGGTTAGGCTTTGCCATGGAAGGCTATGTATTTGCAGCAATAATTTTCTGGATTATTTGTTATGCAATGAGTAAATATAGCTATAATTTAGAAGAAAAATATAAAACAGAACGATAAATATTTATGTCAAATAATATAATTCAAATTAACAATATGAATAAATGGTTTGGGGACTTTCAAGTTTTAAAAGGAATAAATTTAGAAGTTAAACCAAAAGAAAAAATTGTTGTTTGTGGCCCTTCTGGTTCAGGAAAATCTACATTAATACGATGCATAAATAGATTAGAAGAACATCAAGAGGGAGACATAATTGTTGATGGCAATACTCTTACTGAAGATACAAAAAATATAGAACAAATTAGAGCTGAAGTTGGAATGGTATTCCAACAGTTTAACTTATTCCCTCATTTATCAATTTTAGATAATTGCACACTAGCACCGATATGGGTTAAGAAAATGCCAAAAAAAGAAGCTGAGAAATTAGCTTTAGAGCATTTGGAAAGAGTTCAAATATTAGATCAAGCACAAAAATATCCTGGTCAACTATCTGGAGGCCAACAACAAAGGGTAGCAATAGCAAGAGCTTTATGCATGAAACCAAAAATTATGCTTTTTGATGAACCTACATCAGCTTTAGACCCTGAGATGATCAAAGAAGTTCTTGATGTTATGGTTAATTTGGCGAAAGAAGGAATGACAATGATAGTAGTTACTCATGAAATGGGATTTGCTAAAGAAGTTGCAGATAGTATGATTTTCATGGACGAAGGTAAAATAGTAGAAAAAGCTGGAACAAAAGAATTTTTTGCCAATCCTAAGAGCGAAAGAACCAAGCTGTTTTTAAGCCAAATTTTGTAGTATCTCTGCAATACTTTACTAAAAAGATCAATTAAAACATCAGAATTTCAATAAATAAATTATATATATATCTAAATCTAAAGCTTGACAGGGTTTATAATTTCTTTGAATTCCTAATAAAATAAATAAATTTTTTTATTGCACGAACCTTAATTAATGAGTTCAATATGTTTTTAAAATTTAATTAAGAGGGGTCTTAATGGAAGACAATTTCAACAAGCACTTAGGCAATAAGCTTAAGCTAAGAAGATTAGCACTTGGTTTGACCCAAACTAAAGTTGCTAAGGCAATAAATGTTACCTTTCAACAAATTCAAAAATATGAAAAAGGAACGAATGGAGTTAGTTCAATTAGATTATTACAATTATCTAATTATTTAAAAGTGCCAATTAACTATTTCTTTGAGGATTTTTCTGAATATTTAATTAACATAGAAAAATCAAAAGAGGGTCATATGAATGTAAATTATAATTTTTTGATGAAACTTTATTCAGAACTAAGTAATGACCAGAAATTAAAATTTGATAAAAGTTTACAGTTATCAAATAGTACAAGTTCAAAAGTAGGATAAAATTTTTGGCTCCTCGGGCAGGACTCGAACCTGCGACCAATTGATTAACAGTCAACTGCTCTACCAACTGAGCTACCGAGGAATGTAAAAAACTCAACTTACTTTTTTTTCAAACTAAAACAAGAATTTTTTTGGAGGCAACGCCCGGAATCGAACCGGGATACAAGGATTTGCAATCCTCTGCGTAACCATTCCGCCACGTTGCCATAAGTTTTAGTGGATAGCCACAAGGAGTTTTATATAAAATATTTGTGATTAGTCTATTAAATAACGATCTAATTTGATTATTGTTAATTTGAATTATTAAATTATAAACTACTTAACCCATGAATAGTGATAAATATATACATTCTGAAGTAGAAGATAATATTTACTCTTACTGGGAAAAAAACGAATTATTTAAACCTAAAAAAAATTCAAAAAAATATTCAATTGTTATTCCACCACCTAATGTAACTGGTAGCCTGCATATGGGTCATGCTTTGAATAATTCAATACAAGATCTATTGGTACGTTATTATCGAATGAATAACCATGAAACTCTATGGCAACCAGGAACAGACCATGCGGGTATTGCTACTCAAGCCCTTGTCGAAAAGAAATTAGAAAAAGAAAATTTAAATAAAAATGATCTAGGAAGAGAAAAATTTATCGAAAAAGTATGGGAATGGAAAAATCAGTATGGAGATATAATAATCAACCAGCTTAAAAAACTTGGTTGCTCGTGTGATTGGTCCAGAAATGCCTTTACGATGGATAAAAATCTTTCCAAATCTGTAATTAAAGTTTTTGTTGAATTACATAAAAAAAAACTAATTTATAAAGCAGAAAAACTTGTTAATTGGGACACTGTATTAAAAACAGCAATATCTGATTTAGAGGTAGATCAAAGAGAAATGAATTCTAAGATTTACTATATTAAGTATCCAATAGATAATTCTGATGAATTTATCACTATCGCAACAACAAGACCTGAAACTATGCTTGGTGATACTGCAATTGCAGTTAACCCAAAAGATAAAAGATTTAAGAAATATGTTGGTATGATAGTTACTATCCCAATTGTTGGGAGAAAAATAAAGATTATAAAGGATAATTATGCTGATCCAGAACAAGGAACAGGTGCTTTAAAAATAACTCCAGCACATGATTTTAATGACTACGATGTAGGACAAAGAAATAAACTTGATATAATAAATGTTTTTACTAAAGATGGTAAAATAAATAAAAACGCTCCAGAAAATTATATTGGATTGGATAGATTTGAAGCCCGTAAAAAAATACTAGAAGAATTAAAAGAAAAAGAATTTTTTGTTAAAGAAGAAAATATAAAAAATAAAGTCCCTTATGGTGATAGATCTAATTCAATTATAGAACCTTTTTTAACAGAACAATGGTTTGTAAATGCAAAAAAATTATCTGTAAAAGCAAAGAAAATAGTAAAATCTAAAAAAACAAATTTCTTTCCTGAAAATTGGTCTAAAACTTATTTTCAATGGATGAACAATATTGAACCTTGGTGTATCTCAAGACAACTTTGGTGGGGTCATCAAATACCAGCTTGGTATGGCCCTGATAAAAAAATATTTGTTGCAACAAATGAAAGTGATGCAAAAAAGCAAGCGAAGAAGTTTTATAAAAAAGATGTTAATTTAGTTAGAGATCCAGATGTATTAGATACATGGTTTTCATCTGGTCTATGGCCGTTTGCAACATTAGGTTGGCCTGATAAAAAAGATTTTGTTAAAAAATTTTACCCTACAACAGTTTTAGTTACTGGTTTTGATATTATCTTTTTTTGGGTTGCTAGAATGATGATGTTTGGTATGGAGTTTTTAAACAAAGAACCGTTCAAAGATATTTATGTTCATGCTTTAGTTAGAGATGAAAAGGGACAAAAAATGTCTAAGTCAAAAGGAAATGTTATTGATCCTCTAGACTTAATTGAAAAGTATAGCGCAGATGCTTTAAGATTCACACTTCTTTCAATGGCATCACCTGGAACAGATGTAAAACTTTCTGAAGACAGAGTTAAAGGATATAGGAACTTTTTAAATAAACTATGGAATGCTAATAATTTTTTAATTACTAATAAATGTGATTTTAGTAAAACAGACAAAGTTCCTAAGATTACAGTAAATATTAATAAATGGATTTATTCAGAATTAATTCAAACAAAAATTAAAATAGAGAAAAATCTTAAAGATTATCGATTTGATGAAGCAGCTAAAAATGCTTACCAGTTTGCTTGGCACTCTTATTGTGACTGGTACATTGAGCTTTCAAAAACTATGTTATTTTCAGATGATGAAAAAGTTAAAAAAGAGGTAAAAGAGGTATCAGCTTACATATTTAAACAGATCCTAGTTATTCTTCATCCATTTATCCCATTCGTTACAGAGAAAATTTGGTTAAAAAATAAATTTGATAAATCAAATAAGAATTTTCTTATGCATGCTAATTGGCCATCTGGAAAAGCCAAGACAGATCAATCCATGAAAGATGTAGAAAAGATTATTAATGTTATTTCAGAACTTAGATCATTTAAAAATGAATTAAATGTGAGTCCAGGCTCATTTATTGATATTTCAGTTGATAAAATTACTAATAAGAACAAATCTTTAATGACAAATAATGAAGTGGTCTTTAAAAAACTTGGTCGTATCAATAATTTTTTTGATAAAGATCAAGATAAACCATCAGCTACATTAGTTATATCAGGCGACATATTTAAGATATATTTTGATGAGAATGTTGATTTAGATTTAATAAAAGAAAACTTACTTAAAAGACAGAACAAATATCAAGAAGAAATGAACAAAATATCTCAACGATTATCTAATAAAGGTTTTACTGATAGAGCACCAAAAAATATTGTTGAACAAGAAAAAACTAACTATAATAATTTAAAAGATGATATCAAAAAAATATCATTAACTATTGAAAGTTTATAATGCGGAAATTTAATAAGAAAAAATTACCAAGTAGACATACTTCTTTAGGTGCTGACAGGGCCCCACATAGATCATTTTATTATGCTATGGGTGAAACCGAGAAAGATGTCTCTAAACCTTTTGTAGGTGTTGTATCAACATGGAATGAAGCAGCTCCGTGTAATATTGCTTTAATGAGACAAGCTCAATCGGTTAAAAAAGGTGTTAGAGCCTCAGGTGGAACGCCAAGAGAATTTTGTACAATTACTGTAACTGATGGTATTGCAATGGGTCATGAAGGAATGAAGTCTTCATTAATTTCTAGAGAAGTAATAGCAGATTCTGCTGAACTTACTGTTAGAGGTCATTGTTATGATGCATTAGTAGGTATTGCAGGTTGTGATAAATCTTTACCAGGTTTGATGATGTCGATGGTTAGATTAAATGTTCCAAGTGTTTTTATTTATGGTGGATCAATACTTCCAGGTAAATACAAAGGAAAAGACGTAACTGTTGTAGATGTTTTTGAAGCAGTTGGAAAACATTCATCAGGGCAAATGTCAGCAAAAGAATTAAGAAAATTAGAATTAGTTGCATGTCCAAGTGCAGGTGCTTGTGGCGGTCAATTCACTGCAAATACAATGGCCTGTGTATCAGAAGCTATTGGTTTAGCCTTACCTTATTCAGCAGGAACACCAGCTCCTTATGAAGAAAGAGATAAGTATGCAAAGTTAAGTGGTAAAATGGTAATGGAATTATTAGCAAAAAAAATTAAACCAAGAGACATTGTAACAAAAAAAGCATTAGAAAATGCTGCAACAATAGTTGCTGCAACTGGTGGCTCAACAAATGCAGCTTTACATTTACCAGCAATTGCAAATGAAGCAGGAATTAAATTTGATTTAATGGATGTTGCAAAAATATTTAAAAAAACTCCTTATCTTGCTGATTTAAAACCAGGTGGAAAATATGTTGCAAAAGACATGTGGTTAGCAGGTGGCGTGCCAATGCTTTTAAAAACTCTTTATGATGGTGGCTATATTCATGGTGACTGTATGACTGTAACTGGAAAGACAATGAAAGAAAATTTAAAAGGAATTAAGTTTAATCCAAAACAAAAAGTTTTAAGAGCTTATAATAGACCCTTATCACCAGATGGTGGTGTGGTTGGATTAAAAGGAAATTTAGCTCCAGATGGTGGAATTGTAAAAATAGCAGGTCTTAAAAAATTACAATTTACTGGAAGAGCAAGATGTTTTGATAATGAAGAAAGTGCAATGAAAGCAGTTCAAAGTAAAAAATACAAAGATGGTGATGTAATTATTATTAGATATGAAGGCCCAGTAGGCGGACCAGGTATGAGAGAAATGCTTTCAACAACTGGTGCTATTTATGGTCAAGGCAAAGGAGAGAAGGTTGCCTTAATAACTGATGGAAGGTTTTCAGGAGCAACAAGAGGCTTTTGTGTAGGCCATGTTGGTCCAGAAGCTGCATTAGGCGGTCCAATCGCTTTATTACGTAATGGAGATATGATTGATATCGATGCTAAAAAGGGAACTATTAATGTTCGATTAACTAGGGCTCAATTAGCTTCAAGAAAAAGAAAATGGAAGGCTAGAAAATCTGATTTTGGATCAGGAACACTTTGGAAATATGCTCAAACAGTTGGACCCGCTTATTTAGGAGCACCAACGCATCCAGGTAAGAAAAAAGAAGTTAAGGATTACTCAAAAATTTAATGAAAATTCGCCCAGTTATTTTATGTGGTGGAGCAGGAACAAGACTTTGGCCAAATGCTAAAAAACACCAAGCTAAACAGTTTATAGATTTTGGTAATTGGACTTTATTGGGTAAAACACTAGAGAGAGTTAAAGCATCTATATTTGATCCACCAATTATAAGCACAAATGCAAAATATTTAAGACAAGTAAAACAACACCTAAAGAAACACAAAATAAGAAAATTTAAAATAGTCTTAGAGCCATCTAAAAGAAACACAGCACCAGCTATATTAAGCACCGCTTTAATCAAAGATATTCCAAACGAACAACCTTTAATGTTTTTAGCTGCTGATCATTTGATTGAGAAGGTTGGTTTGTTTAATAAATCTATTAAAAAAAATCAAAAGAAACTCACTCAAAATAATATCTTTATTTTTGGGATTAAACCCACAATGCCTTCTAGTGAATTTGGATATTTTTTAACAAGAAATAACAAAGTAACTAGATTTGTAGAAAAGCCAAAAGAGGCTAGAGCTAAACAAATAATTAGTAAAAAAGGTTATTGGAATTCTGGAATGTTTTATTTGAGAAAAGATTCAATAATTAATAATTTCAAGAAATATCAGCCAAATATTTACCGAAACTGTAACAAAGCTGTAACAAAAGCAAAATATAAAAGTAATGTGTATTATTTAAACAAACAAGCATTTACTAAAGCAACAGCTAAGTCTTTTGACTATGCGATATTAGAAAAAACTAAAGATATAAATGCGATCAAATTAGATGTTCCATGGTCTGATTTAGGATCTTGGAAAGAAATTTGTAAAATGTATGGAAGAAATAAGAGACATTATTTTAAAAAGAAGAATGTATTTCATAGACCTTGGGGCAGTTATGTTAATTTATTCAATGGTAAGGAATTCTTAATTAAAGAATTATATGTAAAACCAAAAGGTATATTAAGTCTTCAAAAACATCATCACAGAGCTGAACACTGGGTAGTTACTCATGGTAAACCTAAAATTACATTAAACAAAAAATATTTTACAATGAAACCTGATGAAACAATCTTTATTCCACTTGGTGCAATCCATAGAATAGAAAATCCCTACAAAAAACCAGTAAAAATTATTGAAGCTCAAGTAGGATCGATTTTAAAAGAAACAGATATTGTAAGATTTCAGGATGTATACGGAAGAGTAAAGTAGTTTATGGAACTTTTAACATTTGTTTTGTTAATCATAATAGCTATCTTGTTATTTTTTCTTTTGAAAAAGGAAAGAGTTTTAGGCATTAACACAGAAGTTAAAATTGAAGATAATAAAATAGATGAAAATGAAAGTAAGAAATATAGAGAAACTATTTATAATCTTTTAAACTATATACCTGAAGGGATTATAATTTTAAATAAATCTAAAGAAATAATATTTAGCAACAGTTCAGCCAGTAAAAGATTTCAAACAAAGTTGAACGAAAATATAAGTGGATTTTTAAGAAATCCTGACTTGTTAATCTCGATTGAGAAAGCTTTCAATGGAGAAAATTCTAATGATCTTGAAATAGAGCTACGAAACCCTTCAGTTCTTAGAATGAACGTAACAATCTACCAAGATAATCATAATTTGTTTTTTGATGAGCCATCTTGTTTGCTTTTTATGAGAGATTTAACTGAATTTCATAAATTTCAACAACTGAAATCAGACTTTGTTGCAAATGTTTCTCACGAATTAAGAACTCCACTCCAATCTATTAAAATGGGACTTGAGACATTTGAAAATAACGCTGATTTAAAAAAGAACTCTGAAGTTACTAATTTATTACCAGTAATGACCTCCCAATCAGAAAGGATGGAAAATTTAATCAGAGACTTATTATCTCTTTCAAAGATTGAGTTGCAAGAGCATATAAGACCAACTCATGAAATAGATTTAATAGAAGTACTTAACTATGTAATGAAGACTTATGAAAATATTGTTAAAAAAAACAATATAAATTTAAATTTACAAAAAACTGAGAATTTTAAAATCATTGGTGATCGAGATAAATTAATAGAAATTTTTACGAACCTCATTGATAATTCAATTAAATACAGTGAAAAAGGTAAAGAAATTAAAATTGCTACAAAAAAAGAGGGTGATTTAAATATTGTCTCTATATCTGATCAAGGAGTAGGAATTCCTAAAGAATTTATACATAGAATCACTGAAAGATTTTTCACAGTTGATCCTAGTAAAAGTCGTAGTGTTGGTGGAACAGGCTTAGGTCTTGCAATTGTTAAACATTTAGTTTCTCAGCATAGAGGTGAAATGATTATCAATAGTGAAGAAAATCAAGGAACTACTATAGATCTGAAATTCAATTCAATTTAATTCAACTAAAAAGTTAGTCTTTGTAACAAAACTTTAACCTTCCTTTAATAAAATATTTAATATTCAGATTTATTTATTAGTGCATAACGAATCTAAACAAAGGAGAAATATGAATAGATTAGTAAATATTTTATTAGGGTTTCTTTTAGTTCTTAGTTTTACAACAACTAGTTACTCAAGAGATCAAATAAAAATTGTAGGATCATCTACAGTATACCCGTACGCGACTGTGGTTGCTGAAAAATTTGGTAAAAGTGGTAAATTTAAAACACCTGTAATTGAAAGTACTGGAACTGGTGGTGGAATGAAATTGTTCTGCGCTGGTGTTGGTGCTAATCATCCAGATGTAACAAATGCTTCTAGAGCAATTAAACCTAAAGAAAAAGCTTTATGTGAGAAAAATGGAGTTGCAGAAATTATTGAAATAGTAGTAGGTAATGATGGTATTTCATTTGCACACTCAGTGAATGCTCCAGATGCAGATTTTACAAAAGAACAATTATGGAGAGCTTTAGCATTAAAAGTAGATGTTGATGGAAAACTTGTTGAAAATCCTTATAAAAAATGGAGTGATATTGATGCAAGTCTTCCAAGTAAAAAAATCGAAATCTTAATAGCTCCTCCTACATCTGGAACTAGAGATGCATGGAATTCTTTAGTTATGGGTAAAGGATGCTCAAAAACAGCAAAATCTCTTTATGATGCTGCTGGAAAAAAAGCTAAAAAAGAATGTGCTAAAATGAGAGAAGATGGTTATGCAGTTGAAGCTGGTGAAAATGATACTTTAATTGTACAAAAACTTTCATCTAATCCAGACGCTTTCGGTTTTTTTGGTTACAGTTATTTAGTAGCTAACAAAGATAAGATAAAAGCATCAGCGATTAATGGTGTTCAACCGTCATTAGAAGGTATTCAGGATTACTCTTATCCGATTGCTAGACCTTTGTTCTTTTATGTTAAAAAGGCGCATATCGGTGTAATTCCAGGTATTAAAGAATATCTAAAAGAGTTTACTTCTAAAAAAGCTATGGGTGGTAGAGGTTATTTAGCTGAAATAGGATTAGTTCCTTTAGCTTCAGATAAATACAAAGTTACTAGAACAGCTGCAATAGATTTAAACACAATTAAGATAAAATAATTTTCATTTATCCCCAAAAAAAGGCCAGTAATTACTGGCCTTTTTTTTTTAATTCAATCTTAGATTTAATTTGTAATATTTCTGTAACATTAAGAATATATCACTCAGGGCGAATGAACATCGTTCTAATATTCTTAATTAGTATATTTTCTATTTCTTTATTTTTTTATGGAAAATCAAAAACAAAAACGATTTCTATAAAAGATAATATTAAATTAAATGCCTTACCAAAATTTTATGGGTATTATCTTGTTTTATGGTGTTCAATACCAGCATTAGTATTTCTATTAGTTTGGTCGTTATTTGAACCTACAATAATTAAATCAATAATTATAGAAACAGCTGCTAATCAAGGTGCAGTTTTTAATGACAAAAATGAAGCAAACTTAATTTATGAAAAGATTAAAGCTATTCATTTAGGAACTTATTTTGGTGACATTGATAGTATTTTAAAAGAAAGTGCTCTCGCATATGCAAAATTTATAAATCTTTTTACTAATTCTAAAGTAGTATTGATTTTTGGAATAATAATTGCTTCAGTAGTTTATTCATTAAAAAAAATAAGAAATAATAATAAAGCAAGAGATGATGTTGAGGTTATTTTAAAAGGTCTATTATTTGTATCCTCTTTAATAGCAATATTGACAACTCTTGGAATAATATTCTCTCTACTTTTTGAAAGTATCAAGTTTTTTTCAGTCATTAATATTTTTGATTATCTATTTGGTACAAATTGGAGTCCTCAAAGAGCTTTTGTAAGAGATGCTTCATCAATAACAGCTGCGGAATATGAAGAACTGAAAGATGCTTTTGGTTTTATTCCGTTAATAGCAGGGACATCTTTCATTGCTTTTATTGCTATGCTAGTTGCTGTTCCTGTTGGTTTGTTTTCAGGAATTTATATGGCTGAATATGCTTCAACTAAAGTAAGAAGAGTATCTAAACCAATTATTGAAATTTTAGCAGGTATACCAACTGTAGTTTATGGTTTCTTTGCTGCATTAACTGTTGGACCTTTTTTTAGACAAGTAGGTGAAAATTTAGGATTAACTGTCTCATCTGAGAGTGCTTTAGCTGCAGGATTAATTATGGGTATTATGATTATACCTTACGTTTCCTCTTTATCTGATGATGTAATAAATTCTGTACCACAATCATTAAGAGATGGTTCATACGCTGTAGGAGCAACTAAGTCAGAAACTATCAAACAAGTTGTAATCCCTGCGGCACTGCCTGGTATAATAGGATCAGTTTTATTAGCAGTATCAAGAGCGATAGGTGAGACAATGATAGTTGTAATGGCAGCTGGTCTCGCAGCAAATTTAACAATTAATCCTTTAGAGTCTACCACAACAATTACAACTCAAATTGTTATGATCCTTGTTGGTGACCAAGAATTTGATAGTCCAAAAACCCAGTCTGCTTTTGCTTTAGGACTTACATTATTTATAGCAACACTAGTATTGAATTATATTGCTCAAAGAGCTGTTAAAAAATATAGAGAAAAATATGACTAAAGAAGAAAGATTAAAAAAAAGACATCAAGCTGAAAAGAGGTTTAGATTTTATGGTTTAACATCTATTTTTGTAGCTTTGTTATTCGTTGTTATTTTAGTTCAAAATATTTTCTCAAAAGGAAGTTCAGCTTTTAAAAAAACAGTAATCACAACTGAGATTTTCTTTGATCAGGAGTTACTAGAAATTCAAAATGGTGCATCTGAGGAAGATATAATGGAAGCTGATTTTTATGATCTGATGATAGAAAATTTAATAAAGGCTTATCCGGCAAAAGATAGAGATGAAGAAGATGAATTATTGAGGCTATTTAGTGGTGACGCTGAAATTGAGATTAAAAAAGCCTTTTTAAAAGATAATAACTTAATAGGTAAAACAATCACGTTGGATTTAACAGCCTCAGATGACATTGATCAATTACATAAAGGTAATTATCCAAGAGATCTCCCAGAAGAAAGAAGAAGAATCTCTGACTTTCAATTAGTTATATATGATTATTTTGTTGAAAATAAAAAGATAAGTAAAAATTTTAACAATTATTTCTTTAACAAT
Organism: Pelagibacteraceae bacterium AG-426-P20; assembly: GCA_003210015.1. Classification (GTDB taxonomy): domain Bacteria; phylum Pseudomonadota; class Alphaproteobacteria; order Pelagibacterales; family Pelagibacteraceae; genus Pelagibacter. The sequence goes on along the minus strand of QCNX01000004.1, from coordinate 29,367 downwards.
GGTGACTCTAGAGATCCAGAACTAGCAGGTATAGGTGGAGCTTTAGTTGGATCTTTTTATAGTATTTTAATTTGTTTGTTATTAGCTTTTCCTGTAGCTGTTCTAGCTTCAATTTATTTGGAAGAGTTTGCCCCTAAAAATAAAATTACAGATTTTATTGAAATCAATATAAACAATTTAGCAGCAGTGCCTTCCATTGTTTACGGTTTACTTGCTCTTCAGATTTTACTTGCTACTATACAATTGCCTCGATCAACACCATTAGTTGCTGGAATAACTTTAGCGTTAATGACTTTACCAAGAATTATCATTCCATGTAGAGCATCATTAAAAGCTGTTCCACCTTCTATAAGAGAAGGTGCTCTCGCTGTTGGTGCATCCAAGTTCCAATCTGTTTTTCACCATGTTGTGCCATTAGCATTACCTGGAACTTTATCAGGAACTATAATTGGATTAGCTCAAGCTTTAGGTGAAACAGCACCACTTATCTTAATTGGTATGGTTGCATTTGTTGTTGATATTCCTTCAAGTCCAGTTGATCCATCTTCTTCATTACCAGTTCAAGTTTATTTATGGTCTGAGTCTGCAGAAAGAGGCTTTGTTGAAAAAACTTCAGCAACTATTATGATGCTCTTAACCTTTTTAATTGTAATGAATTTCGTTGCAGTATATTTAAGACAAAAATTTGAAAAACGATGGAACTAAATGAGTAATATCAAAATAAAATCAAAAAATTTGGATGTTTTTTATGGTGATAAACAAGCGTTGTTTGACGTCAATTTAGATTTAAATGAAAAAGAAGTCACTGCATTAATTGGACCATCTGGTTGTGGAAAGTCCACTTTTATAAGATGCATTAATAGAATGAATGATGTTATCGATATTTGTAAAGTTACAGGAAATATTGAAATGGATGGTATGGACATTAATGACAAAAGTTTAGATGTAGTTGCATTAAGAGAAAAAGTTGGAATGGTTTTTCAAAAACCCAATCCATTTCCAAAAAGCATATATGATAATATTTCTTATGGCCCTAAAATTCATGGTAAAGGTGAAACCAAAAGTGAATTAGACGAAATTGTCGAAAATAGTTTAAGAAAATCTGCACTATGGGAAGAAGTAAAAGATAGATTAGATGAACCGGGTACAAGTTTATCTGGTGGTCAACAACAAAGACTTTGTATAGCTAGAGCTATATCAGTTAATCCTGAAGTAATTTTAATGGATGAACCTTGTTCTGCTTTAGATCCAATAGCTACCGCAAAAATTGAGGAATTAATTGATGAATTAAAAAAAACATATACTATTGTTATAGTGACACACTCGATGGCTCAAGCTGTACGAGTTTCACAAAAAACAGGGTTTTTTCACTTAGGAAAGTTAATTGAAGTTGGAAAAACTGAGAAAATTTTTAAAAATCCTGACAATAAAATGACACAAGATTATATTACAGGTAGATTTGGATAAATTATGAGCAATGAACATACAGTAAAGTCATACGAAGAAGAGCTTCAATTTCTTAAAGACTCTTTAATTAAAATGGGAAGTTTGACCGAGTCTCAATTGAGTGATGCAATGGATGCGGTAATTAAAGTTGATAAGGACTCAATTGATAAAATAATTAAGAGTGATGAAGAAATTAATAAATTTAGATCTAAGATAGATACCCAAATAATGAATTTATTAGTTAAAAGAGCACCTATGGCAATTGATTTAAGGGAAACAATTAGTTCATTAAAAATTTCTCAAGATTTAGAAAGAATAGGAGATCTATCAAAAAGTAATGCAAAAAAAGTTAAGCCTTTACCTCTAGATTTGCCAGATGAACTATTAGGAAATTTAAAAAGACTTGGAGAACTCGTTATGAAACAACTAAACGATGTTCTTGATAGTTATGTTAACAAAAACTTTGATAAAGCCAAAGAAGTTTGGGAAAAAGATGAACAAGTTGATGACTTAACTTATATTGCAATGGAAAGTGTAATAGATTTTTTATCTAAAGATAAAAAAAATTTAGATTTCTCTACTCATTTAATTTTTGCCACAAAAAACTTAGAAAGAGCAGGAGATCATATAACTAATATAGCTGAAACAGTTTGTTATTTAGTCAAAGGTGAATATTTAAAAGGTAGCAGACCAAAGGGTAAAGTAATTCAAGAATAACAAGATGAAAGGTAAAATTTTTATTATTGAAGATGAAGCTTCAATAATTCAATTAGTCCAACTAAATTTAGAAAAAGAAGGTTTTATTGTTGCTTCATCTTTAAATGGGAATGAAGGTTTAAAAGAATTAAAAAAATTTGAGCCTAATTTACTCTTACTAGATTGGATGTTGCCAGATTTATCAGGTATTGATGTTTGCAAAAATATTCGAAAAGATAATAATTTTAAGAACTTACCTATTATTATGCTAACAGCAAAAGGTGAAGAAGAGGACAAAATTAAAGGTCTTGAAAGTGGTGTAGATGATTACATTACAAAACCATTCAGTTTTAATGAATTATCTGCCCGAATAAAAGCTGTTCTGAGAAGATCTGATCCTAATATAGTTGCCAATGATTTGATATTTGAAGATTTAAAATTAGATAGAATAGAAAAGAGAGTCTTTAGAGATGAAAAAGAAATTCAACTTGGCCCAACAGAGTTTAGATTGTTAGAATTTTTTTTAACAAACCCTAAAAGAGTTTATTCAAGAGATCAAATATTAGAAACTGTTTGGCCCAATAATGTTAATGTGGAAAGTAGAACCATAGATGTCCATATAAGAAGATTAAGACAGTCAATAAATATTAAAGACAAAAAAGAATTAATCAGAACGGTTAGATCTTCAGGATACTCTTTAGTTTAAACTAATTCTTTTCTAAAAATAATCTTTTAACAATAAATACAGCAATTAACATTCCTACAAGTTCAGCTAAAATATAATAAGGAGTGTTTAAATAACTAATACCAGTAAAAGACTCTGTAAATGTTCTAGCAATTGCAACAGCTGGATTTGCAAATGAAGTTGAAGAAGTAAACCAATAACCAGCAGTAATATAAAGACCAACACTAGCAGCAACAGCAATTTTGCCTGACTTCATGGAGCCAAAAATTATAATTATAAGCCCCAATGTTGCTATTACCTCGGATGTGAATATGTAAATTCCATCTCTTGACTTAGTAGATAAGTCATAAATTTCATGTTCAAAAAAGAAATTAGCTAAACCAACACCAATCAAGCAACCAACCAATTGAGCAATGATATAGTAGGGTAGTAGTTTCTTTTTTAATTTTCCAGTTATTGTCATTGCGATACTTACAAATGGATTAAAGTGAGCTCCTGATACATCAGCAAATACTGTAATAAGGACAAATAAACCTGCTCCTGTTGCTATTGTGTTTGCAATTAACATCACAGCAACGTCATTAGTTAAGTTTTCAGCCATTAAACCTGAGCCAACAATGATCATTACCAAAAAACAACTGCCTAATAGTTCAGCAAGAAAATAACGACTTTTATTTTTCATTAAGTAGTTCCTTTATATTTTTATTAATATGGTTAAAAACTTTTTCAATTATTTCGTCTTTCTTATTTAAGTCATTTGTTTCATCAAGTAATTTAGCAGGATCCTCTATATCCCAATGAATTATGTGATTTTTATTTGGCCAAATAGGGCAGATTTCGTTATTGGCATTATTACAAACTGTAATAACAAAATCCATTTTAATTTGACCATTAATAAACTCATTAAAATTTTTAGATCTATAATTTGAAAGATCATAATGTTTTGATAATAAATAATTCTTCACATCTTCATTTACTTTTCCTGTTGGATTACTTCCGGCACTAAAACCCTTATACATATCGTCATACTCATTATTTATTATACTTTCAGCAATAATACTTCTTGCTGAATTACCTGTGCATACGAACAATAAATTTTTCATTTAAAAAATAACTTTATAAATACCAATTACAAACAATGGAATTTGTAATCCAAAGTTTGTTAAGATTGCTTTATCTTTGCTCATAAATCCTGCAATAGTCCATCCAACAACTCCTAATCCATGAAAATATATATTTAATGGATATATATTTAAATTTGTAAGAAGTATTCCCACTAAAACTAGAAACGTACTGATCCATTTTAGATATTTTTTTATAAACATAAAATTTCCTTTCGTTATTATTATTTCAGTTATGTTAAGAATTTATTAAAATAAAGGATTATCTACACTTTTTACATAATCCAAAAAACTCAAGATTGTATTTATTATATTTCATACCATCTTTGTCTTTGAAATTAGCTAAGTATTTAGAAAGACCTGCGCTACTTATTTCTGTTACTTTTTCACAAATCTCACAGATTGAAAATGCAGTAGCTTTAGCTACCTGACAACTTGAATTATGACAGGCAATAAAGGCATTTCGACTTTCAATTTTGTGAATTTTTCCTATTTCAACTAATTTATCTAACGCTCGATAAACTTGTAATGGAGCTTTAATACCCTTTTTTTGAACATTAAAAAGTATTGTGTATGCTTTTAATGGCTCAGGTGATTTATCAATTAAATCAAAAATAATTTGCTGATTTTTTGAAAGACTGTGCATTTTATCTATTTTACTGATTCCCATTTAATTTTTCAATTTAATTGATTGTTTTATGTTTAATAAAGAAAGTATGAATAGGAATAAAGCAGCTGCTATAATTGAAGGTCCAGAAGATGTATTAAATTCTAATGATGAGAATAAACCTAATATTACTGATAACACACCTCCAATAATTGAGTAGACTACCATTTTCTGTGGACTATCAGAAATATTTCTAGCCATAGCTGCTGGTATAATTAACATTCCTGTAATTAATAATAAGCCAACCATCTTAATTGATATTGCAATAATCCCAGCCATTAAGATCGTGAAAATTGCTTTGGCTCTATCAGGATTTAAACCTTCAGCCTCTGCTAACTCATAATTTACTGTTGATGCAAATAAAGGTTTCCAAATTAATTTTAAAACTAAAAGTATTAATGGTCCTCCTATCCATATGATTAATAAATCATCAACTGTAACAGCTAATATATCTCCAAATAATAATCCCATGATATCAAACCTGATGAATGTTAAAAAACTTATTACAACAAGTCCAACTGCTAAAGAAGAGTGTGCTAAAAGACCTAGTAAAGCATCACCAGGAAGATTAGTTCTTTTTTGAAGTTGTATTAGAATTAATGCAATTAATGATGAAATTATGAATACTGAAAAAGCAATATTAAATTCCATAGTATAAGCTAGCGTAACTCCAAGTAATGCAGAGTGGGCAAGCGTATCACCAAAATATGATAATCTTCTCCATATTACAAAACATCCAAGAGGTCCTGTTACAATTGCAACACCAAGTCCAGCTAACAAAGCTCTTATAAAAAAGTCATCTAACATTTAATTTTTCTTTATTTCACCTTCATTTGTATGAATATGATCGTGTCTATGCTCATATCTTGTTAATATTTGAGAAGCTTGTTCACCAAATAAAGCTTTATATTCATTATTTTTAGCAACATCTATTGGAGTTCCTGAACAACAGACATGTCCATTTAAACAAACAACATGATCTGTTGCGCTCATAACCGTGTGTAAGTCATGTGAAATTAATAAAATTCCACAATTTAATTCATCAGAAATTTTTTTAATAAGTTCGTATAAAGCAATCTCCCCTGTAAAATCTACACCTTGAACGGGTTCATCAAGTACTAATAATTCTGGTTTTTTTGAAATAGCTCTTGCAAGCAATACTCTTTGGAATTCTCCACCTGAAAGATCACCTAAATTTTTATCTTTAAGATGAATTACACCTGTTAATGATAAAGCTTCATTAATAGCTTCTGCTTTAAGATTTTCAGTTAGCGTCATGAAATCATTAACTCTAAGAGGCAATGTCCAATCAATTGAAATTTTTTGAGGAACGTATCCAACTTTATTTGTATATTTTTCAACTTCTCCGTCTATTTTTTTATAAATACCTAATGCAATTTTAGCAGTAGTGCTTTTTCCAGAACCATTTGGGCCAATTAGAGTAACTATTTTGCCTTTTTCAATTTGTAAAGTTACACCTTTAACTAGCCATTTGTTGTTTATACGAAAACCAGCTTCTTTTAATTTAACTAGTATATTTTGATTTGTGCTCATTTAATTACTTGACTTATAAATGTTATATTATTACATAGTGTTATATTATAACAACCTTAAAATATTATTATTATGAAAAACATTAAAAAGTTACCATTTATACTATCAATACTATCTTTATTTACTATTTTTGCACCAGCAAATGCAGATGTCAAAGTAGTTACATCAATAAAACCAATACATTCATTAGCGAGTTATTTGATGGATGGGGTAGGTAAACCAGATTTAATAGTAGATGGTTATGCTTCTCCACATGGATTTGCACTAAAACCATCACATGCAAAGATGCTACAAAATGCTGACTTAATTTTTTGGGTTGGAGAAGACTTAGAAAGCTTTTTAGAAAAACCATTAAAATCTATAGCCAAAAAAGCTGAAAAAATAGAATTAATGGAAATTAAAGGATTAAATAAATTAAAATTTAGAGAAAGAAACATATTTGATGAACGTGATGATCATGGACACGACGATCATGCTAAAAAAGAAGATGATCACGATGACCATGGACATGATGAAGATGGCCACAAAGAGGATGATCACGATAAAGAAGGTCATAAAGAAGATGACCACGGACATGATGAAGATGGCCACAAAGAGGATGATCACGATGACCACGGACATGAAGGTCACGCTCACGGAGAACATGATCCACATATTTGGTTAGATCCAATGAATGCTAAAGTAATATTAGAGGAAATGACTGAACATTTAATCGAAAATGATCAAGCAAATGCTTCTAAATATAAAGCTAATTTAAAGAAAGCACATAAAGATTTAGATAAATTGACTAAAAAAGTAAAATCTGATTTGAACAAAGATTTTAAATCGATCGTTTTTCATGATGCATATCAATATTTTGAAAAGAGATTTGATGTAAATGTATTAGGTGCTTTCACTGTAAATACAGATGTTATGCCTGGAGCAGAGCAATTAGCGGAAATTAGAGAAATAATTGAACATGATAAAGTAAGTTGTGTGTTTTCTGAACCTCAATTTAACCCTGATATAATTAATGCAGTTGCAAAAGATATGAATATTAGCACGGGTGTTTTAGATCCATTAGGAGCTACTCTTAACCCAGGTAAGAAGTTGTATTTTGATTTAATTGGCAACATGTCAAAATCTTTCAAAGGCTGTTAAAAAAAAATTGATCTTTAGTCATAAATAATATCTAATAAAAGGATGAGTACAGTTTCCCTTACATTAGATGAAATTTTTGATTTAGCTAAAAAAACATTATTAGCAAATGGATGTGATGATGAAACAGCATCTATTCTGTCAGATTTAATTAGAAATGCTGAAAGAGATGGCTCATTATCTCATGGTTTATTTAGATTACCAGCATATGTAAGTGGTTTAAAGAGTGGGAAAATTAATGGTAAAGGAAAGCCAGAAGTTAAAAAGATTTCAGCATCAGTAATAAAAGTTCAAGGAAATAATTGTTTAGCACCTGTTGTTTTAAATAAAGGTTTGCCTGAATTAGCAAAAGCTGCAAAAGAAAATGGTGTAGCAGTACTAGCAATAAATAATTCTCATCATATGGCTGCTATGTGGCCTGAAACAGAAAAATTAGCAGAAGAAGGTTTAGTTGCTTTTGCATGCACATCTTATAAACCTGCAGTAGCTCCTGCTGGTGCAATCAAACCATTGTTTGGAACAAATCCAATTTCATTTGCTTGGCCTCGACCTGGAAAAACTCCAGTTGTTTATGATATGGCAACTGCATCAATGGCAATGGGTGAAGTACAAGTTGCTAAAAGAGAAGGGCATAAGGTTCCATTAGGAACTGGTTTAACTAAAGAGGGTAAGGAGACTACTGATCCAGGAGCAATAGCTGATGGCGGTGTGTTACTTCCTTTTGGTGGTTACAAAGGTTCTGCAATTGCAATGATGGTTGAGTTAATGGCTGGTGCTTTAGTTGGGGACAATTTTAGTTTTGAAACAGCTGCTAAAGATAATAATGATGGTGGTCCACCAAGTGGAGGTGAATTTATTTTAGCTATATCACCAGATAAAACTGCAGGGACAAACTGGCAAAAACATGCAGATGAATTCTTTGATAAAATGAAATCAATGGGTGAAGTAAGATTACCTGGCGAAAGAAGACATAAGAACAGACAAGACAAAAGTCCTCGTAATATTAATGAGGAATTAGTTAATAAGATAAAATCGTTAAGCTAATTTAATTTCAATTGGTGTGTGGTCAGAAGGTTTTTCTCTTCCTCTTGGATCTTTATTTATATTTACAGACTTAATTTGATCAATTAAAGAATTTGATACTAAGAAGTGATCTATTCTCATACCATTATTTTTTTGCCAAGCTCCTCTCATGTAATCCCAAAAAGTATAACCTTCTTTTGTTTCATTAAAATGTCTATAAACATCACTTAAACCTAGATTAATCATCTCTCTAAATTTTTTTCTTATTTCTAATCTGAACAAAGCATCATCCTCAAAACTTTTAGCATTATAGACATCTTCAGCAGCAGGGATGACATTAAAGTCACCCGCAAGAATAATATTAGAATTTTTTTTGGATAAAGACTTTAATTGTTTAATTAATTGATCCATCCAATTTTTTTTATAGTCATATTTTTCTGTATCTACTGGGTTTCCATTTGGAGTATATATATTTATCAATTGAACAACTTTTTTCTTATACTCAACTTCAGCAGAAATAATTCTTGATTGTTTTAATTTATCTTTAATTAAATCTGTTCTTATATTTTTTAATTTTCCTCTTGAAATAATAGCAACACCATTATAGCTTTTTTGTCCAAATACATGACTTTCATAATCCATAGATGAAAAATCATCATAAGGAAAATTTACATCTTCAGTTTTGATTTCCTGCATCATTAAAATATCTGGTTTATACTTTAAAAGATAACTTTTAATATTTTCAATACGTGCTCGTACGGAATTTACATTCCAAGAAGAAATGAGCATTAAAGAGAGAAAGACACACCACAACCACAAGAAGATTTAGTTTGTGGATTAGTTATTTTAAATTGTTCACCTATTAGTTCAGAAACATAATCAACCTCGGATCCTTTTAAAAGATCAGCGGATGCTTTATCAATTAAAATATTTTCAAAATTTAAATCATCTGCAGTTTTTGATTGATCAAATGTAAATTCATATTGAAATCCTGAACATCCACCACCTTTGATGGCGATTCTAAAAAAAGACCCCTTATCTTTTTTCGACAACAGAGTATTGATCTGTTTTAGCGCTTTATCAGTAAATTTAATTTCTTTTATCATTATTGATCACTGGTATTACTAATATAATACTTATTAATTTATTTTAAAGGATGAAAAAATACTCAAAGATTGGACAATTTAAAAGCAAAGGTAGAATATTTAATGAATCCTCATCTAAATATAGAAGCCCATTCCAAAGAGATAGGGACAGAATAATTCATAGCGCTTCATTTAGAAGGCTTAAACATAAAACACAAGTATTTGTAAATACTGAAGGTGATCACTTTAGAACAAGAATAACTCATTCAATGGAGGTTGCTCAAATAGCAAGATCAATTGCTCGTTATCTCAATCTAAATGAGGATTTGGCTGAATGTTTAAGCCTTGCTCATGATCTAGGACACACACCTTTTGGTCATGCTGGTGAAGACTCTTTAAATGAATGCATGGATAATTATGGAGGTTTTGATCATAATTTACAAACTTTAAGAATAGTAATGTTTTTGGAAAATAAGTATTTAAGATTTAATGGTTTAAACCTTTCAATTGAAACTTTAGAGGGTCTTTTAAAACATAACGGACCTGTAGATGACATAGGCTTAGTTGATAACCTAATAGGCATTAAAAAATTTAAAGATATGGTTAATTTTCACACGTACCCATCAATTGAAGCTCAAATTTCAGCAATTTCAGATGATATAGCTTATAATAACCATGATATACAAGATGGAATAAAAGCAAATTTATTTAGTTTAGAAGAGCTGGTTGAAATTAAATTCTTTAGAGATATTCATAAAAAATATAAAAATAAGATTAATAAAAAAAATTATCAAATTGCAATTTATCAAATTATAAGAGATTCAATTGACTTAATGATTAAGGACTTAATAAATAATACTAAAAAGAATCTAGCAAGAAATAAAATAAATTCTCCAAAGGATATTGAAAAAACTGATTTTTTAATGGTTGATTTCTCGGATAGTATTAAGAATTCAGAAAATGAAATTAGATTTTTTTTAAAAACAAAAATGTATAATAATAAAAATGTTTTAACCAAGAATAATCAGGGTAAATCTATAATTAAAAAATTATTTAATAAGATAAAACAAAATCCAAAAAAATTTATCTCAAAAGAACAACTTTCTCTAGATAAGTATAGAGCAATTTCAGATTTTATATCAGGAATGACAGACCGATATGCTATAAACCTATACAATAATATTAAATGAACATTTTTGAACAATATTTAGATAAAATAAAAAAAATTATATTAGATCAGGCTAAAAATGGACAATTGGTTTTGCCTGAAAGACTAGATGGTATTACAGCTGAGATGCCTCCAGCAAAGTTTAACAGTGATATCTCAACAAATGTTGCAATGTTTTTGTCAAAATTAAATAATAAACCCCCATTAGAATTAGCTAAATTATTGGCAAAACCTATAAAAGAAAATGATGATTTAATTGAAGATGTTTCAGTTGTTAAGCCAGGATTTATAAATATTAAATTTAAGCCAATTTTTTGGACTAACTTTATCCAAAATATGATTAAAGATTCTGATAATTTTGGAATTAATAGTAATGAAAAGAAGAAAAGTTACTTAGTTGAATTCGTTTCAGCTAATCCAACTGGACCCTTACACGTCGGTCATTGTCGTGGAGCCATATTAGGTGATGTAATTGCAAATATTTTGTTATTTAATAAACACAAAGTAACAAAAGAGTATTATGTCAATGACTACGGTAATCAAATTATAAATTTTACAAAATCTGTTTATTTTAGAATAAGAGAGAACCTTTTTAAGGAACCTTTTCCTTCAGACAATGAAGATCTTTATCCCGGGGATTACCTAATTACTTTTGCTGAAAATATAGTTAATGCAAATAAAAAAATCAATTTTGAGAATTTTGATCAAATAGCTGAAAAACTAACCGAACTATCAATTGAAGAGGCACTTAAATTGATTAAAAAAAATCTTAATATTTTAGGTATTAATCATGACAACTTTGTTAGTGAAAAAAAAATAGTCTTTAATCGAGAAGTTGAAAATGTTGTTGATTATCTTCAAAAAACCAAATTTGTTTATAAAGGAAAAATCAAAGCACCTGTAGGTGAAAACAATGATAAATGGGAAGAAAGAGAGCAATTGCTTTTTAGATCAACTGATTTTGGTGATGATAAAGACAGAGCTTTACAAAAGACTGATGGTTCATGGACTTATTTTGCCAGCGATGTTGCATACCATAAAAATAAATTAGATAGAAAATTTGATTTTTTAATTAATATTCTAGGAGCAGATCATGCAGGCTATATAAAAAGAATATCGTCCTCAGTTGATGCATTATCAAATTCCAAAGGGAAATTGATTTGTAAAGTAAGCCAGTTGGTTAAGCTTATTAAAGATAAAAAACCCTTTAAAATGTCTAAAAGAAAAGGTGATTATATAACGGTAGATGATTTAATTAATGAAGTTGGAAAAGATGCAACAAGATTTATTATGCTAAATAGAAGTAGTGACGTAGAACTTGATTTTGATTTTGATAATGTAATCGAGAAATCTAAAGATAATCCACTATATTATGTTCAGTACTGTTATGCAAGAATAGCTTCGGTTTTCAGACATATTGGTAAAGATTTAAATTCTGAAATCAAAATTAATAGTTACGATTTTCAATATACTGAGGATGAAATAAATATTTTAAAAAAAATATCTGAATGGCCTAAATGTATTGATGTAGCTAGTAATAAACTTGAACCACATAGAATACCGACATACTTATATGACTTGGCATCATTATTTCACTCTTACTGGAACCTTGGTAAAGACAATCCTGAAAAGAGATTTATTAATGATCAGAAAAAAATTACTGATGATAAATTGATTTTTCTTAAATCAATTTCTAATGTAATTAAGTCTGGAATGAATATTGTTGGTGTTTCAACTCCTGAAAAAATGTAATGTTTAAAGAGATAAAATACCTGATATTTATATTTATTATTTTTTTATTTCTATTTTTAACTGGTAGATATTATTTTTCAGATGATAATAAGAAAAAATCCTACAGATCTTTAAAAACAATTAATGAAAAAATTGATATTTATGTACAAAAGTTACCAATTTTAGAGAATGATACTAAGAATATTATAGAATACGTTGAACAATCAAGTAGTAAGAAAAAAAAAAAATTTAATTTTTGGAAACTTTTAGAGTCTAATGAATAATCGTAGATCATTTATTACTGGCATTAAGTCAACAAAACTCTCTGATAAAGAAAAATCCTTTTTAAAAAAATATAAACCTTGGGGAGTAATTTTATTTACTAGAAATATTAAAAATATAAAACAGACATACAATTTGACTTCCTCAATAAGAAAAATTTTTAATGATAAAAAATACCCTATTTTAGTTGATCAAGAAGGAGGTCGTGTAAATAGATTAGAAAATATTATTTCTTTTGAAAATTTGACATCAGAGTTTTTTGGAAATGAATTCATTAAAAATTATAAACGATTTAATTTTTTTTATAAATTATTTATCGATAAAACCTCGTATTTATTAAAATTAATAGGTGTCAATATAAATACATCTCCTGTTTTAGATTTAAGATCAAAAGGTGCCTCTAATGTAATTGGAAACAGGTCATTTTCTAATGATCCTAAAATTGTATCAAACATAGGAAATTATTGTATTCAATGCTATCATGAAAATGGCATAGGCACTGTAATAAAACATATCCCAGGGCATGGATTAGCTAGGGTGGATAGCCATCATTTTACTCCAATAATAAATAAAAAACAAAGTTTTTTGGAAAAAAATGATTTTCTTGCTTTTAAAAACAAAAAATCTTTTTTTGCAATGACAGCACATATACTTTTTAAAAAAATTGATAATAAAAATACTGTTACTCACTCTAAAAAATTGATTAAATTAATCAGAAATAAAATTGGTTTTAAAAATATTTTAATATCTGATGATTTATCAATGAAAAGCCTAAAAGGAACACTCAAAGAAAATACAATTAAAACGTTTAATGCAGGCTGTAATATAGCCTTGCATTGCAATGGAAATCTTAAAGAGATGGAAATAGTCGGAAAAAACTCTCCATTAATCAATAAGTTTATATTTAAAAAAACATCAGAATTTTATAAAATTTTAAGTTAATATTATATCATGTCTGATTCTAAGGTAAGCTTATTTGAAATTGATTTAGATAACTACAATGGACCTTTAGATATACTTTTGGATTTAGCCAAAGCTCAAAAAGTAAATCTAGAAGAAATCTCGATTACAACATTAGCTGATCAATTCCATGTTTATATAACTAATCAGAAAGATCTAAACCTTGAAGTGGCCTCTGAATATCTTTTAATGGCTACTTGGCTTGCGTATTTAAAATCAAAATTATTATTACCTGGTACTCCTGAAGAAGAATTCAAAGTGTTAGAAGTTGCAGAAAAATTAAAACTTCAATTAAAAAAATTAGAGTTAATACGTTTACTCTCTGATCAGATGCTAAAAAGAAAAAGACTTGGTCGAGAAATTAGAGCTAGAGGTATGAAAGGAAACATCAGGTCAATCAATAGTGGGGAATATAAATTAACTTTATATGAACTTTTAAAATCTTATTCTACAATTATTATGACTAAAGATTTTCAAAAAATAAATATTCCTAGATTACCAGTTTTTACAACAGAAGATGGAATAAAAACTATTAAAGAATTTTTTGGAAAACTAATAGATTGGAAAAATTTAGATGAACTTATACCCAATAATTTTAAATTAAGTAAAAAATATAAAAAGACAGGCAAAGCAGGAATTTTTGCTGGTTCATTAGAATTGGTAAAAGAAGGTAATTTGAAAATCAAACAAGATAAATTATTTGATGATATCTTTATTAAGGAAAACTTATGATAAAGAAAAAAAATATTAAAAATAATAATGTAGTTAATTTTCCTTCCAAAACATCCTCTATTGAAAAAGAAATTGAGGCTATAATCTTTGCAGCTGCTGAACCTTTAGATATTGAAACAATAGAAAGTAAAATTTCAAAAAAAGTAAATGTCGAAAAATATTTAGAAAAACTTAAAGACGAATACTCATTAAGAGGTATAAATTTAGTATGTATTTCAAAGAAGTGGTCTTTTCGGACATCCCCTGTTTTGTCTAATTTAATGTCACAAGAAAAAACTGTTGAAAAAAAACTATCGAAGGCAGCTGTAGAAACTTTAGCTATAATTGTTTATCATCAACCAGTTACTAGGGCAGAAATTGAAGAAATTAGAGGAGTTGCATTTGGGACAAATACACTTGAAATTTTAATGGAGCTTAATTGGGTTAAACCTGGTGGTAGAAAAGATGTTCCAGGAAAACCTATTCAATATATAACAACAGAAAATTTTTTAAGTCATTTTAACTTGCAAAAATTATCTGATTTACCTACAGTTGATGAGCTTGGTGCGGCAGGACTAATAGATTCTACCAGTGTCGATAACGCTATTTTTGGTACAGGAAAATTCTATAAAGAAAAACAAGATGATAAAAAAGATGACATTTACTCAAATATTGATGAAATGTTAAGTGGCACTCTATCTGAAGAGGATAATAAATAAAAAGTCACTTTTAATATATTTATAAACAGGTTATAAAGTTTTTATGAGTATTGGAATTTGGCAAATTGCGATTGTGGTTATTTTAGTTGTTCTACTATTTGGTAGAGGCAAAATCTCCAGTTTGATGGGTGATGTTGCTAAAGGAATAAAAAGTTTTAAAAAGGGGATGGCGTCAGACGTAACAGATGAGTCAGAACCTAAAAATATTTCTGAAGATAATCAAGATTCAAACGATAAAAATTAAGTCACATGCCTACTATTGGTTGGTTTGAGATTTTAATTGTAGTTGCAATAGCTATAATTGTTCTAGGTCCAAAAGATTTTCCAGTTATGTTAAGAAAAGTGGGTTCATGGATTGGAACAGCCAAAAAACATATCAACAATTTACAAAGTGAAGTTTCGAATATTGATATTGAAACAGATAATATAGAAAAAAAAGAAGATAAAAAAGATGAGTCATGATGAAAATGATGGTGGCTTTATAAGTCACCTAGCTGAACTTAGAAAAAGATTAATTCATAGTTTTATTTTTTTGATAATTTTTTTTATAGCATGTTATTTCTTTGCTGAACATTTATATGGATTTCTATTAGAACCTTTTGCGCAAGCAGTAAAGAATGATGGTACTGATAGGAGGTTAATATTTACTGCTCTTCAAGAAACATTTTTGACATATTTAAAAGTTTCTTTTTTTGCAGCTTTTTTTGTGACATGTCCTTTTATTTTAATGCAAATATGGAAATTTATCGCCCCTGGTCTCTACAAACATGAGAAAATTGCTATTCTACCTTATCTTATTTTAACACCAATCTTATTCTTTTTAGGCGGGATGTTAGTTTATTATCTAATAATGCCTTTAGCGATAAAGTTTTTTTTATCATTTGAAAGTACAGGTTTATCAACAAACCTGCCAATACAATTAGAAGCTAAAGTAAATGAATATCTTTCTTTAGTTATGAAACTTATTTTTGCATTTGGAATAAGTTTTCAGTTACCAGTTGTTCTTAGTTTATTAGCAAGAGTGGGTATTGTTGATTCTAATTTTTTAAAAAAGAGAAGAAAATACGTTGTTGTAATCATATTTGCTGCTGCAGCATTGTTGACTCCACCTGATCCTATTACACAAATTGGTTTAGCTATCCCGTTGTTAATTTTATATGAATTATCAATATTTTCTGTAAAATTCATTGAAAATAAAAATTTAAAAGATTCAGATGCATAATTTAAAAGATATAAGAAAAGATTTTGACTCTTTTGAAAAAGCTCTTGAAAAAAGATCAATTGATATAGATTTAAATAATCTTAAAAATCTCGACTTACAAAATAGAGAATTTATTCAAAAAAAAGAGTCTCTAGAGAAAGAAAAAAAAGATATCTCAAAATCAAAAGATAAGTCTTTATTTGAAAAATCTAAAGAAATCTCTTTAGCTATTGAAAAAATTAATGAACAACAAAAAATAGTAAAAGAAAGTTTGGAAAAAATTTTATCAAATATACCTAATATTCCTCACAAGGATGTTCCGAATGGCAATGATGAAAATGATAATATAGAGGTAAGTAAATCTGGAAAAATACCTAAATTTGATTTTACACCCAAGTCTCATTATGAATTGGGTGAAAATTTGAGAATGCTTGATTTTGATTTAGCAACTAAAACCACTGGTTCAAGATTTGTATTTGTTAAAAGTAAATTAGCTCTTCTTGAAAGAGCTTTATCAAATTTTATGTTAGATACACACATTATGAAAAATGGTTATGAAGAAATTTCACCTCCTTTATTAGCCTCTGAAAATACAATGTTTGGTACTGGTCAGTTGCCTAAATTTGAAAATGATCAATTTGAGATTAAATTAGAAGCAGGTACAGGTCGTAAATTTTTAATACCAACAGCTGAAGTAATTTTAACTAACATTGTCAAAAATAATATTATAGAACTTAAATCATTACCTTTACGATATGTTGCATCTACACCCTGTTTTAGAAAAGAAGCAGGCAGTTACGGGAAGGATACAAAAGGAATGATTAGACAACATCAGTTCTATAAAGTTGAAATGGTTAGTATAGTTGAGCAAGAGAAATGTTTAGAGGAGCTTGAGAGAATGACAAATTGTGCTACAGGAATTTTGGATGATTTAGAATTACCCTACAGAAAAGTAATTTTATGTAGTGGTGATATGGGTTTTAGTGCTGAAAAAACCTACGATATTGAAGTTTGGCTACCTTCTGAAAATAAATACAGAGAAATTTCATCCTGCTCTTCATGCTCAACATTTCAATCTATAAGAATGAAAACTAGGTATAAAAATCAAAAAAAAGAAACATTATATACAGGTACTTTAAATGGAAGCGGTTTAGCTATAGGCAGAACATTGATAGCTATATTAGAAAATTTCCAACAAAAAGATGGTTCAATAACTGTTCCAAAAGTCCTAAGACCTTATATGAACAATTTAGAAAAAATATCACTCAATTAAAGTTGTTTTAATCTGATAGATAGTATAAATATTCATTTTTATTAAGGAGTTTTATGGAAAGTTCAGGAATAGGCCAATTTATACCGTTAATATTAATATTTGTTATTTTTTATTTTTTCTTAATAAGACCTCAACAAAAAAAGGTTAAGGAACATAAGGCAATGGTTGAGAGTTTAAAAAAAGGCGATAAGGTTGTAACTTCTGGTGGGATCACAGGTACTATATCTAGAGTTGTTGATAATGACAAAGTAGAAATAGAAATTGCTGATAATGTTACTGTTGAAGTTATTAGAGGAACAGGCATTCAAAGTCTTTTAAATACACAAGAAATAAAAAAGTAATCTAATTTTTGAAAAATGTTATATTTTTCTAAATTACGAATTGTATTCATTTCTTTAATAAGTTTGTTATTTATTTTTATTGCTTCAAATAACATTTTAAGCTCTGACAAAAAATTTTTTAATAAAAAAATCAATTTAGGTTTAGATTTACAAGGAGGATCTTATTTATTATTGGAAATCGACAACTCTCCCGTAATTGAACAAAGACTTCAAAATACTACTTCTATAATAAGAACTTATTTTAAAGATAATGATATTCGTATTGGTAATATTAATTTAAATAATCAAAAAATAACTTTCTCAGTTGATCAAAAATCAAAACAAAAAGTAATAGATATTTTTAATGATCAAGAAAGTGAAATAAATCCTTACTATCCTAGATTCAAATCTCATGAATTAGTGCTTGTTGACTTAGGGGAAATTTTTGAATTAAGTTTTTCAAAACAAGGTTTAGTTGAGTTAAAAACTTCATCTCAAGATCAAGCTTTAGAAATTATAAGACGAAGAATTGATGAAATAGGAACAAATGAACCCAATATATTAAAAAGGGGGAATGACCGTGTTCTTGTAGAATTACCAGGTCTAGACAACCCTATGAGAATAAAATCTTTATTAGGTAAAACAGCAAATTTGACTTTTAGGTTTGTATCTAATGATAATCAAGATTCATTTGGAGTTGAAAAATTAAGATATGAAAATGGATTAGATGAAGATTTTGTAAGTAAAAGAATTATTTTAAGTGGTGATAATTTATTAGATGCTCAACCAAGAATGAATAACCAAGATAATGAAACTGTTGTATCATTTACGCTAGATAGAGTAGGAGCAAAACGATTTGGAAAAGCAACATCAAAAAATATTGGTAAACAATTAGCAATAGTACTAGATGGAAAAATCATTAGTGCTCCAGTCATAAGAGACACTATAGCAAGTGGGTCTGGTCAAATAAGTGGTGGCTTTACATTTCAATCAGCTACAGATCTTGCTCTATTGTTAAGATCAGGTGCATTACCTGCACCATTAAATATTATCGAAGAGAGAACTGTAGGACCAGATTTAGGTCAAGACTCAATTAATGCTGGTATGGTAGCATTAATAATTGGATTTATTTTAGTTATTATTTTTATTTTTCTAAAATATAGAATATTTGGTTTAATTACGAATATTACATTAATTATAAATTTATTTCTTTTAATAGGTGTTTTAACAATATTTGAGGCAACATTAACTTTACCGGGAATTGCAGGTATTATTCTAACTGTTGGTATGGCGGTAGATGCGAATGTTTTGATATTTGAAAGGATTAAAGAAGAGCTAAAAATTGAAAAAAATAATTTAATAGCATTTGATAGTGGTTATACAAAATCAAGAACTGCTATTCTTGATGCAAATATAACCACTTTATTGGCTGCAATAATTTTATTTTTTATGGGATCAGGCCCTATTAAAGGGTTTTCTTTGACATTAGGAATTGGAATTTTTACAACACTTTTTTCTGTATATTTTATAGCAAGATTATTGACAGTTTTATATGTTTCAAAAAACAAGGAAAAAGAAGGTTTAATTTAAATGATTGCATTCAATAGACATTACAATAAATTTAATATTATCTCTATCTCATTAGTAGCTATCTCTTTATTACTGCTGGTTTTTAAAGGTTTAAATTTTGGTATTGATTTTAAAGGAGGAACTCTTATTGAGTTGAGATCAAGTGAGTCTGAGATAAATGTTTCTTCTTTGAGAGATAATCTAAATCAAATGAATTTAGGTGATGTTTCAGTAAAAAATTTCGGTGTTGAAACTGATTTTCTAATTAAATTTGAAAATAGTAATAATAAAAACGTTATTGAAGAAATTAAAAAAAATTTAGACAAATCTTTTGGAAATAATTTCGATTTTAGAAGAGTTGAGAATGTTGGACCAAAAGTAAGTTCAGAATTACTAAGGTCTGGAATAATAGCAATATCAGTAGCCCTGGTATTAATGCTTATCTATATTTGGATTAGATTTGAATGGCAGTTTAGCTTAGGTGCGATTTTAGCATTATTTCATGATGTTATCGTAACATTAGGTTTATTTTCATTACTTGGCCTTGAAATAAATTTATCAATTATTGCTGCTGTTTTAACTATTGTTGGCTATTCAATGAACGATACAGTTGTTATATTCGATAGAGTTAGAGAAAACTTAAGAAAATATTCTGATATCAAAATTTTTGAATTAACAAATATTTCTATTAATGAAACACTATCAAGAACATTAATTACTTCTATTACTACTTTGCTAGCACTTTTATCAATTTTCTTTTTTGGTGGGGAAGTATTAAAAGGATTTTCTTTAGCGATGATTTTTGGTGTTGTATTTGGAACTTATTCTTCCATATATATTGCAAACACAGTTTTAGTTCGATTGGGTGTGTCTCAAAAAACAATTCAAAAAAACGACGAAAAAATCTAATAAAGGTTTTGAGCAGCTACCATTGAAAGAAGCATCGGTAGAGAGAGTAAAGTGTTAGTTCTTGAAAATAACATTGCAGTTTTAGCAGACTTTGCTTTTAATTCAGGATCACATTCAACCATGCCTAAAGCCCTTTTTTGATTTGGCCAGATTACAAACCAAACATTAAAAGCCATTATTAAACCGAGCCACATGCCAATACCAATTGCAGTGTGTTTTGGTATGCCAGAACCAATACTTAAAGTCATAGCATCGTGCAAGTATCCATTTACTAAAGCTAAAATTAATCCAGATAAAACTGTTAATGCTGCTGCCCATCTAAAATAAAACAATGCTGCAGGTGCTATTACTTTACCAATGGCGGGTTTTTGTTCATCAGGAATTTTACCCATGTTTGGAATTTGAACAAAATTAAAATACCAAAGTAGCCCTATCCACATAATTGCTACAATCACATGAATATATCTAATTAACCAACTCCAAAACAAAACGTCAAAAGCAAAACCATCATTTAAATAAAATAATCCTAAAAAAAGTATTATAGCTAACGATAAAGAAGCATGAATTGTTTTTGATAGTGATGAAAGCAAGTTAAACATTTTAAATTAATATATACCAAATCCTTTTTAATTATAATATTTTTTTATATTTTATTTGAGCAAAGATTTTAAAAATTGACCTGTATAGCTACCAGGAATATTGCATATCTCCTCTGGTTTACCCTCTGCAACAATATGTCCACCTTTAACACCTCCCTCGGGACCCATATCAACAATATAATCAGCGGTTTTAATTACATCTAAATTGTGCTCAATAACCACCACTGTATTCCCAAGTTTTACAAAAGTGTGAAGAATTTCTAGTAATTTCTTTATATCATGCTGATGTAGGCCAGTAGTTGGTTCGTCTAATATATACATAGTTCTGCCAGTAGATCTTTTAGAGAGTTCTTTAGCAAGTTTAATTCTTTGAGCTTCTCCACCAGACAGAGTTGTAGCTTGTTGACCTATCTTAATATAACCTAAACCTACTTTTTTGAGCGTAAGTAATTTTGTTTTAATATTAGATATATTTTCAAAATATTCACACCCTTCATCAACAGACATGTTTAGTACGTCAGCAATACTTTTACCTTTAAATTTAATTTCAAGAGTTTCTCTATTATATCTTGTTCCTTTACATTCATCACATTGAATATAAACATCAGGCAAAAAATGCATTTCATATGTAATTACACCATCACCTTCACAAGCTTCACATCTTCCACCTTTAACATTAAATGAAAATCTTCCAGGTTTATATCCTCTTGTTTTTGACTCAGGTAAACTAGTAAACCAATCTCTAATCGGACCAAAAGCACCTGTATAGGTTGCTGGATTTGATCTTGGGGTTCTGCCAATAGGTGATTGGTCAATATCGATAATTTTATCAATTAGCTCTACACCTTTGTAACCCTTAAATGATTTAGGTGTCTTCCTTGCTTTATTATTTAGAGTTAAATTTAATGCATGAAATAATGTTTGTAATATTAATGTAGATTTTCCACTACCTGAAACACCAGTAACACATGTAAAAGTTCCTGTTGGAATTTTAAGATTAACATTATTTAAATTGTTCCCACTTGCGCCATTGATTTCAACAAATCTTCCATTTTTTGCTAAACGTCTATTTTTTGGAATTTCAATTTTTTTTTTATTAGCAAGATATTGACCAGTAATACTATTTTTATCTTTTTTAATTTCCTCATATGAACCTTGGGCTATTATTTGACCGCCATTACTTCCTGCTTCAGGACCCAAATCAATTATATGGTCGGCGTTTTCCATTGTTTCAGTATCATGTTCAACAACAATAACTGTGTTACCAAGGTCTCTTAATCTTTTTAAAGCATTTATTAATTTAACATTATCTTTTTGGTGAAGACCAATTGAAGGTTCATCCAAAACGTACAGCACTCCTGTTAATCCTGATCCAATTTGTGAAGCTAATCGTATCCGCTGAGCTTCACCTCCTGACAAAGTTCCAGACTCCCTGGATAATGTTAAATAGTCCAAACCTACGTTTAAAAGAAAATTTAGCCGTTCATTTATTTCTTTTAAAACATGTTCTGCAATTTTAAATTGTCTTTTATCAAGGTTTTTTTCTAAATTTTTAAACCATTCTGTAGCATCTAAAATAGATTTTTTAGTAACTTCACTAATATTATGATCATTAATTTTTATACATAGCGCCTCCTCTTTTAATCTATCACCATTACACGCTTCGCAGGCTGTATCAGATTGATATTCTGCTATTGCTTCTCTTTTCCACTCACTATCAGATTCTAAGAATCTTCTTTCAAGATTATTAATTACGCCTTCAAAAGTTTTTTTATGTGAATATTTTTCATAACCATCATCATAATTAAATTTAATTTCATCTTCATCTGAACCATATAAAATTACATCTTTAATTTTTTTTGGTAATTTCTTCCATTTTTCATCTAATGAAAAACCGTAATGTTTGGCTAAAGATGCCAAAGTTTGTGCATAATATAATGTTGTAGATTTAGCCCAAGGTTCAATTGCACCATCAGATAAACTTTTTCTTTCATCAGGCACAACTAAATTGGGATCAACATTTAATTTCATGCCAATACCCTCACATTCTTCACATGCACCATATGGGCTGTTAAATGAAAACAATCTTGGCTCAATTTCCTCAATTGTAAAACCACTTTCAGGGCAAGCAAATTTTGTTGAGTAAATTAATTTTTCAACTTTTCTATATTTTTGTGGAAGTGTTTCATCCTCATATTCAACAAAAACTAAACCATTAGCCAAGTTTACAGCTGTTTCTACACTTTCTGCCAATCTGTTACCAAGTTTTGAATTCAAAACTATTCTATCAACTAAAACAGAAATATCGTGTTTAAGCTTTTTATCTAGGTTGGGCGATTTCTCAATATCATATAAAACATTATCAATCTTTATCTTCCTAAATCCTCTTCTTTTATAGCTTAAAATATCCTTTTTATATTCACCTTTACGGCCTCTTACCACTGGAGCATAAATATAAATTGTTGATTTTTTTGGTAATTTTTTAATTAAATCTACTATCTGAGTAATTGTCTGGGATGTTATTGGTTTACCTGTAAAAGGTGAGAAGGGTATACCAGCTCTAGCGTACAATACTCTCATGTAGTCATAGATTTCCGTAACAGTAGCGACTGTTGATCTTGGATTTTTAGAAGTATTCTTTTGCTCAATAGCAATTGCAGGACTTAATCCTTCTATGAGATCAACATTAGGCTTTTTCATTTTATCTAAAAATTGTCTTGCGTAAGCAGACAAACTTTCAACATATCTTCTTTGGCCTTCAGCATAGATAGTATCAAATGCTAACGATGATTTTCCAGAGCCTGAGAGGCCGGTTATAACGATAAATTTGTCTTTTGGAATTTCAACAGTAAGGTTCTTCAAATTATGTTCTTTAGCGCCCTTAATAACTATCTTTTTAATCATATTTTTTGTTGCTTTGAGTTAATAAAATTAATATTCACAAGAATTGTGATATAAATCTAATTAATAATTTTAACAAATATAAATATTATGGCTGGAAGTTTAAATAAAGTATTATTAATTGGTCGTTTGGGCGCAGACCCAGAGATCAAGCAAATGGTTAATGGAAAAAACGTAGCAAGACTTAGTTTAGCTACGAGTCAATCTTGGAAGGACAAAAGTACTGGTGAAAAAAAGGAAAAAACTGAATGGCACCGTGTAGTTGTATTTAATGAGGGTTTAGTAAATGTTATTCAACAATATTTAAAAAAAGGGGCACAAATTTATGTTGAGGGACAGTTGGCTACAAGAAAATGGAAGGATGAACAGTCCGGTCAAGACAAGTACTCAACTGAAATTGTTCTTCAGGGCTACAACTCTACTTTAACTATGCTTGGTGGTGGAAGTTCAGGAGGTGGTATACAAAATGACACTACTCAAAAAAATAATATTGAGGATACATCACAAGTGTCAAGCGATATGGATGATGAAATTCCGTTTTAATTTCTATGCAAAAATCAGAAACACCTAAAAATAATAATATAAAACTCATATCTATGCATGATGAGATGAGTTCATCTTATCTATCTTATGCAATGAGTGTTATTGTAAGTCGTGCGTTACCCGATATTAGAGATGGTTTAAAACCAGTTCACCGAAGAATTTTATATGCAATGTATAAAGGTGGATATGATTGGTCTAAACAATTTAGAAAATCTGCAAGGATAGTTGGAGATGTTATTGGTAAATATCATCCACATGGTGATCAATCTGTTTATGACGCATTAGTAAGAATGGTCCAAGATTTTTCAATGAGCTTACCTTTGATTCAAGGCCAAGGTAATTTTGGATCTATTGATGGAGATCCTGCTGCCGCAATGAGATACACTGAAACTAGATTGTCTAAAGTTTCTCAATTTTTAATCGATGATATTGAAAAAAATACAGTTGCATACAAAAGTAATTATGATGAGACAGAAAAAGAACCTGTTGTTTTACCAGCGCAATACCCAAATCTTTTAGTAAATGGTGCAGGCGGTATAGCTGTAGGAATGGCAACAAGTATTCCCCCACATAATTTAGGTGAAATTATTAATGGAACTTTAGCATTAATTGAAAACAAGGATATTAAATTAAGAGAACTAATGAAATATATACCTGGACCTGATTTTCCAACTGGTGGTGTAATTATTGGTAAAGATATGATTAAACAAGGATACAATAGTGGAAGGGGTTCATTTAAAATTAGAGGGGAAGTGTCTGCAGAGTCTCTAAAAAATGGAAGAGATAGATTAGTAATTACTTCTATTCCTTACCAAGTCAATAAATCTGTTTTAAATGAGAGAATTGCACAATTAGTAAGAGAGAAAAAGATTGAGGGTATAAAAGATATTAGAGACGAGTCTAATAGAGAAGGTATAAGAGTCGCTATCGATTTAAGAAATGGTGTTGAACCAGAAACTATTAAGAGACAACTTTATAAAAATACACAAATTGAAAGTTCTTTTGGTTTTAATACGCTAGCAATTGTTGAAGGTAAACCTAAAACTTGTAATTTAAAAGATTTCCTAACAAATTTTTTATCTTTTAGAGAAGATGTGGTTATCAATAAAACTAAATTTGATCTTAAAAAAGCTGAAGAGAGAGCACATATCTTATTAGGTCTTTCTGTTTCTGTAGAAAATTTAGATAAGATTATTAAAGTAATAAGATCTTCAAAAACACCTGATGATGCAAAAAAATCTATTTTGAAATTAAAATGGAAAATTAACAGAACTAGAAAATTAATTTCTTTAGTTGATAATAAAAAAAATACTAAAAATCTATATTCATTATCTAATCCTCAAGTTAATTCTATTTTAGAATTAAGACTGCAAAAATTAACAGCACTTGGAATAAATGAAATTGAGGTTGAAATTAAAAAACTTGCAGAGCTTATTAATAAATATAATAAAATCATATCTTCAAAAAAAGAACTTTTAAAAGTCATTAGTGAAGAACTTAAAAATATTAAAGAAAAATTTGCAGTTCCAAGAAGGACTAAAATAATTGATGCTGTATTAAACTATGATATTGAAGAAACTATTCAAAAACAATCAGTAATAATAACGGTCACCTTACAAGGTTATATTAAAAGAGGATCTCTAGATGGGGTAAAACAACAAAAAAGAGGTGGTAAGGGAAAATCTGGCATTACCACAAGAGAACAAGACTCTGTTGTACAAACATTATCTGTTAATACACACACTTCGGTCTTATTTTTCTCCACTGAGGGTTTAGTTTATAAAGTTAAAGCATGGAAAATACCTGAAGGATCAACAACATCAAAGGGGAAATCTTTATTTAATATTTTACCATTAAAAAATCATCAATCTATTAGTTCAATTATGCCAATGCCTGAAGATGAAACAGAGTCTAAAAATTATCAAATAATTTTTGCTACAGCTAAGGGTAAAGTTAGAAAAAATAGTTTAGAAGATTTTTCTTCCATTAATGCTTCTGGAAAAATTGCTATGAAACTTGATAATAATGATAAAATTGTCGGTGTTAAAATATGTCAAGATAATCAAGATATCATTTTAAGCACTAAATTTGGAAAATGTATCAGATTTGAAGCGAAAAAATTGAGAATATTTAAAGGTCGATCATCTAAAGGAATTAAGGGTATAGATTTGGCATCAAATGATGAAATTGTTTCATTATCAGTAATTGATAATGATAAAACTAAAAATAATGGAAAAAAATCTAATGATGAAAAATCTGAAATTAAAGCTAAAGAAAAATTTGTATTATCAATAAGTGAAAATGGATATGGTAAAAAAACTTCTCACACCGATTATAGAGTCACAAATAGGGGTGGAAAAGGGATTATTGGAATTATAAATTCCCCTAGAAATGGGAATATAACATCCTCCTTTCCTGTTTATGAGGGAGATGAAATAATTATATCGACAAATAAAGGTCGCGTTATCAGAGTTGCTGTTAAAGAAATTAGGTCTGCAGGAAGAAACACTCAAGGAGTAAGAATTATTAAATTATCTGGTGATGAAAAAGTTGTTTCAGCAATTAAAATTGATGATAATTTACTGTAATGAATAAAGTAGCCATATACCCTGGTACGTTTGATCCAATTACTTATGGCCATATTGACGTTATTAAAAAAGCATTAAAATTATTTGATAAAATAATAGTTGGTGTTTCAAATGTAAGTAATAAGAATTATTTATTTAATTCGGATGAAAGAATAAATATCGTTAATAAAGCCTTATTTAAAGATCTTAAACTTAATAAAAAAAAAGTTTTCGTTGTTTCTTTTAGTTCTTTGACTACAGACTTATGTAAAAAATATAAATCAAATGTAATATTAAGAGGATTAAGAGCTGTATCAGATTTTGAGTATGAATTTCAATTAGCAGGAATGAACAGAAAATTGAATAATAATATAGAAACTATTTTTTTAATGTCTGATGTTGAAAATCAAATTATTTCATCAAGATTTGTTAAGGAAATTGTTAAGTTAAATGGTGATATAAAGAAATTTACTACCAAAAGTACAATTAAATCTTTAAAAGATAAATATGAATAAAATTATATTAAAAATATTTATATATTTTTTTTTAATTACCAATCAATCAATAGCACAGGAGAATATAATGATTTTAAAATTAAAAGATGGTGACGTTAAAATAGAATTATTTAAAGACGTTGCACCTAATCATGTAAAAAGAATTAAAGATTTAGCTAATAGTGGAAAATATGATAATGTCGTATTTCACAGAGTTATTGACGGCTTCATGGCGCAAACAGGTGACGTAAAATTCGGCAATTCTGAATCTAGTGAATTTGATTTAAGACGAGCTGGTATGGGCGGTTCAGACTTGCCAGATCTTAAACAAGAATTTAATAATGTGCCACACGATAGAGGAACTTTATCGATGGCAAGATCATCTGATCCAGACAGTGCTAATAGTCAATTCTTTATATGTTTTAAAGCAGCTCCATTTCTAGATAGACAATACACTGTTTTTGGAAAAGTTTTAGAAGGAATGGAATTTGTTGACAAAATCAAAAGAGGAGATGAAAATAATAACGGTTCTGTATCAGACCCTGATAAAATTATTAGTTTCAAATCACAATAAATTATTTAATGGCATTAAAAAATTTTGCCTTTAATGTTTTAAGTAAAGATAAATTTGCTAGAAGAGGTGTCATAGAAACTCATCGTGGCAACATCAATACACCCGCTTTCATGCCTGTTGGAACTCAAGCTACAATTAAAGCTTGTACAATTGATGATATAAAAAAAACTGGATCTGAAATCATTTTATCAAATACTTATCATTTAATGATAAGACCTGGAGTTGAAAGAATTCAGTCTGCAGGTGGTTTACATAATTTTATGAATTGTAATTTACCAATATTAACTGACTCTGGTGGATTCCAGGTAATGTCACTGTCAAAACTTAATAAAATTGATAAGGAAAAAGGAGCTATATTTAATTCTCATGTCGATGGAAAAAAATTTTTTTTGAGTCCAGAAGAAAGTATAAGAATTCAATTGGGTCTCAATTCAGATATTGTAATGATAATGGATGAATGTCCTAAAAAATCAGATGATTATAGTTTAATAAAAAAATCAATGAACTTGTCAATACATTGGGCTGAAAGATCAAAAAAAGCTTTTGGAAAAAATCCTCATAAAGCTCTCTTTGGTATTATTCAAGGTGGTCTATTTAATGATTTAAGAAACGAGTCATTAAATAAATTGATTGATATTGGTTTTGACGGTTATGCTATCGGTGGTTTGGCGGTAGGGGAGTCTCAAAAACAAATGTTTACAGTTTTAGATAATATTAAGGAGTCTTTACCAAAAGAAAAGCCTCACTATTTAATGGGTGTTGGAACACCCTCTGATATTTTGGGTGCTGTAAAAAGAGGTATAGATATGTTTGATTGTGTTTTACCAACCAGATCTGGCAGAACTGGCTTGGCATTTACTTGGGATGGTAGAATCAATATTAAAAATAACAAATATCAAA
Source organism: Pelagibacteraceae bacterium AG-426-P20 (assembly GCA_003210015.1). Taxonomy (GTDB): domain Bacteria; phylum Pseudomonadota; class Alphaproteobacteria; order Pelagibacterales; family Pelagibacteraceae; genus Pelagibacter. The sequence goes on along the minus strand of QCNX01000004.1, from coordinate 532 downwards.
AAGATAATGATCCTTTAGATATCAATTGTAATAACTTAAGTTTAAATAAATATTCAAAGAATTATTTAAACCATTTATTTAATACTAACGAAATTTTAGCTTCAATGTTATTAACACTACATAATATTAACTTTTATCAGGAATTAATGACTGCTATCAGAAAAAATATTTCAGAAGGTACTTTTGATCAATTTCATGATAAATACATTGATAAGTTGTAAAAGAGATACATTTTTTAGTTCAATTTGACGTTTGAAAAAATAAAATAATTCTATATATAACATTTATTCTATAAGAATACTTTGTGGGCCCTTAGCTCAGTTGGTAGAGCAATTCCCTTTTAAGGAATGGGTCGATGGTTCGAGTCCATCAGGGCTCACCAAAATCAACAAGAGCAATACTTTTTACTGTGTGTAAAAACATTTTCCAATAATAATAGTTTTTCTACGTGCACATTATGTGCACACTCTATAAAATTTGATAGGGTAGGGTTACAATAAAAGGAACTAAAATTTTTTTGGAAATTAAATGA
>QCNX01000003.1 GCA_003210015.1 Pelagibacteraceae bacterium AG-426-P20 | reverse complement strand
CAATCCAGCTTCTTTCTTCCCATGCATCAGCTCCTTCAACATGTATATTGCCTCTAAATCTTTGGGGCTCAACTATTTCGTTAGTTTTATTTTTAAAATCTTCAATACTTTTATCATTTATAAGAGATATTGAATGAGTTAAGACAGTTTTTTTTGATATTGAGGTATCAAAAAAAGGAACTTCTTTATTTTTCATCAAGAATATAGGTTTTTTTAGAGAACTTTCTAATTCTAAAATTTTATTTGAAATTAACTCACATTCATTAGTATCGTTAACGTCAATGGATAATATTTCTTTGTTATCTTTAGAAAATGTCAATTTATTATTATTAAATGTAAAATTATACTTATTTAATGAAGGTGAGTTCTTAAGAGTTAAAATTTTGTTCCATTTTCCTCTTCTCTCTTCAAGCTTTTTTTCAAATAGCTGTGCTTGATTTGAATCTAAATCTTTGGAAAATGCGAAAATTCTATCTCCAACGATTCCAATATTTTTACTAATTTCACAATTTTTGATAGTCTGAAAAGAAATAGATTTAACGGGGCAATAATTTATTGAAGAAATAGATATGCTCATATAGTGTTTTTGATATTATGTCTTATCTTTCTTCAAATCAACTCAAACAATATGATGATGAAGGGTTTGTATGTCCAATAAATATTTTCTCTAAAGAAAAAGCAAAAGAAATAAGAAATGAAATTGAATTAATTGAAAATAAAATTCCAGAAGAGTTGGAAAAATCAGGTAGATATAATGCTCATTTGATATCACCATTGTTAGATGAGGTAACACATAATTCAAAAGTTTTAGATGCAGTTGAAAGTATAATTGGTGAAAATATTCTTGTTTGTGGAACAACTTTATTCATCAAAAATCCAAATGAAAAAGGATTTGTTAGCTATCATCAGGATGCTAAATATATAGGCTTGGAGCCTCATAACTGGGTAACTGCTTGGGTTGCAATAACTGACTCTAATGAAAAAAATGGATGCATGAGAATGTGGTCAGGTTCACATAAGGATAATCTAAAAGATCATGATCAAAAATTCAATGAAGGTAATTTATTAACTAGAGGTCAAACAATTAACAATGTGCCAAAAGAAGAAACAACGCCTTTAATTTTGGAAGCTGGACAAATGTCACTTCATCATCCAACTGTTGTTCATGGTTCTGAGTTGAATCAAAGCAATGATCGAAGAATAGGTTTTGTAATCCAGAGCTATATCAGCACAAACGTTAAACAAGTATTGGGTAAAAACAGTGTTCAGCTTGCAAGAGGAGTTGATAACTTTAATTTTCATGAAAAAATTGGAAGACCTGACACACTAATGAGTAAGAATGATCGTGAATTAAAAAAAAAAGAGAATGATAATCTTCAAGAAATATTTTATAAAGGATCAACTAAAAAAGGAAGTTATTAATGAAAAAAAATAGATCTCGAAGAAGTCCAATTCCATCTCTATTTGCTAAGAAATATATTTACTACTATTATGCTTTTTTTTGGATAATCTTATTATTATTTGTATTTACTAGATGAACAAAAAATTTATCTTAATTATAATAATCATTCTTGCTATAGAACTTTCAGGCCACGGCATCGTTGTTTCGTTAATGAAATTACTAAATTCGATGAGTTAATTAAACTTTTGGTGGTAAATCATTTTTATTCATAAATGAAAAACCTTTTATTACTGCATCTCGTATAGAAATTTCATTATACCATCTTGTAAGATTTTTAAATTTAGATAATCCAATATCATGCCACTCATGACGTGCTATCCACGGAAATGTTGCAATATCTGAAATTGTATAATCATTTCCAGATAAAAATTTTTTAATTGCTAATCTTTCATCAAGTTCTTGGTATATCCGTTTTGAAATTTTAAAATATCTATCTTCTCCAAATTTACTTTTACCGGGATTATAATGATGAAACTGATGATGTTGACCGAGCATTGGGCCTATATAGCCCATCTGAGCCATTAGCCATTGATTAATTTCTAACCTATCTTCGCTATTATAAAATTTTCCACTTTTTTCTGCTAAATAAATTAGTATTGCCCCAGACTCAAAAACACTTTGATTATTTTCATGGTCTAAGATCACAGGTATCTTACTAAAAGGACTTATTTTTTTAAAATCTGATTTAAATTGATCACCTTTATCAAGATCAACTTTAGTTACTTTATAATCATAACCAATTTCCTCGAGCATAATACTGATCTTTTTACCATTTGGAGTATTAGCAGAGAATAATTCAATCACTTTTTACACCAAGTCGATCTTTTATCGTTTTTGATGAGGTGGTAAATTCAAATCTGTATTTTTCATCAGGCCTTGCTAATTTAAAACAGGCTCTAGCTGCTAAAGCACCTTCATGAAATCCAGATAAAATAAGTTTTAATTTTCCAGGATAGCTACATATATCACCAACAGCATAGATACCTTTTTGATTTGTTTCAAACTTTTCCGTATCTACCTCAATAGTTTTCTTATCAATATTTAGCCCCCAGTTTGCTATTGGACCAAGCTGCATAATCAATCCAAAAAAACCTAATAGATAGTCAGTTTTAAGAGTTTTAGTTTCTTTATCATCATTTTTAATATCTAAACTCTCTAGCTTGTCCTCTCCTTTAATCGAACTTATTTGATATTTGGTAAAAAGATTAATTTTTCCATCTTTTGCAAGCTCCTTTACTGTATCAACAGTTGCCTGTGCACCTCTAAAATCATCTCTTCTATGAACTAAATTTACTTTTGAGTTTTTTGATAATTCCACTGCCCAATCTAAAGCACTATCACCCCCACCAAATATTGTTACAGTTTTTCCCTTAAATATACTTTTATCTTTTATTGAATAAAGTACTGATTTATTTTCAAATTTTTCGCATTCTTTAACTGGAAATTTTCTTGGCTCAAATGAACCAACACCTCCTGCTATAATTACATTTGGTGTTGAAAATATTGTGCCATTATTTGTTTTAACAGTCCAATTGTCTGCTTCCCTTTTTACTTCATCTACTCTTTCACTTAAATGAAATTTAATATCAAAGGGCTTTATTTGATTTATTAAGTTTTTAGTTAATTCCTCTCCAGTACACTCTGGTACAGCTGGGATATCATAAATAGGTTTGTCTGGATAAAGCTCTATACATTGGCCACCAATTTTATCCAAATTATCAACTATCTCACAATTTAAACCAATTAGTTTTAATTGATGAGCAGTGAATAAACCTGTTGGTCCTGCTCCAATAATCAATGCATCTGTTTTATTCATCTTTAACCCTGTTTAGATGGAATGTTTACTGTAAGACCATCTAATTCATCTGAAACTATTATTTGACAACTTAGTCTACTATTTTTTTTTGGTTCAAAGGCCATGTCTAACATATCTTCTTCGCCATCTTCTTTTGATGGAAGTTTATCAAACCATTCATCATTTACATATACGTGACATGTCGCACAAGCCATGCCTCCACCACAATCTGCGTCAATTCCTGGAATATCATTTTGAACTGCACCTTCCATTACGGACAAACCATTCTGAACTTCAATAGTATGATTTTGATTATCGTCAGTAATATAAGTTATTTTTGCCATCAATATAATATAGTTATGCAAAAAAATAGGGCAAGTATGTGAAAACATACTCGCCCTAAAATTATTTAATTATTTGGTAACTATCTTGCTCTCGCGCCACCAGAACTTACTGCAGCAGCCCAGATTACTAGACCGAATGCAATTTTGTTGATGAAGTCAGCTAAGTTGTAAACCACGTTAAGTGTGTTAGCATCTACACCACCAGTTAGGTAACCAAATACATAACCTAATGGATAAATTGCCCAACCTACAGTTACAATCATTCTCATTGCACCGAATGCAGTTACAAGAGCTTTGTTTCCACTCTTGTTAGCAGCTTTACCAGCTTCACCTGAGAATATTTCATAAAGAATGTATACCCAACCAGCCATACCGATTACAAAACCAAGTGTAGCGTTGATGTATCCTGCTTCTCCTAAGTATCCACCGATTAACATTACTAATGAACCGATTAACAATCTCCAGAAAATTCCAGAGTTTGCTTTTCTTACAGCTACTAGAATTAAATAAAATTCTATCATCTGTAGTGGCACAGTAATTAACCAGTCAATATATCTATATACTGTTGGTGAGTCTCCAGTACTTACCCATACATCTCTCATGTACATGTAGTGTATGAATGCAATACCAGTTACAAGACCAGCTACTGTTACTGATGTTTTCCATGCAGGATTAACAGTGCTTCTTTCCATGAAGAAGAACGCTGTTGCAGCCAACATACCCATTGAAATTACCCAAAAGGAAATTCCAACAAAGTCATCTTGAGCTAACATAGCGGTCTCTGCGTTTGCTACACCTGATACACCCATAAGAGCAACAGCTGTAAGAGCAAACAATTTAAGTTTTTTCATAAAAAACTCCCTCTTTAGTTAGTTTTTACTTATTTAGTTTATATAAACTAGGCTTAAGCTTCCTTAAGCCAAAGTTGAGCGTTAATTACCAAATTAAAACACTTTATAGAAGACTTAATTGTCGTTAATTTACATTGATTTTATTGATTTTTTAAAATTAAATACAATTTGTAAGTTAAAAATCAATAAATTTGAGGAATTCGAATCGAGAATTATGTCTAAAAAATTTGAAAAGATTTACGATCAATCTATTAATAATCCTGAAAAATTTTGGCAAGAAGCATCTAATGATATCTTTTGGTTCAAAAAACCTACAAAAATTTTAAATAAGTCTAATCCTCCTTTTTATAAATGGTTTGAAGATGGTGTTACAAACACGTGCTATAATGCTTTGGATATTCATATAGATCAAGGTAGAGGTAAAAAAACTGCTTTAATCTATGACAGCCCTATCACGGGGAACAAAAGTAAGTTCACATATGAAGAGCTCAGATCAAAAGTTTCTAAATTTGCAGGTGTATTAAAAGCTCAAGGCACAAATAAAGGTGATCGAGTAATCATTTATATGCCAATGATCCCTGAAGCAGTGGTTGCAATGCTTGCCTGCACAAGAATTGGAGCAATCCACTCTGTAGTCTTCGGTGGTTTTGCGTCAAATGAATTGGCAAGTAGAATAGATGATAGCAAAGCTAAAGTATTAGTGACAGCATCATGTGGTTTTGAGCCTGGAAGAACTGTTGAGTATAAACCTCTGGTAGATGAAGCTATCAAAATTGCTAATCACAAGATTGATAAAATGATTTTGTATCAAAGACCTGGTCACGAAGTAAAATTAGTTGCTCCTAATGAGGTAAGTTGGGAAGAGGTAGTGTCAAATGCGAAAGATGCTGACTGTGTAGAGATAAATTCAAATGAGTTTGCTTACATTCTCTATACATCAGGAACAACCGGAACACCCAAAGGTATAGTGAGAGATACTGGTGGTCATATTGTTGCTCTTAAGTGGACTATGAAAAATATATATAACATCGACACAGATGATATTTGGTGGTCTGCTAGTGACATTGGTTGGATAGTTGGTCACTCTTATATTGTCTATGCTCCATTATTCAAAGGATGTACAACAGTTTTATTTGAAGGAAAGCCTGTTGGAACGCCAGATGCAGGTGCATTTTGGAAAATTATTTCAGACTATAAAGTAAAATCATTATTCACTGCTCCAACAGCATTTAGAGCAATAAAAAAAGAAGATCCTGAGGGTAAATTTTTTTCAAAATATAACTTAAATAATTTTGAAAGTTTATTTCTTGCAGGAGAAAGAGCTGATCCAGATACGATTAAATGGGCAGAGAGTTTGCTTAAAGTTCCAGTGATCGATCATTGGTGGCAAACTGAGACAAGTTGGGCTATTAGTTCGAATTGTACTGGAATTGAAATGATGGAAACAAAATACGGTTCTGCCTGTAAGGCTGTACCTGGTTATGATGTAAAAATCATTAAACCAGATCAATCATTAGCTAAACCAAATGAAATGGGAGATATAGTTGTAAAACTTCCTTTGCCTCCAGGAACTTTTCCAACCTTATGGAATGCGGACCAAAGATACAAAGAAAACTATATGTCTAATTACGATGGTTATTACCAAACATATGATGCGGGTCACATTGATGATGATGGTTATATTTGGATTATGTCTAGAACAGATGACATTATAAATGTTGCAGGTCACAGACTATCAACTGGAGCAATTGAAGAAGTATTATCTGAACATCAATCTGTTGCTGAATGTGCGGTTCTTGGTATTGCAGATAAGTTAAAAGGACAATTACCAATTGGATTAGTCGTTCTAAAATCTGGAGTAGATAAAAATAATGAAACGATATCAAAAGAATGTGTTCAAATGGTTAGAGATAAAATTGGCCCAGTTGCTGCATTTAAATTGGTAATTGTTATTAAAAGACTTCCCAAAACAAGATCTGGCAAAATTTTAAGAGGAACTATCAGAAAAATTGCAGATGGTGTTGAATATAAAGTGCCACCAACAATTGATGATCCTGCTATTCTTGATGAGATAAAACAAGACTTAATTGATAACAAAATTTTAAATAATGCTTAAAACATACTTCTTTTTATCTATCGCTATATTTTGTGAGGTGGCTGGGACAATGCTGTTACCAGTATCACAAAATTTCACAAAAGTTGTACCAACTGTTTGTCTTGCAATATTTTATCTAACTTCATTCTATTTAATGACTTTTGTAATGGATAAACTTCCAATTGCGATTGTATACGCAACATGGAGTGGATTGGGTGTTTTTACAATAGCAATACTAGGATATTTCTTTTTTAAACAAACCTTAGCTTGGCAGGCTATTGCTGGATTGTTTCTTATTGTTATTGGGGTTATTCTTGTAAATAGCTTTACAGTGAAGCTTAATTAAATTTTAAAGGAGTTCCCTCGGGATCTCCAAAAATTTTACCATCTTGCATTTTTATTTTTCCGGCAATAACTGTCGAAACTGGAGATCCTTTTAATTTATATCCATCAAATGGAGTCCAGCCACATTTACTCTCAATATTTTCATTTTTAATTTCAATTATTTTATTCATATCCACAATTGTAAAATCAGCATCATATCCTTCTTTTATAAATCCCTTGTTTTGAATTCCAAAAAATCTTAACAGGGTTTTCACACACAAGATTCATTAACTGATCAAGAGTAAGCTTACCATCGTTTACATGATTTAACATGACAGGCATTAAAGTTTGAACACCTGGCATTCCTGACGGGGAGTTTGGATATTTCTTTTCTTTATTTTCTTTTAAATGCGGCGCATGATCTGAGCCAATTGTATCGTTTAGATTATGTTTAACTGCATACCATAACCTATCATAATGAGACTTGTCCCTTAAGGGCGGGTTCATTTGCGCATAGGTACCCAGCTTGTCATAACAATCTGGTGCATAAATTGTTAAATGCTGAGGTGTAATCTCAAATGTAATATTTCCTTTATGTTGAGATAAAAAATCAATTTCATCTTTTGTTGTAATATGAAGAACGTGGGCTTTTTTATTATATTTTTCTGCAATTCTAACAATTCTTCTTGTAGACGACATTGCACATTCTACACTTCTCCAAACTGGATGAGTATGAACGTCCCCTTCTTTAATTAACTTTTTATTTATTTTTAAAATAGCTTCGTCTTCAGAGTGAACTGCAACAACTTTTGAACTATTTTTAAAAACCTTATCTATATCATCCTCTTCAGCAACTAATAAATTACCTGTCGAAGATCCAGCAAAAAGTTTAATTCCACAGCACCCTTCCAAACCTTCCAAACTTGCCAAGTCATCTGCATTGTCTGCAGTTGCACCAAAATAAAAAGCATAGTTGCAATACATTCTGTTTTTAGCTAGGTCTAATTTTCTTTGAAATTCTTTCATGTTCGAAGTAGGTGGATTAGTATTAGGCATTTCGAAAACACTTGTTATGCCTCCGGCAATTGCCGCTCTACCACCAGAATGAAGATCCTCTGTATCAGTTGATCCAGGTTCTCTAAAATGTGTTTGAGTATCTATACAGCCAGGTAATACTGTTAAACCTTTAGCATCAATAGTATCTTTGGCATCTTCAGTAATTTTGCCAATACTATGGATTTTTCCATCCTTAACAGAAACATCCACATCTTTAAGTTCTCCATCAATATAACACTGCCCATTTTTGATTATAAGATCTAACATTTATGAAAAAAGTAATTATATTAAAATCTGTTTTGATGCAAATATGAATAATAGCGTTTACATATTAGAAGATAGAGCCATAATTTATATTAATGGTGATGATGCAACAGATTTTTTACAAAATCTTATAAGTAACGACATTAATAAAGTTACAGACAGTTCAAGTATTTTTGCTTCCCTGCTAACTCCACAAGGTAAATTTTTATTCGATTTTATAATAGTTAAACACAAATCAGGCTTCTTTATTGATTGTGAAAAAACTCAATCTGAAGAGATATTTAAACAACTAAATTTATATAAAATTAGATCAAAAGTAGAAATATTAAATTTAAGTAATGAATTTGTGGTTGCAAGCTTTGGTTATGAAAAATATCTATCAATTGAAAACTCAAAAGATATTTTAGGTTTTACATTTAAATACAGAGAGGATCCAATTATTTTAGATCCAAGAAATAAAAATTTAGGTGCGAGGTTAATTATAAATTTAGAAAAACTTTATTTGTCGCTTAAAAAATTAGATCTCAAAGATGATAAAATTGAAAATTATCATATAAAAAGTCATCAACTCGGAATTGTTTCAAAAAACTTAAATAAATTACAAAATAAAATATTTGGTATTGAGTGTAATTTTGAAGAACTCAATGGAATTGATTTTAAAAAAGGTTGTTATGTTGGACAAGAAAACACTGCCAGGATTAAACTAAAAAATAAACTTACAAAGAGATTGTTGCCAATTAAGATTATAGATGGAGAATTATCTGAAGATGAAAAAATCTATAACAACGAAGTTGAGATTGGTAAAGTTTTAATTAATGAAGAATACCCTTTTGCCCTTATTAAATTTTTAGATAAAAATTTTGATAAAGAACAAATATTCAAAAGCGAAAACGCAACATTTAAAATTCTCATACCTGAATGGCTAAAAATATAAGTATTTGGTGCGGCCAGAGAGACTCGAACTCTCATGGACTAGGTCCACACGGCCCTCAACCGTGCCTGTCTACCAATTTCAGCATGGCCGCAAATATGACCCACATTAAATCAATGACAAGCAGGTTTCAAATTGATAAATTTTAATATGGATTTTACACAAGAAGTAAAACAAACAACTGATCCTATTTATAAAAAGATTTCTAAAGTAATGCCAGAAATCGAGTGGTCAGTGCATGCTCCATATATTCATAAAATCAATAAGTTAAAAAAAGAAAAGAATGCAGTTATTCTTGCTCACAACTACCAAACTCCAGAAATTTATCATGGTATCGCAGATTTTTCAGCAGACTCTTTAGCACTTGCAGTAGAAGCATCAAAAACTTCTGCCGACATAATTGTAATGGCTGGAGTTCACTTTATGGCTGAAACAGCAAAATTAATGAGTCCAAATAAAAAAGTTTTATTACCAGACATGAAAGCTGGTTGTTCATTATCTTCATCTATAACTGGCAAAGATGTTAGATTGCTTAAAGAAAAATACCCAGGTGTTCCAGTGGTATCGTACGTTAATACATCAGCTGACGTTAAAGCTGAGACAGATGTATGTTGTACTTCTGCAAATGCTGTAAAAATTGTTAAATCATTAGGAGTAAAAAAAGTAATATTTTTACCAGATGATTATCTTGCGAAGTATGTTGCTTCACAAACTGATGTTGAAATAATTTCTTGGAAAGGAATTTGTATTGTTCACGATCAATTTAATGAAAATGAAATAAATAACATTAGAAAAAATAATCCTGGAATAAAAATAATTGCACACCCAGAGTGTCCCCCTGATGTAATTAAGGCTAGTGATTTTGCAGGATCAACTTCTGGTATGATAAATTATGTAAGAGATAATCAACCAAAAAAAGTTATGATGGTTACTGAATGTTCTATGAGTGACAATATTCAAGTAGAAAATCCTAATGTAGAATTTATAAGACCTTGCAATATGTGTCCACATATGAAAAAAATTACTCTACCAAAAATCTTGGACTGTTTAGAGAATGAAACTGGTGAAATTATAATGGATCAAGAGACAATAGATAAAGCAAGATTATCTGTTGAAAAGATGGTTGCTATCGGTAGATAATCATTTGTGTCAAAAATTAAACTAAGTGAAAATTTCATAAGAAATACTGTTAAGCGAGCGCTTAATGAAGATTTATACCCATCTGGAGATATAACTTCAGATTTGATTAAAAATAATAAAATAATTACGGTTAAACTAATTTCAAATGAAAATGCAATTATAGGTGGGTTGCGCTTTGCAAAGTGTGCTTTTGCATTAATTGATAATAAAATTAAATTTATTGTAAAAAAAAAAGATGGTTCTTTTGTAAAAAAAGGCTCTTTAATTGCTACTATTAAAGGCAAGGCTCAAAATATATTAATTGCAGAGAGGGTAGCTTTAAATTTTTTATCTCATATTTCGGGTATAGCTTCTCTAACAAATAAATTTGTAAAACTAGCAGGAAAAAGATGTAAGATTTGTTGTACCAGAAAAACTATTCCAAATTTAAGAGTTATTCAAAAATATGCTGTAAAATTAGGTGGAGGAACCAACCATAGATTTAATTTAAGTGATGAATTTTTAATTAAAGATAACCATATTGCTAGTTCAAATTTAAGGGACATAGTGTCTTTAGCAATCAAAAATAAAAAAGGAAAAAAAATTACAGTGGAAGTTGAGGATTTAAAGCAACTTAAAAAAATAATGGGTTTAAAATTTAATACTGTTCTTTTTGATAATATGAGTATTAAAAATCTTAAAGCTGGTGTTAAACTTGCAAGAAAATATTATGAAACTGAGGCCTCAGGAAACATTAAACTTAAGACAGTTAGGTCAGTTGCTGCAACTGGAGTAAATAGAATTTCTGTTGGAAGTATTACTCATAGTGCTGCCTCTATAGATCTTAAATTAGAAATTTAATTAACAAATTTTGAAAGATTTGGTCTAAAATAATTTGGACCTTTCATAACTTTACCTGACTCATTATAAATAGGTTTTCCATTTTCATCTAATTTACTCATATTTGAGTTTTGAACTTCTTCAAAACATTTATCTAAATTGATACCGAAAGCATGTCCTGCTCCATAGGTAACATAAAGGATATCTGTAAGTGCATCAGCAACCTCTAACAAATCATTGTTTTTCATTGCCTCTGAAAGCTCGTCCAGCTCTTCCTTTATTAAATCGATCCTCAATTTATTGATTTTCTCTGTGCTAAATGACGGTTTATCTTTAACTTCTTGACCAAAGGTTTTCATAAAAATTCCAACCTTATTAAAATTTGACATATTGCTCCTGTAAGTTTTATATATTTAATGTATATTTATAATAATTTATTAATTACTTATTAATCAATGAAATTAAGAAAAGAATTCGATAGTATTGGATCAATCAATGTGCCAAATGATAAATACTGGGGCGCTTCTACTCAGAGATCAAAAAAATATTTTGATATTGGTGAATTTTTGGTAAGGCCAGTTTTAATCAAATCTATTGCGATAATTAAGAAAGCTGCTGCTATTGTTCATAGTAAAGAAAAACAAATTTTGCCACATATATCTAAAGCAATCGTTAGAGCATCTAACGAGGTAATATCTGGCAAATTAGATGAACACTTCCCTTTAAAAGTTTGGCAAACAGGGTCTGGTACGCAGACAAATATGAATGTTAATGAAGTCATTGCAAATAGAGCCATAGAAATTTTAGGCGGAAAAAAAGGTTCAAAAAAACCAGTTCATCCTAATGACCATGTCAACAAATCACAATCTACCAACGATGTTTTTCCAACGGCGATGCATATAGCTATAGCTATTGAAACAAAAAATAAATTATTACCTTCGTTAGAATTATTAAATAAAGAATTAAAAAAGAAAGTATCTCAATTTAAAAATATAATTAAAGTTGGAAGGACACATCTTCAAGATGCAACACCCTTATCTTTGGGACAAGAATTTTCAGGATATCAATCTCAATTAGAAGACTGTATTTTTAGAATTAAAAGCGCTCTTAAAGAAATATATTTTTTAGCCCAGGGTGGTACTGCAGTTGGAACAGGAATTAATAGTAAAAAAGGCTTTGATAAAAAAATTATTAATGAAATTAAAAAGATTACCAAACTACCTTTTAAACCAACCAAAAATAAATTTGCAGCATTGGCTGCCCATGACGAAATTGTAAACTTTTCGGGTACTTTAAACACTGCAGCAGTTTGTTTAATGAAAATTGCTAATGATATTAGGTTTCTAGGTTCTGGCCCTAGAGCAGGTTATGGAGAGATTATTTTACCAGCTAATGAGCCAGGTTCTTCAATTATGCCAGGTAAAGTTAATCCAACTCAATCTGAAGCAGTAACAATGGTTTGTGTAAAAGTAATAGGTAATCACAATGGAATAACAATGGCTGGTTCTCATGGGCATTTTGAATTAAATGTTTTTAAACCATTAATTGCTCACAATATTTTACAATCAATAGATTTGTTGGCTGATAGTACAAAAAACTTCTCCCTTTATTGCATAAAAGGAATTAAAGCCGACAAAATTAAAATAAAAGAATATTTAAATAACTCACTAATGTTAGTTACAGCATTAGCACCACACATTGGATATGATAACTCAGCAAAAATTGCAAAAACAGCCTTAAAAAATAAAACTACACTTAAATTTGAAGCTTTAAAATCAGGATTAATAAATGAAAAAGATTACAATAAGATTGTTGATCCTAAAAAAATGATAAACCCTAACTAAAAATTACTAAAAAATTCTTTTAAAGAATTTTTAAATAATACCTTATTAAAAATATCTAATTTTTTTGAATTAAAATCGTTTAAAAAATTATTCAGATTTTTGTTAGTAACATCATCAATTTTGACATTATCAATTTGAATTTGATTTTCGAATAGATTAAATAAAAAATCTATCTTAATTTTTTTTATTTCTTTCCTGTGAGTTTTTTTAATTTGGTATTGTTGATAAAATTCATTGATGTCATCAAAATTAAAGTTTGCTATACCAGAAAAAATTAATTTATTATTTTCATTATTTATTTGAACATTATCTAGGTTTATAAGAATTGAATCTTTCCAGCTTAAAGAGGAGTCTTTCAAAACAATATTTCCTTCTTCAAAATACGTTTTAAGCACGATATTATTCAAATAATTTGTGTGTTTGATTTTATCTATGTAGACATTAACAACTGCATTCAAACTTTGATTATTTAATACCCCTGTATTTAATAAATTTAAAAAAATTGAATTAGTTTCAAAAATTTTTAAAAAATTTATTTGTTTAAGTCTAAAATCAGTAGATAGATAAAAAGGTTTAAAATCAATTTTGCCTTTCAAAGTATCTTTTTTATCTATCTTAAACGTTAATGAATTTTTTTTAATAACATAATTTATTTTTTTTAATTTATTAAAAAAACTTAAATTCATCATACCGATTTTATTTTCCCCACCATAGTCAACATCATTTTGAACATTTACTCTCAATTTATTTGAGTCTAAATCAATAAAAAAATTGTTATTAAACTGATCGTTTATAATTTTTACTTTTAATGGAATATTAAAAATTTCAAAGTTTGCATTAAGTTGCTGATTAAAATCATCATTTTTAAAAAAATTTAAATTTTTCATTTTAGCTAAAAATATTACATCTTCATTTTTGTTATTATAAAATAATCTACTATTTTTGAAATTAACATTATCTTTATCATTAATTGAATTTAAAGTTTGTTTAAAAAAGTTATAATTTTTATAATTAATATTAAATTCTGTTCTTTTAAAAAATAAATTTTTAATTTTCAGATTGTCTATTGAAAAAAAATTATCAACTGAAATATAAATCTTTGTAAAATCTGTTTTTGCTAAAGTTTCTCCAAGATAATTTATGGCTGTATCTTTAATAAAAAAATGTGGTTTAGGAAGAAAGCCATATGTCATTTCTCCATCTAGTTTAACTTCTAAATTGTATTTTTTAAGTATGTGATTTTCTAATTTAATTTTAATCAATTTTTTATCATAAAATGAAGGTATTAAAAAATAACTTAAAACTAAAATGACAATAGATCCTATACTTAATAAAATTTTCTTATCTACATGCGATAAATTAAATCCTTTTTTTTTTTTTAAATTTATGAAAAGTTTTAAATTATTAAAAAAACTTTCTATTCTTGTATTTACTGATAATAGTAATTTGTTAAGTTTTTTTTGAAATGATTTATTTTTTAGCATTATTTAAAAACTTATAATTAAATTATTGAAATGGTAAACTCAGATTATCTAAAAAACCTAAATGAAGCTCAAAAAGATGCTGTAACACACTTAGATGGTCCATTATTGATCGTTGCAGGCGCTGGTTCTGGCAAAACGAAGGTTTTAACTAGTAGAATTGCACATATTATCACTGAAAAAAAAGCATTTCCCAACCAGATACTTGCTGTAACTTTTACTAACAAAGCAGCGAAAGAAATGCAAAACAGAGTTAGCAAAATTTTAGGCGCTAGCGCTATTGGACTCTCATGGCTTGGTACATTCCATTCTATTTGTGCAAAACTATTAAGAAAGCATGCTTCTGCTGTAAACTTAAATTCAAATTTTACTATAATAGATACAGATGATCAAATAAGATTAGTTAAGAATATATGTAAGGCAGAAAATATTGATGTAAAACAACTTGCACCAAGATATGTATTGGCAATTATAGATAAATGGAAAAATAAAGGTCAATATCCAAACGAGGTACGTATTAATAATAAAGATGTATACGAAAAAACAATACTTCCTGTTTATAAAATTTATCAACAAAAACTTACTGACTTAAATGCATGTGACTTTGGTGATTTAATTTTACACGCTGTAAAAATTTTAGAAAAAAATAATGACATAAGAGATATATATTCAAGAAA
Source organism: Pelagibacteraceae bacterium AG-426-P20 (assembly GCA_003210015.1). Lineage (GTDB taxonomy): Bacteria > Pseudomonadota > Alphaproteobacteria > Pelagibacterales > Pelagibacteraceae > Pelagibacter. The sequence goes on along the minus strand of QCNX01000003.1, from coordinate 45,324 downwards.
TTTTAAATATATCTTAGTAGATGAATATCAAGACACTAATTATATTCAAAGTAGATGGCTAAATTTACTTACTCAAGAAAATAAAAATCTCTGTTGTGTTGGAGATGATGATCAATCAATTTATAGTTGGCGAGGAGCCGAAATTAAAAATTTCTTAGAATTTGATCAAATTTATGAAAACACAAAAGTAATTAGACTAGAACAAAATTATAGATCAACGCAAAATATTCTATCAGTAGCATCTAAATTAATAGCTAATAATCAAAATAGAGTTGGAAAAACTTTAAAAACATCAATGGAAGATGGGGATTTAATAAAGCTTAATTGTTATAAAAATGGAAAAGATGAGGCTATTGGAATTTCTGATGAATTAGAAAAAATTAAAAAAAAACACTCATTAAATGAAGTTGCCATTCTAGTAAGAGCAATATTTCAAACAAGAGAATTTGAAGAAAGATTTCTGAAAATAGGAATGCCATATAGAATTTTAGGAGGAACTAAATTTTATGAACGAGCAGAAATTAAAGATTGTGTTGCTTATTTAAGAATAGTTCACCAAGACAAAGATGATCTTGCTTTTGAAAGAATAGTAAACAACCCAAAACGTTCAGTTGGTGATGGTAGTCTAAAGTCAATTCATGAATATTCAAAAAAAAATTCTATGAGTTTAGAGCTTGCTTCTAGAAAAATGATAGAGGATAATTTAATTAAACCTAAAACAAAAATAGGATTATCTTTTATTTTAAATTTTCTAAATAAATGGAGACATGATTGTAATATAAAAAAAATTAATCATGTTAAATTATTACAAATAATATTGGATGAGTCTGGCTACTCTGCAATGTTAAAAAATAAAAAAGATATGGAAAATGAAAATAGGCTGGAAAACATTAAAGAATTATTAAGCGCAATGAAAGAGTTTGATACCTTAGAAAGCTTCTTGGAACATGTTTCACTAGCAACATCAATTGACCAAGATTGGGATGGACAAAAAGTAAACATGATGACAATGCACGCAGCCAAAGGATTAGAGTTTGAAGCTGTCTTTCTTCCAGGCTGGGAAGAAGGTCTTTTCCCTCATCAAAAATCAATTGAGGAAAAAGGTCAAAATGGCCTCGAAGAAGAAAGAAGATTAGCTTATGTTGGAGTCACAAGAGCAAAAAAAAAAGTGATAATATCATTCTCTATGAATAGATTTTATCAAGGAGACTGGATTGATAGCATGGCATCACGGTTCATTGATGAGCTTCCAGCAGAGCATTTAGAAAAAAATTCTTTCTTTGAAGAAGAAAAAAATGCAATTGATGATTTTGAATTTAATCAAGATATTGAAGAAAATGAAGAGGACACAATAAGAAGCCCAGGGTGGTTACGATATCAAAAAAGAATTAAATGAAAAATATAATAAAAGTACTTAGATCTCAATTTATAAAATTTGATATTGATGGATATATTATACCAAAAAATGATGAATATTTTTCAGAGTATTCAAATGAAGATCGATTGAAAGAAGTATCAAATTTTACTGGTTCGGCAGGGTATGCTGTAATTCTACAAAATAAAAATTATTTATTTGTAGATGGAAGATATACAATCCAAGCAAGAATAGAAAGTGGAAAAAAGTTTACAATTTTAGATTATAGCAAGATCATTAATTGCAAAGTTTTTAGAAATTTAAAGATAGGCTTTGATCCTAAATTATTTACGTCTGGTCAAATAAAAAAAATATTTTCTAATAACAGCCCAAAGTCTATAAAAAAAAATTTAATAAATGAAGTCATAAACTTAAAAAAAATAAAGATAAAACCTTTCTATTCTTTAGATCAAAAAATTACTGGAGAAAGCCATCAAAAAAAAATTAAAAGGGTAATAAGATATTTAAATAAAAATAAATTAGATTATTTATTTATTACTGCTCCAGAAAATGTTGCTTGGCTCTTAAATATTAGGGGGCATGACAGTCCAAATAGCCCCATACCTAATTCAAATCTTTTAATAAGTAAAAATAATAAAAAATTTATTATTACTAATAAGAATAAACTGAAAAGATTAATAAAAGAAAAAAGGATAAGTGAAAAAGAAATAGTTAATCCACAGAATTTTGAGACTTTGATTAATAAATTAGATGGTAAAAATATATCAGTAGACTCAAAATCATGTTCTTTTTATAATGAACAAATCTTATCTAAAAAATTTAAATTAATACAAAAAGAAGATCCAATATATTTATTTAAATCAATTAAGAATCAAACTGAGATTAATAATATGATTAAATCTCATATTTTAGATGGAGCTGCTTTAACAAAATTCATTTATTGGATTAAAAAAATTAATAAAAAAAAAATTACAGAAGTTGATGCTCAAAATCAATTAGAAAAATTTAGGAAACATAATAAAAATTATTTATTTCCTAGTTTTAATACTATTGCTGGTAGTGGAAAAAATGGTGCGATAGTCCATTATCGAGCTACAAAGAAAAATACAAAATATATTCATAAAAATGAAATTTTTTTGTGTGACTCAGGTGGTCAATATAAATATGGAACAACAGATGTAACAAGAACAATCTGTTTTGATAAACAAAATTCAAACATCAAAAAAATTTTTACCTATGTATTGAAAGGCCATATTGCTGTTGCAAGTACAAATCTCAAAAAAGATTCAATTGGAAAAAAAATTGATATTAATGCAAGAAAATTTTTAAAACAAAATGGATATGATTATCTTCATGGAACAGGACATGGTGTTGGGCATTTCTTAAATGTTCACGAGGGACCCCAGGCAATTTCAAAATTTAACACAGTTGAGATTAAAGAAGGAATGATTTTAAGTAACGAGCCAGGTTTTTATAAAAAAGATAATTTTGGGATAAGAATTGAAAATTTAATTTACGTAAAAAAAATAAATAAAAAATTATTTTTTAAAAATTTAACATTGGCCCCTATTGATAAAGACTTAATTGATTTTAATCTTTTAACAAAAAATGAAAAAGATTATCTTTTTAATTACCATTTTGAAGTTTATTCAAAAATTTCATCATTATTAAATAAGAAACAAAAACAATGGTTAGCTAGTTTAATTTAACATTTTTAACCATTCTGATTGATTTAGGATTTTAATATTAAGTTCCTTTGCAAGATCAACTTTTCTTTTTGTTGGTTTTTCTCCAATAATTAAATAGTTAAGTTTTTTTGAAACATTGCTAATTATTGAACCAGAATTTTGTTCAATTAAATGTTTTGCCTCTGATCGACTCATGTTTGTAAGTTTACCTGTAAGCATGAATGTTTTGTTCATTAATCTACCCTTTGAACTTATTTTTTTTACATCATTTATTTTGAGTATTTTTTGGAGATCTTGCACAATCTTTTTATTGGTTTTGTTAGATAAAAATCTTTTAATAGATTTAATTTGCATTTCTCCAATTCCATCCAAATTTTCTAAATCTTTCAAATTTTCATCTTTAGCAATATTTGAGAAATTATGAGATGTTTTAACGTGTTTTGAAATTAGTTTTGCGCCTTCAAGACCAATGTGTCTTATGCCTAAAGAATATATAAACTTTTCTAGTGATATAGTTTTTTTTTCTTCAATTGAAAATTTTAAATTATTTATAGATTGTTTTCCCCAGCCCTCTAAATTTAAAATTTTATTATAATCTAGTTTAAATATATCTTGTGGAAATTTGATAAGTTTTAATTTCCAAAAATTTTCAACAATTTTCTTTCCAAAACCATCAATGTTCAATGCTTCTTTAGAAATAAAGTGTTTAATTTTTTCAATAGCAACTTTATCACAATCATATCCTTCACTTGAACATCTTCTTACAGCATCAAATTTTTTAGCTGCTGAATTAAACTCCTTTATTATCTTTGACCCACAAGATGGACATTTATTTGGAAATTTATATTTTTTAGAGTCATTAAGTCTTTTGCTTAAATCTACTGAAAGAATATGTGGTATTACATCTCCAGCTCTTTCAACTAAAACTGTGTCATTTATTCTTATATCTTTTCTATTTATCTCATCTTCATTATGAAGTGTAGCATTTGAAACCACTACACCACCAATATTAACAGGTTTTATTTTTGCAACAGGTGTTAATGCTCCAGTTCTTCCAATTTGTATTTCTATATCTAATAATTGAGATGTTGCTTTGTCTGATGAAAATTTATGAGCTATTGCCCATCTTGGTGCGTTAGCAACATATCCTAATCTTGATTGTAACTCAAAATCATTAATTTTATAAACTATCCCATCAATATCAAAATCAATCTCACTTCTTTTTTTTTCAATTTCATTATAATTTTTTGTCAAATTGTCTATACCCATTAATACTTTATTGAGAGGATTTATCTTAAACCCCCACTTTGATAAACTTTTTAGAAAATCACTTTGATTTTTGTCCTTCAATCCTTTTTCATATCCGTATGTATAAGCTATAAACCTAAGAGGAATTTTTTTTGTCTCTTCTGACTCTTTTTGTCTTAATGAGCCTGAAGCTGCATTTCTTGGATTAGCAAACTTATTCTTAAGCTTTATAAAATCACTGTTTTGTATAAAAACTTCACCTCTAATTTCTATTTCTTTGGGGATATCATTGGAGATTATTTGAAGTGGAATATCTTTAATAGTTTTTAAGTTTCCAGTAATATCTTCACCTATTTTACCATCTCCTCTAGACAGTCCTCTGGTTAAGTTTCCATCTATATATGTTAATGATGCAGAAATACCGTCTATTTTAGGTTCTGCACTATATTCAATTTTAAATTCTTTGGTTTTATTTAAATAGTTTAAAATTTTTTGTTCAAAATTTTCTAAATCTTTTTCGTCAAAAGCGTTACTCAAAGATAACATGGGCTCTTTGTGGGTGATCTTTTTGAAAATTTTTGAAGGTTTGAAGCCTACTGTATTGCTAGGTGAAAATTCATCTTTTAAATATTGATATTTTTTTTCTAATTGTAATAATTCAAATTTGATTGAGTCATATTCAGCATCTGTGATAAGTGGTTTATTTTTATCATAATATGCTTCATTTAATTTTTTGAAATTTTCTATTTTTTTTTTATAGTTTTTGATAATTTCTGCTTTATTCATCTATTCAAATAGTTTTCTAAATTTAGAAGAAAATTTTTTAAATATTGATTTTTTATCTTGTTTTTTCAAATTTCTTATTTTCTTTTCATCATATTCATAATCTTTGTTAAAGACTTTATAAGTGGCTTTATACCACTCGCTAGATTGATAATTATAACCTAATAAGCTAGCATATTTATTTGCTTCAAAGTCTAATCCGATAATATAATAAGTTTCAACTAATCTATGCAGTGCTTCTTGAACATAAACAGTTGTTTCATAATTTTCTACAACATTCTTAAATCTATTTATTGCGGGAATCCATTTTTTACTTTTTAAATAATGTCTAGCAATATACATTTCTTTACCTGCTAACCTGTCATTAATTAAATCTATTTTAAACTGTGCATCAGCTGCAAAGTCTGTTGAAGGGTAATTCTTAATTATAAATTCAAATTCTTTTCTTGACTTAAGCAGTGGCCTCAAATCTCTTTTTTCATCAATTATATTTTCATAATAACACATTGCTAATAAGAAATGAGCATAATCTATATCTTTGTGCACCTTGTAAACTTTTAAAAATCTTTCTAATTCATAAATAGCATCTGAGTAATAATCATCAGCATAATATACATAGGCACTCATCAATGCAGCTTTGGGTGCCCAATCGGATTGAGGAAAAATCAATTCAGCTTCATTAAATTTCTGAGCAGCATAAAGGGTGTCGCCTTCAAGATACTCTTTATATCCTTCATTATAAAGTTGAATCATTTGGCTTTCTAAGTCAGTATTTTCAAGGTCTGAAACTTTTTTTTGATCCTTAGCACAAGACCATAAATTTACTACTAGAAAAAAAAATATAAAAATTTTTTTTAATCTATTCATTCTATTGTTCTAACAGATTAATTTAATACTAGAAAAAAATTATTTAAGCAATTGACCTTAGGTTTTGCTTGTTTATTAACGTAGGGGATAAAGTTTTTTCGTTAATTTCTAATAGTGAGTAATTTGATTTATTAGAAAATACCTTTCTCAACAGGTCATTGGTAAGTTTATGTCCACCTTGTGAACATATAACTTTTCCAATAATTTTATAACCTGATAAATAAAGATCTCCAATACAGTCTAGGATTTTGTGGTTAACGAATTCTAAATCATTCCTTATTTTTTCATCATTTAAAATCTCATTATTTTTTACTACAATTGCATTATCTAAAGAACCACCTTTTGCAAGATCCATATCTCTAAGTTTAGAAACATCTTCATATAGGCAAAACGTTCTAGAATTATATATATCATTCAAGTCGTCTTCATAAACCTTGATCTTATTTCTTTGTGTGCCAATTAGTGAGTTTTGATATTTTATTTCAAAGTCAATCTCTAAGTTTATTTCGCTTGGTTCAATTGAAATAAATTTTTCATTTTCTTTTAAATCAATTTTTTGATTTATCTTGATGACTTTAATCGGATTATTACTAATCGTAATCCCTGCATTTAAAATCTTTTCGACAAATATTTTTCCTGAGCCGTCAAGTATAGGAACTTCTTCATTATCGATTTCAACTAATGCATTATCAATCCCTAAACCAAACATAGACCCCATTAAATGTTCAATAGTTGAAACTTTTGCACCAAATTCATTAGAAATTGTTGTGCATAGAACTGCACTGCTCACATTAAAAATGTCTGGATAAATTAAATTTTTTCCTTCTTCTAAATCCACTCTTTTAAAGATTATCCCCGAATTAGGTTCTGCCGGTAAAATTTTAATTTTAACATTTTTTCCTGAGTGCAGACCTATCCCGTCTAATGAGATAGATTTTTTAACAGTTTTTTGTTTAAATATAGACATTTATAAGCTTAAGATATGAGGAAATAGTTTAAAAATAAAAACAACAAATATTACAAGAAAATACGCTTATTTAATTGAAAAAATTAAAAAACTTTTCAAAAAAACCATTATTTTTCAGGGGTCTATTGATAAATAAAATTTCTTTCTTATTAAGTCCGTTTCTCAATTTATCTGCAAGATCAAAGATATTATCCTCTTCAGATTTCTTAAAATTATTAATATATTCATAACAAGAAAAATTTTTAATCAAAATTCCATATTTTGAAAAAATTTTTTTTAAATCAGTCAAAATATTGCTTTTAAAACATATAAATTTTATTTCAAAAAAAATATTTTCGTATCCTTTATAATTTTGAATTGATAAATGCTCTTTTCCATTTATTATAAATTTGTTAATTATCATATGTGCTAGATCAAAACCATCAATATCTTTAAATACATCATTTTTTATATTAATAAGAAAGTTTGAAATATTATCAGATTGATCATTGAAATTATTTAAACCATGAATGGTAGATACATCTACTGTAAGAAAGTCTTTATAATTTAGTATTAAATAAACTTCATTTATATAATCATTTAATTTTTTTTCTAATCCAAAAAAATATTTATCTAAAAAATTTTGTAATGTTTTTAAATTTTGTTCGTAAGAAGTGTCGTTTGATATAAACTCTTTATCTAATAAAATTTCGTTATTTTCATTTAATGCTGTAAATTTAATTTCATGAAATCCAACTAATAAAAAAAATTTGTTTTTTTTAGAGTCATCCATTTAAAATAACCAAATTATTTTGTCTTAAATCAATAATCTTCATATTCTTAAATTCACTACTTTCTGATAATCTTGATAATATTTCAAAAGATACTTTTAAATTTTTGACTGGCAATTTAATAATTAAGTTATCTTTAGTCTTAATATCCCATCTTTTAGATTTAAAATAATAAAGATGTTTAATGTTTTTATAATCAAAACTTGACTCATCAATTATTTCCTTTAATTTTAAAAATTCATTTATATCAATATTTCCTGATATAAATGGTAAATCAATTATTTCATCTTTTGTTTGAATTAAGTTTCCATTGGAAGCTAAATAAAAACTAAGATTATTTTTTTTTGTAGCAGCTAAAAATTCAGTTTTTTTTATTTTGATATTTAAAGTAGAAGGATAATTTTTGAAAATAAAGAACTTCTCAACTATTTTTTGAGAGTCTATAATTTGTAAAATTTTATTTTTTTCTAAAAAGAATAAATTTTCATTTTGAAGAATACCTAATTGTCTATTTATTTTTTCTGTTTCTGACTTATTTAAGCCATCAATTTTAAAATTGATTATGTTTGAAAATTTATCATCTAAAAATTCTTTATTAGAATATGTCCCTAGTAGTAAAAAAATAAATAAATAAATAATAATTTTCCTATTTATTTGTTGAAGCATCTTTTAAAATTAATTTAATTAAATTTATAAAATTTATACCTTTATAAGCTGATATTTCTGGAACTAAAGAAAGTTTAGTCATTCCTGGTTGTGTATTAATTTCTAAAAGATAAAATTTATTGTTATAATATTTAAAATCTGATCTTGTTACACCTCTACAACCTAATAAATTATGAGCTTTTAATGAAATACTCATTAATTCATTATATTTTTTTTTTGTTAAATTAACTGGAATAATGTGTTCTGTTTTTGCTTTGGAATTGTATTTTGCCTTATAATCGTAAAATTTACGTTTTGGCTTCAACTCAATCGCACCTAACTTATTTTTACCTAAAATTGCAGCCTGAATTTCTCGCCCTGGGATGAACTGTTCAATCAAAATCTTTTTATAAATTCTTAATATTTTTAATTTATTATTTATATTGGATGAATTACAAATAAATACATTTACACTGGATCCCTCATTAATTGGTTTTATAACCACAGGAAATCCAAGTTTTTTTTTAATAAGTTTATTTAATTCAAATTTAGATTTATCAAAGCAATATTTAATATATTTTGGTGTTAAAATTTTATTTTTAATAAATATTTTTTTTGATATTTCTTTATCCATTGCTTGAGCTGAAGCAATTATTCCAGAATGAGTGTAAGGTACTCCAATGTTCTCTAAAATAGATTGAATATATCCATCCTCACCAAATTGACCGTGTAAGGCATTAAAAACACAATTTGGTTTAAAATCTTTAATGATATTAGTTAAATTATAATTTGGTTCACAAATTTTAACTTTATATCCATTTTTTTTTAATTCTTTTGAGACTTGATTTCCTGTTTCAAGACTTATCTTTCGCTCCTTAGATATTCCACCGGAAATTATTAAAATTTTTTTTTTCAATTTTCTATTACCTTTATTTCTTTTTCTAAACTTATACCTGTTTTTTCGAACACTTTCTTTGTAACAAAATCAATTAATTTTTTCATATCTTTAAACTTAGCATCACCTTTATTTACAAAAAAATTTGAATGTTTTTCGGAAATATAAGCATCTCCAAAACTTGTGTTTAATGGAACAGAGTCTTTAATTAATTCCCATACTTTTTTATCAGTTTGTGTTATTGGGTTTTTAAATGTACTACCACTTGTTTTTATTTTTGTAGGTTGATTGTTGTTTTTTCTAATTTTTAATTGTAACATTTTTTCTTTTACCTGATCAGAATTTTTTTTTTTACCTTTAAAAGAAGCACTTAAAAATATCAAATTACCTGGAAGATCATTTTTTCTATAATCAAAATTAATTTTTTCAGCAGGTATAGTTAATAAATTTCCATTTTTATCAACTGCTTGTAAAGACACTAAAATATCTTTAATTTCTTGACCAAAACATCCAGCATTCATCTTAATACCACCACCAATGGTCCCAGGAATACATGATAAAAATTCAAAACCACTTAAACTATTGTCTGCTGCGTAGTCAGCCAACTTTTTATCTAGAACTGCAGTGCCTGAAATAATTATATTATTATTAAGTAATGATAATCTATTAAAATTTTTTCCAAGTTTAATTATGACACCATCGTAAGTATCATCAGTTATTAAAACATTAGAGCCTGCGCCAATTATAGAAATTTTTTCTTTATTATCTAAAATTTTTAAAAACTTTACTAAATCTTTTAACTCATTAGCTTTAAAAAAAACTTTTGCTTTTCCACCAATATTAAACCAGTTTTTTTTTTTTAAATCTTCATTATATGTAACTTTTGAATCAAACTTTTTTAGTAAAACTTTTAATTGATTAATATTCATTTCATTAAATCAGGTAATTCTTTTATCCAATTGGAAATTGATCCAGCTCCCATTCCTACAACAATTTTTTTGCCATACATATTTTGTTTTAAAAATTTTGCCAATTGAAAGTTGTTCTTAACCATAAACAATTTAACTTTTGAATTTTTTATAATTTCCTTTGCAAAATTATCATAACTAAACCCTAAATTAATTTTTTCCCCAGCAGTATAAATTGGACATAAAATTACAGTATCTGCATCCTTAAAAGAGTAAGTAAATTCTTTTTTTAAATCTTTTAATCGAGAAATTCTATGAGGTTGAAAAATACATACTTTATCGTGTTTTCCAAAAACTTTTTTTACACCTTGTAATACAACTTTTATCTCTGTTGGATGGTGGGCATAATCATCATAAAAATCAATATTATTATAAGTAAATATCTTATTAAATCTCCTTTGAACTCCTTTAAAATTCATTAATCCTTTTTTAATTTTTTGAACTGGAATACCCATAGATAATGCAACACCTAAAGCTCCAACAGAATTTCTTATATTATGAATACCAAGTAATGGAATTCTTATTTTTTTAATATTTAAAATTTTTTTATTAGGTAAACTTACATCAACATTAAACTCTGAATATTTTTTATTTTGTTTAATATTTTTTATTCTAAAATTTGAATTTTTTTTCTCACCATAGGTATAAAAATTTTTATTTCTAATTTCTTTAATTAATTCATTATTCATTTTATTATCTATACAAATGAAGGATTTTCCAAATGATGGAACTTTATTTACGAACTCTATAAAATACTTTTTTAGATCATTCATAGATTTATAAAAATCCATATGCTCACGATCAATATTGGTTATTATAGAATATGTCGGAGCAATATGTACAAAGCTACCATCGGACTCATCAGCTTCGAGAATAGACCAATCACTTTTTCCTAACTTTGCGGTATTTTTAATTGAATTTATTACTCCACCATTAATTATAGTTGGATCTAATTTGGTTTCTTGAAAAATTGAAGCTATTAAAGAAGTTGTTGTTGTTTTTCCATGAGATCCTACAACAACTATATTTTTCATTAGAGAAACGATATTTGCTAACATTTTTCCCCTTTTTATTATTGGAATTTTTTTTCTTTTTGCTTCGATTAATTCTGGATTATTGCTTTTAATTGCAGATGAAATTACTGCGATTGTTGCTTCTTTTAAATTTTTTTTTGAATGACCTAAGAATATCTTAATTTTTTCTTTTTTTAATCTCTCTATATTTTTATTATTAGAGATATCACTACCTTGCACGTTGAATCCTTTACCTTGCATAATTAGAGATAGGCCGCTCATTCCTATTCCTCCAATTCCTATAAAATGAATAATTTCCTTTTTTGCTAATTCAATTTTCATTAATTATCTTTTTAAGTTTCTGATTAACATCATTCCATGAATTTTTATAATTTAATTTTTTTAAATTTGATTCTTTACTAACAATATCTGATTTATTGTCTAAAATTTTGAATAAAAAATTTAATAATTTTTCTTTGTTTAATGTTTTTTGATCTAATATCCAGCAACATCCTAAATTTTCATAATATTTAGCATTTTCCATTTGATGATTGTCTTTAGAAGTTGGCAGCGGTATTGCTATAAAAGGTTTATTCATAATCGAAATTTCAGCCAACGATGTAGCTCCTGCTCTAGTGATGCATAAATCAGATTTATTAATTAAATTAACAAAATTTTTTTCAAAATCAAAAATCTCATTTTCAATGTTATTTAGACTGTAAAAATTAGTCAAATTTTCTATGTTTTGTGTGCTTGTTTGTTGAATTACTTTTAGAGGATATTTTTTAGCTAAATTAACCATGACTTCTTTGATAATTTCATCAAAAATATTTGCTCCTTGACTGCCTCCTGAAATTAAAAAACAAAATTTTTTATTTTGATTTATATCTTTTTTAATTTCGTAAAAAGTTTTGAAAACTAATGGGTTTATAAGTTCAATCTTGTCGATAAATTTTTTTGGAAAATTAATTAATTTATCTGAATAGCAAATGATTTTTTGAGAAAAATTTAGAAAAAATTTATTACTTCTACCTAATGTTAAGTTTGGTTCTAATAAATAAACTTTTAAGCATAAAATTCTTGCAGCAATAATTACAGGTATTGACATATATCCACCGATGGAGATCAATTTGTTAATTTTTTCTTTTTTTAAAAAGACTAATGACTCAAGTATAAGATAAAATAATTTTATTAATTTAAATGGAAGAAAAAAATTAAAATTTAATTTTGGTGTATTAATTACGACAATTTTTTTTTTATTAAATGATAAATATTTAAGCCCTCTTTTGTCTGATGAATAATATATCTCGTAGCTATCACATAGATGTTCACCAATAATCTCTGCCGGTATTACATGGCCTCCTGTTCCTCCAGTTGAAATTAATATTTTTTTCACTTTATTACTAAACTCTTCTTTTTGTTAAGTTTAAGATTATTCCTGATAATATTGAAATACTAAGTATGGATGATCCACCATAACTTAAATATGGAAGTGTCATGCCTGTTGTTGGAAATAATCGAATATTAACACCAATATGTATCATTGCCTGTAATAATATCAAACTTGCTGAACCCACTAAGATTAACTTTATCTTATTGTCAGTCTCTTTGTTAACTTTCTTTAAAATTGAAAAAATAAAAACCAAAAACAAAACTAAGATTAATATAATTGCAATAACACCAAATTCTTCAGATATGACTGAAATTATATAATCTGTATGTGCCTCAGGAACTCTGTTTTTAAGTGTACCTTCTCCAATTCCTTTTCCAAAAAAACCACCACTAGTAATTGACTCTATTGCTTTATCTGATTGAAAGTTATGTGTTCCACTTTCTGAGTCAAAAAAAGAAATTAATCTATTTTTAATATATTCAAATTTAGGAATATGAAATGCAGCATATAATATTGAAACGATACCGGTGCTCAAAATAAAAACTAAAAATGGTAGATTAATACCTGAAATTAAAATTAGAATTGCCCAACTAAAACCTATCAATAATGTTTGTCCTAAGTCTGGCTGAATAATTAAAAGAGTTACAATTAATAATGTTAATAAAAGAGAAAAAATGAATTTGAGAGTATAATTAGATAATTTTTCGTAGGAGATAATTAAGCTTAATATAATAATAAAAAAAGGTTTGACTAACTCTATTGGCTGTAATCTTGGAATAAAAAATAAATCTAACCATCTTTTTGATCCTTTAACCTCTGTTCCAATTATTGGAACTAAAAGCAATAATAAAAAAGATAAACAGAATATATAAATTGAGGATTTATAAAGAATTTTTTGATCCATATAAGAGAAGACAAAAATTAACACTAATCCAATTGTAACAAAAATTAAGTGTTTAAAGAAAAAAAAAATAATTATTAGTATCTAGTTTATCAGATGCGATTAAAGAAGTTGATACTAAAGAAAAAAATAACCCAATCAAAAATAATGTAATAATTAAACTAAGAATAAATTTATCTAAATTTTTCCACCATTTATAGTAAGAAAAGTAATTAAATAATTTATTTAGCATTTAAATACTTTTCAATTAACTTATTAAAATAATATCCTCTATCTTCAAAATCTTTAAAAGAATCAAATGAAGCTGCAGCTGGGCTTAATAAAATAGTTTTTTTTATAGAATTATCTTGCTGGATATCACTTAAAATACCAATTAATGCTTGTTTTAAATTAGAAAATTTTCTTAATTCAATTTTATTTTTTAAATCTGTTGAGAACTTTTTAAATTTTTTTCCAAATATAAACCCTTTTATGTTTTGGCAGTACTTTTTAGATAAAGTAAATTTATCACCTTTTTTTGGTATACCACCTAACAACCAATAAATATTTTCTAATTTTTTAAGTAATTCAATTGAAGAAGCATAACTTGTTGATTTTGAGTCATTAATTACTGAAATATTTTTGTTATCAAAAATAACTTGTTGTCGATATTTTAGACCTTTAAAATTTTTAATTGCTTTTAACAAATTATTATAACTGACCTTAAATTTTTTAGCTATTTCGATAACAAATGCCAAGTTATCTTTATTAGATTTTGATAAAAAATATTCATTTTTAAAAGAATTTACAATTTTACTATTTAACTTTGTTTCTACTTTAATAATTTTGCATTTATGAATTTTTTTTTTAATTTCTTTGAGCAAAAATTTATCATGCTTATTAATAAATGCGATTGCATCTTTGTTTTGATTTTTGACCAATTTAAATTTAGCTGAGATATAATTTTTCAATGATCCGTGTCTTTCTAAATGGTCTGGCGATATATTTAATATAGCTGCATATCTAGATGTGAAAAATTTACTATAAGCTAATTGATATGACGAGGCTTCTATTACAAAAATAGATTTTTTTTTTATATTTTTTACAGATAAAATTGGATATCCAATATTACCTGCAAGTTTAACATCGAGTCCATGTTTTTTCAAAACTTCGTATAATAATTGACAAGATGTGGATTTACCATTTGTGCCTGTAATAGTGACGCATTTATTTTTATAAAATGAATAAAAAACGTCTAAATCTGTGTAAATAATTTTTGAATTTTTTTTTAAAAAGTTTTTAAGCTTGCACTTATTAATGTTAATTCCAGGACTTAAAATTATTAAATCAAACTTAAGTTTTCTAGCTTTATTAATTGATATTAATTTATTTTTAAATTTTTTTTTTAACTTGATAATTTTTGAGTCATCAAAAAGTGAAATTTTGTTATATTTTTTTAAAAAATTAAAAGTTGAAATACCACTTTTCCCAAGTCCATAAACTAAAATTTTTTTATTCAAAAAAATATTAGAATTTTCGTTCATTATCTTAATTTAAGTGTAGCTAAGCCGATCATTGCTAATATGATTGAAATTATCCAAAATCTTATTACCACCGTAGACTCAGGCCAACCTTTTTTTTCAAAATGATGGTGAATTGGAGCCATTTTAAAAAATCTTTTACCTGTAAGTTTAAAAGAAATTACTTGAACCACTACTGAAATAGCTTCTAAAACAAATAATCCTCCTGTAATAGCTAAAACAATTTCGTGCTTAGAAATTATTCCTACTGCACCTAAAGATCCTCCAAGAGCTAAAGAGCCTGTGTCTCCCATAAAAATTTTTGCTGGTGGTGCGTTAAACCATAAAAAACCTAAACAAGATCCTATTATAGCACCACAAAAGATTGACACCTCACCTGTACCTTCAATATAAGGAATTTTTAAATATTCAGAAAAAACAATATTTCCAGTTACATAACTTATAAAAGCAAAACAACCAGCTACTAAAATTACTGGCACTGTAGCTAAACCATCAAGACCATCAGTTAAATTTACTGCATTTGATGATCCAATAATGACAAATACTGAAAAAGGGATAAAGAACCATCCTAGATTAAATACTAAATTTTTAAAAAAAGGAAAATATAAATTGGTAATTTCTTGATAATCAACAAAATAAACAAAAAAACTAACTCCCAAAACTGCTAAAAAAATTTGTGATAATATTTTAAACTTAAATGAAATCCCTGAGGAATTATTGTATTTAATTTTTTTATAATCATCCATAGCTCCAAGCAAACCAAATGAGATTGAAATATAAATACAAAAAAGTATACTAATATTTGATAAATCTCCCCAGCATAAAACTGAAACTAGCAATCCAAATAAAATGATTAACCCACCCATTGTTGGAGTGCCAATTTTTTTTATTATATGATCTTCTGGCCCATCATTACGTATAGGGTTTGTTATTTTTTTATTTGAAAAATATTTGATAAAAGGTCCTCCAACTAACAAAACAATAATCAATGAAGTAAATAAAGATAAACCTGTTCTAAAAGTTATGTATTTAAAAACATTTAAAAATCCAAAAATGTCCACAAAATTTAATAGAAATTGATAAAGCATTTATTTAAAACCTTTTAAATTATTTATTATATTATTAAATCCTGTCGCATTTGAGGCCTTTACCATAAGATAATCATTATTATTTAAATCGTTTTTAATCAAATCAATAATTTGAGAGTTATTGCTCAATATTCTGCCTCTTTTTGATTTTGAAATAGAATTAAAAATAGATAAAACTTTATCTCCCTTAACAAACACTTTATCTATTTTAGTTCGATTAATTATTAATCCCATAGAGTGATGAAGTTTTTCAGAATATTTTCCAAGTTCCAGCATATCACCCAATAATAAATATTTTTTTGACTTTTTTAAATCAAGTTTATCATAATTTAGAATTGCAGATTTAAGAGATAGAGGGTTTGAATTATAGCTTTCATCAATCAAATTTAATTTTTTATTGTTAATTTTAATTTTTGAAATATCCCCTCTACCGTTAGGAATTTTAAAATTCAAGAAAATATTCTTATTCATTCTCGAAACATCGAAGAATATACTAACTACAGTCAATGCAGCTAAAATATTTAAAATATTGCTTTGAAAATTATTAGAAATAAAAAAATAAGTTTTAAAATTATTAACTCTAATACTGATTTTAAATTTTTTACCAACTTTTTTAATATCTATAAGTTTTACGTCTGAACTTTTATTTTTGATACTGAACGATAAAACCTGAAGATTTTTTTTTATAGCTATTCTTTTGTGTAAAGAAAAAAAATTATCATCTGCATTCAAAATAATAAACCCGTTATTTTTTGTATTATTTATAATTTCAGCTTTGGCTAACGCAATTTGTTTTAAATTCTTAAAATTTTTAGCATGAGCATAATTAATATTAGTAATTACACTAACATCTGGATGGACGATTTTAGAAAGAGTATCAATTTCACCTTTTTTATCCATGCCAAGTTCAAAAACTCCATAATGATTTTTTTGATCTAAATTAAAAAGACTTAAGGGAACACCATATTTATTGTTATACGATTTTGGTGAAATAGTTACCTTTGATATTTTTCTTAATAAACTGCCCAATAGTTCCTTTAAGGTAGTTTTTCCACAACTTCCAGTTATAGCAATAATCTTTGAATTAATAATTTCTCTAAAAATTTTGGAACTTTGTGTTAAAAATTTTAAAGTATCATCTACTTTAATCTGACGAGAAATATTATTTTTTTTACTAATTTTATTAACAATAGCTAATGATGCTTTCTTTTTAAAAGCTTGATCAACAAAGTTATTTCCATCTTTTTTTTTTCCTCTAATAGCAAAGAAAATATCATTTTTTTTTATTTCTTTCGAGTTAATGCAAGCTTTATTAAAATTTAAATTTTTGGGTAAAAATTTTGTTTTTTCTTGAATAATATTTAATCGCAAATCATTGTATAGAGATTTATTTTTTTTAGTAATAGATTTCAGAATTTCATTTCTATCTGAAAAAAAACTTTTTCTTTCTTTATAATCTTGAGTCTTCTCATGTCCTTTGCCTGCAATAATTGCAATATCACCCGAACAAAGATCGTTAACACATTTTAAGATTGCCTCTCTTCTTTTGGGAATTTCTTGAACATTTTTATTTTTGATTCCCTTTTTAATTTTATTTCTAATTTTTTTTGGATCTTCACTTCTTGGATTATCATCTGTTAAATAAATTTTATCAGCATATTTTGATGCGATTTTACCCATTTTAAATCTTTTATTCTTGTCCCGATCACCTCCACATCCAAAAACAAGACAAATCTTACTCAATGGAAATTGATCTTTGATATTTATTAAAACAGTTTCTAAAGCATCAGGTGTATGCGCATAATCTAATAAAACTTTGCTTTTGTTTTTTAATGTACCTATTTTTTCTAATCTCCCCTCAACTGGTTTGATTTTGTGTATTATTTTTGTGATATTGTTTATATCTAAATTACTGTTGATAGCCGCTAAAATTGCCATCAAAATATTTTTTATTTGAATTTTTCCAATAAGATTTAATTTGATATTAAATATTTTAGATTTGTATCGTATTTTTAAAATCTGTTGTTCATTATCATAAATATGTGTGATTAATTCTAAATCAGAATTTTTTCCGAATACAGTTGCTAATTTTATTTTTTTTTTATTCGATATTTTTTTGATTTTATCAAATTGTGGAATAGTTGAGTCTAAAATTATTTGACCATTTTTTTTTATCAAATTTTCGAATAAATATAATTTTGATTTCAAATAACTTTTTAAGCTTTTATGATAGTCCAAATGGTCATGGGATAAGTTTGTAAAAATTCCTAAATCAAAAGATAGTCCATCTAATCTATTTTGTTTTAATCCATGACTTGATGCTTCTAAAATAATATGGTCAATTTTTTTAAGACCAAGTTCATTAATAATCTTATATAATCTTATTGGATCTAGTGTGGTATTTTCTATTTCTTTTTTTTTATTATTTGACTGAACACCTATAGTCCCTATTGATGCAACTTTTTTTTTATTTAAATTTAAGATTTGATAATAAAAATCTGCTACTGAAGATTTACCATTTGTTCCTGTAACCGCAACGAATTTCTTTATATTCACTTTAATAAACTTATAAGATAATTCAGCTAATAGTTTTCTTGGATTTTTAAATTTTAAAAAAATCACTCCTTTATTTTTAAAATCAATTTTATTTTCTGAAATAATTATTTTTGCACCTTTTTTAATTGCGTCTTTAATATAATTGTTTCCATCAAATTTATTTCCTTTGATTGCAAAAAAAATATAATTTTTTTTTACATTAGAACTGTTAAAAGCTATTCCCGAAAAAAAAACTTTATCGTATTTTTTATCAAGTTTTTTTATTAAATTTCCAAGATACATTGCTAATAAACTTCATTATATTTTGTGGCTAAAATAGGCCCAATTTTTTCTATAATTTGTCCGGTAACTTCAACTGTAGTCCATCCTGCAGTATTAAAAGGTGTGCCTTTATACTTGATATCTGAACCATCTCTGTAATTATAAATATATTCGCTATTAGTTTTTGGCTCATCAAGCATAATAACCAATACAAATTTAGGATTTGAAATAGGAAATACTGATGCAAAAGTATTAATTTTATTATTTGAATATCCACCA
The DNA here is from genome assembly GCA_003210015.1 of Pelagibacteraceae bacterium AG-426-P20. Taxonomy (GTDB): domain Bacteria; phylum Pseudomonadota; class Alphaproteobacteria; order Pelagibacterales; family Pelagibacteraceae; genus Pelagibacter. The sequence continues at coordinate 26,107 of QCNX01000003.1, read as the reverse complement.
ACTGCACTTTTTTGAGCTGTTCCTGTTTTACCTCCAACTTCATATCCGTTTATATTTGCCAGTGATGCTGTTCCCTCCTTAGTAGTCACAATTTTTCTTAAAATTGGATTTATTTTTTTTGAAACTTCATTTTTAAGAATGTTTTTATTGTTTGTTTTTTTATAATTTTTGATCAATGTTGGTTTTATTTTATAACCACCATTTACAATTATTGAATAAGCGTTTGCTAACTGAAGAATAGTAGTTGTTATTCCATGTCCGTATGAGGCTGTTGCTAATTTACATTTCCCCCATTTAAAAGATAAAGGCACTCCGACTTCCTCAATGTCAAATTCAATTGGATTTAACAACCCCAATTCGCTCAAAAACTTTTTGAATTTTTCTAATCCAATCGCTTGGCCAATTCTTACTGATCCTATATTGCCTGATCTTATAAGTATTTGCTCGGCGGTTAAAGTGGACGGAATTTTTTTATCATATTCACTAATAGTATTTTTTCCACACTTAATACTTTTTTCTAAATTTTTAAATTCTGTTTCTGGCTCTACAGTACCCTCATGGATACCGGCCGCTAATGTGAATGTTTTAAAAACTGATCCAAATTCATAAACACCTTTTGTAGCTCTATTTATAAAATTTGTATCAGTTATGTTAATTCTTTGATTTGGATTAAAGTCTGGAAGAGAAACTATCGAGATAATTTCTCCATTATTTACATTCATTAATATTGAGGCACTTCCTTTTGTTCTAAAAATTTTATTATACTTCATTAATTCTTTTCGAATTAAAAATTGTATGTCCTTATCAACAGTTAATTGGATCATTTTTTTATTGTCTTTTAATTTTTCATCAAGAGATTTTTCGAGTCCTGAAATACCAAAATTATCATCATCAATTTGCCCTATAATATGACTAAATAAATTTTTTTGAGGATAAACTCTTGAAAGTTTTTCTTCAGCTTTAATGGATTTGTCTCCAAGCATCATTATTTTTTCGTAATTTTCAGCTGAAATTTTTTTTTCAAACCAGAAAAATTTATTTTTTTTTAATTGATTTAAAATAAATTCATAATCTTTGTTAGGAAATATATATCCTAAATTTAATAATAATTTTTTTTTATCAATTACTTCTACTGGATTAATTCCAATGTCAATGGAACTAACTGTTTTGGCCAAAAAACTTCCATTTCTATCAATAATGTTTGCACGATGAAGTTTATTAAGAATTTTTGATTGATTGCTAATTAATTTATTAGTCTTTGTTGAACCAAGCTTAATTAAATGAATTGTATAAATTATTGAGATAATAAAAAAAAGAAAAAATATAAATGCTATTCTGTTAAATCTAATATCTAAGTCTGTCTTCTTCTTATTATATTTAAATTCAGAGTTATTATTATAGAGTATAAATCTATTTGAGTTATCACTCATTTTTATTCAATATTGTTAGATCGTTGATATTCACTTTTTTATTTGAAATTTCTAAAATCTTTATTTCATTAAGTGTTTTTTTTTGTAGTAAATTTTCAAAGTATAATCTTTGATATTCTAGTAATTTCTCAGATGAGCTTAAATAATCGAATTCTAATTTTGAATCCATTAATCTATTTTCTAAGAATAATAAATTTTCTTTAATAATGTAAGTTTTGTCCTCTATTTTTTTAGTTGAGTTTTTTACTATCGAAGTACTAATAATCAAAAATAATAATATTAGAAAAGCTAAAGATCTTATCATAATTTAGTTCCTAAATTTTCAATTTCCAACAAATGACTAAACTTCTCTAATATATCGCTCTCTACTTCAAAAATATCTTTTTTCTTAATTAGATATCTTAGTTTTGCAGACCTTGAGGGAGGATTTTCTTCTATTTCTTTTTCAGTTGGAATGATTGGTTTTTTTTGTGGCATGTTAAAGAAAATTTCTTTTTTTTCTATATTTGGCTCGTATCTAGAAATGCTTTTATGTTCTGATAAACTTTTAAAAAAATATTTTACTATTTTATCTTCTAAAGAATGAAATGTTACGATTGCTAATATTCCATTTTTTTTTAGAATTTTTACTGAATTAATTAAGCCATAAATTAATTCACTAATTTCTTTATTAACAAATATTCTTAAGGCTTGAAAAGTTTTGGTTGCACTGTGAGTTTTATAGCTTTTTTTCCTCTTAGATCGTTCAATAATTTTAACTAAATCTTGAGTGTTTAGTTTTTTTAATAATCTTTCTTTTACTATATTTCTTGAAATAATCTTTGAGTCATTTTCTTCACCAAAATATTTTAGTATTTTTTCTAATTCTTTCCCGTCTAAATTATTTACAGCTTCATTTGCTGAAAAGTCATTCAACCCCATCATCATATTAAGTTTGCCTGATGAGTGAAATGATAACCCTTTTTCTAGATTTTTTATTTGAGAATAAGAATATCCTAAATCAAATACAATTCCTTTAATATTTTCATTTTTTAATTTTAGATTATTTAAATTACTAAATCTTAAATTTCTAAATAAAAAACGATTAGGAAATTTATCTTGTATTTTTTTTCCAATAATTTCAGAATCTTTGTCTCTATCTAGGCCTATTACTTTCGTGCCTTTGTGCTTGAGAATTTCATTTGTGTATCCGCCTTGTCCGAATGTACAGTCAATAAATGTGCCACCATTTTGAGGGGAAACAATGCTAACAACTTCATTTAGCAGTACTGGGTAATGTTTAACATTCTCCAGTACTATGGTGGCTTCCATTTATTTTTTCGAAGACCATTAATTATTTTTGTCTTCTTAAAAATGCAGGTATTTCCAGATCATCCTCATCTTCATCATTTTTAGATGATAGTAGATCCTGTGAATCGGAAGTCTTGGTTCCAGAATTAAATAAATCTGGTGAATTAGAATCTACACCAAATTCACTTAAATCATTTTTTGAGTCCTCCTCTTTCATTTCAGACATTTCAGATTCATTTCCAGAAATTGCCTCATGAGCAAAGGATACTTCTTCTTCACTAGTAGTATTATCAACAATACTTTCAGCTTTATGATCTTTTAATAATTCTTCATGGTACTGATGATTGATTTGATTAATATCTTCTTGAATTGTTGTTTCATTATCACTTGATAATGAAACTTCATTTTCAAGTTTTAACGCATTAGCCCCGTGTGATATAGGACTGGCGTTATTTGTTGAAAAGTTAAAAGATGGAGTTGGTCCAATATTAGAAAAATCAGAGTAACCTGGGTTTCTATTCTGAATTCGGTGAACCATGTTAACCACTGATTTTGACTCTGGTTGTTGATTATCTAATGATGTAGCAACAATTGATACTCTTATTTTACCCTCTAAACTTGAATCTGTTATAGCACCAATGATTACTTCTGCATCAGCTTCAACTTCTGATCTTATTTTATTAACTACTTCATCTACTTCAAATAATTTAAGATCTTTACCGCCTGTTATGTTTACTAAGAGACCTTTTGCACCTTTTAATGTGTAATCATCTATCAAAGGATTACTAATTGCCATTTCAGTTGCTTTCATGGCTCTTCCCTCTCCTTCAGATTCTCCTGTACCCATCATTGCTTTGCCCATGGACGCCATAACGGTTTCTACGTCAGCAAAATCTAAATTTATAATTCCTGGCCTAACCATTAGATCTGTTACGCTTTGAACTCCATGCATTAAAACATTATTTGAAAGATTGAAAGACTCTTCAAATGTTGTTTGTTCGTTAGCTATTTTAAATAAATTTTGATTTGGAATAACTATAATTGTATCAACGTGTTTTCTTAATTCCTCAAGTCCAATTTGAGCTCTTCTCATTCTTGATGGACCTTCGTATAAAAAAGGAAGTGTTACAACTCCAACTGTTAATATATTAAGCTCTTTAGCAGCTCTTGCAATTACATGTGCGGCTCCGGTTCCTGTACCACCTCCCATTCCAGCAGCAATAAAAACCATATTTGCACCTTGTAAGATATTCACTATATCATTTAAGGATTCATCTGCTGCAGCTTGGCCAATATCAAGTTTTGCTCCAGCACCTAATCCTTTAGTTAAATTTAAACCTATTTGTATTTTTGATTTTGCTTTACTATGTTTTAAGTCTTGTGCATCTGTATTAACTGCAATGAATTCAACTCCTTGCATTCCATTTTCAATCATCTCATTAATTGCATTTCCACCTGCTCCACCAACTCCCATAACCAGAAGTCTTGGTTGCAGTTCTTTTATTTCTGGTGCTTTAAAGTTAATTGTCATTTTATTATCCCCCTGTTTATTTATTTAATTGAAGCTCCCACTTAAGGCCAGCACGGTTCAAATTTGCTTTTTTTTTGGCATTAACCTTAAATTTTTCAAATATTGTCGGTTCCCATATTTGGAATGTTTTGCCTTGCCCAACGAATAACATGCTATTTTTTATTTTTGCATGTTTAAGTAGCTTTGGTGTGAGTGAAATTCTACCTTCACTATCAAACTGTAAATTAATACTTTCAGATAAAATCGATGTTGCAAAAAAATCCCTTTTCTCTTCAAAAGGATTTAATGAGTCTATTGTGTTTGAAATTTTTTCTATTCTATCTTGTGGCCATGCTTCTATAGATTGATTATTAAATGATGGGTAACAAATTACACCATTATATCCTAAGTTGGATAAATGTGACCTAAAACTTGCAGGCACCGATACCCTTCCTTTCTTGTCCAATCTGTTTTCGTAACTTGATAAAAACATAATTCATAATTTCTATATACCCAATATTTGGGAATATATGGGATATTATGGGTTTTTAATGAATTAGTCAAATAGTCTTTTTTACTGATTTTTGCAATATATGACTATATTTTTAGTACTTGATTTGAGTTAAAATTTGAATTCTTAATTTAAAATCTATTACAATTAAGAACTGAATAAATAGAACGAAAATGATTCAAGAGTGAATCAAAAGGTGAACATATTATTTATTGATATTTAATATTGTGAATAACTTGCCAGATAAACTATAAGCCGGGTTCTGTCATTTAAACTTATCATTTGTCTAGGCTTAAGATCACTCTCAAGCTCAAGCAACTAACCCTGATGACTAGCCAAGGATGGCTTTTAGTTTTTACACAATGTCACCTCTACTTAGTCTTGCTCCCAGTGGGGTTTTCCAGCGTTCATTGTTACCAATAGAACCGGTGTGCTCTTACCACACCTTTTCACCCTTGCCATGTTATGGCGGTTTATTTTCTGTGGCACTATCCCTGGGGTTTCCCCCGCCAGGTATTACCTGGCACTGTATCCTTGCGGAGCCCGGACTTTCCTCTTTAATATAAATTAAAGCGACAAGTCATTTATCTGGCTCTCTATATTTATAATCAACTAATTTTTTTTCAAGAACTATTATCTATGATTTTATTAGGTTTTTACTTATTAATAGACATTCTTGATCAGATTTACCGTTAATTAAGCTTTGTCTAAATCTTCTTTGAAATGCTTTAAAAATCAGTTTTTTTTCAGATCTTAGTTTTGAGCTTCTCGACAAGTTATAACCAATTTTAAATAAATTTTTTAAAAACTTATTTTCTTCATTGTAAGTTAATTTAATTAATCTCAATTTTCGAATTTTTTTTTCACTAAAATTGTGCCATTTTGCAAGTTTAATTTTTGATAGATCTTTCCAAGGAAACTTTTCACCTGGATCTTTTTTACGATTAGGAGCAATATCTGAATGCCCTAATATATTTTTTTTATCAATTTTATATATTTCTACTAATTTCTTTAGCAATTTTTTTAGTGAGTTAATTTGCTTTGTAGAGAAATTTTCATAAATATAATCGTGACCAGAGTTATGGATTTCAATACCTATTGAAGTTTTATTCAAATATTTATTTTTTTTCCATGAAGATTTGCCTGCATGCCATGCTTCGTACAAGTCGGGCACGAGCTGCAAAATATTTCCATTTTTTTTAATAAAATAATGAGAACTCACATTTGCTTTTGGGTTACACAACCTTTTTATAGCTAATGACTCGTTCCTCATTCCAGTGTAATGAAGAATTATAAATTTGATCTTTTTTTTTGATCTTTTTAGATAATTAAAGTTTGGAGAATAGTTATTTGTTATTTTAGGCCACATTTATGCTATATAATGGTTTAATTGTTAATTTACATTAAGTTAAAGTATAATATAAGAACCTCAACGATGAAAAAAATAGCAATAATTTTAATTACAACTTTGACGCTAACTCTAAATGTTAATGCTTCATCTGATGGAGATTTAGTTTTAAAGAAAAATAATCCTGCTGAAATAAAAGATTGCTCAGAAGGTTTTAACAGGGCGTCTTTTGCTCTAAATCAAGGACTAGATAAAGCAATATTCAAACCAGTCGCTAACATATATAGATCTTTTCCTTCACCTATTAAAAACGGAACTAGTAATTTCCTGGACAACTTATCAAACTTAGTAACTATTCCGAATAATATTCTTCAAGGTGAATTTAAAAAAGCAGGCGTGAATACTGGACGTTTTGTGATAAATACAACAATAGGAATTTTAGGTTTAGCTGATGCCGCTGAGGCAATGGGTTTTGTAAAATATGAAAAAGAGGATTATGGCCAATCGTTAGCCGTTGCTGGTGTAGGTCCAGGTTGTTATCTTGTTTTGCCTATTTTAGGCCCAAGCACTGCAAGAGATACTGTTTCATCTGTTGCTAATTTTATGGGAGGAGATGCTTGGTATAATGTTTCTGTTAAAAACGATACCCAATATTTTAGTGATTTTGATTTTTATTCATCAAAAGCAACTGCAGGAGTAGATTTTAGAGCTAAAAATTTTGACTCAATCGAAAATCTTGAGAAAAATTCAATAGATTTTTATGCCTCTGTAAAGAGTTTATACTTACAAGATAGACAGCAAAAAATATTAAATTCCAAAAAAATTGTTAGCACTCAAAATGACAGTGATTGGGAAGAAATAGAAAATTAAAAAATCATTTTAATTAATATGATGCGAAAATTATTTGCAATAATTTTTATTTTATCATTATTATCTAATAATGTTATAGCTATTGAAGCAGATATATTTGTTCAATCTACTGTTAATAGAGCGTCGAAATTGCTTTCTGAAAATATAAGTAAGGAAGAAAAAATAAAAAGGCTTGAATTAATTGCAAAGGATACTGTTGATATAAAAGGTATTGGTTTTTACACACTCGGATCTGTGAGAAAAAATCTAAATGATTCAGAGAAAAAAAAATACTCAGAATTATTTGAAAAATATTTTTTAAAAAGTTTTTCAAGCAGATTGGCAGAATACACAAACCCTGAAATTGATGTTTACGATAAAGAAAAACTAAATGAAAATTATACTATTGTTAAAAGTATCTTGATAGCAACTGACGAAAGACCTGAAATTAATATAAATTGGAGGATCTATACTAAGAATGCTGAAACTCCTCTAATAAGAGATTTGATTATTGAAGGTCTAAGTCTAGCAAGAACACAAAAAGAGGAGTTTGCCTCTGTTCTTAATTCTAATAATGGTGACGTTAATGCATTATTTAAAACTTTAGAAAATTTTATTAAAGAATAATTTAAATTTCTGAATATAAATTTAATTGAGTTTGGTGGGCCCGCCAGGACTCGAACCTGGGACCAATACATTATGAGTGTACTGCTCTAACCAACTGAGCTACAGGCCCAAATGTGAAACTAATTATATCATTTTTAAAGAGTTATCAATCAAGATAATAATTAATGGTGGGCCGTGTTGGTTACGCTCCAACTACCCCTGCAATGTCAATGCAGTACTCTACTATTGAGCTAACGGCCCAAAAATTATAATCGTTTTTTGTAAAATTTATTATAAATATTCATATCAGGGTTTGAGCCATAAAAAATTGATAAATTTATAAAAAATAAAGTTAGTAAATAATCATTAAAAAATGCTCCACTAGGAATTAGAGGTGTGAATGTAAATAAAAGATAACAAAAACTTCCAATTTGGACATAGTTATTGCTTAAAAATATTATTCTAATTTTAGAAAAAATTAATTTATAAAAAATCCACATTAATAATGAGAAACCTACTAAGCCATGTTCTGATAAAAAATCAAAATAAATTTGATGAGGATGTGTTGAGCAGGCGTATTTCTCATTATAGACTCCTCCTTCAGGTTTTCTATTTTCTTGACAAGTGATTAATCGATAATTTTTGTTACCAACTCCAAAAAGTTTGTTGTTATTAAAAGTTTCTAATCCAGAAAGTTGAAGTTTGAAATAAATGTTATTATTAAAATTTTTTAAGTCATGACTTATTTGATCAATAAATCTATTTTTTAAAAAAGGAGAATTGATAATAACTAAACTAACAGCCAGTATAGCAAATGAGAAAAATAATATTTTGATTTTGAAAGCATATTCTTTATATAGCAAGAAGAAAAGTGACAATGCTAAAAAAGCTTTGATGCTATTTGATCTTTCTCCAGTAACAATTATAGAAAATAATATAATCAAAGATAAAATTATAAAGATAATCTTAGAATTTAATCTAAAATTTTTCATTATATATGCAGTTAAAATTAAATAGAATGCATTTATAAATCCTCCAACTATTGGTTCATCTTTAAAAAAACTTACTATTCTTCTAAAATCCTCACCACCATATCCAAGAATATTTTTACCATAGAAAGATTCTATGAAAACATCAGTAATAATAATTGAAAAAAAAATAGACCAGCCCAAAAAAACTCTATCAAAAAATAGTTTTTGATTAAAAAAATAATTCACAGCTATAAAAAAAATTATCATTCTAATAAATCCTAAATTTCTCATCAAACCTATACTTTGGTCAAATGAGATTAATGAGTTAAAAATTAGATATATGTATAAAATTAGAAGGTATTTAAATGGTTGTGTTTTTAAAAATGATGATTCTTTATTATAAATTAGATAGATTACAAAAGAGATATCAATTAATAAAATATTAATAAGAGATATTAATGGACCAATAATAAATGATACTGGAATAAAAATAAATAATATTAAAAAATAATTATACTGAAATCTTTTCAATAAAAAAAAATTACTCATTAAATTTAAATAAAATTTATATTTTTAAAAATAATTACTTTTTAAAATATTAGCTTTCTAAGAAACTCTTTAATTGCTTAGATCTGCTAGGATGTTTTAATTTTCTAAGGGCTTTGGCTTCTATTTGTCTTATCCTTTCTCTAGTTACAGAAAATTGTAATCCCACTTCTTCAAGAGTATGATCAGTATTCATCCCAACACCAAATCTCATTCTTAAAACCCTTTCTTCTCTTGGTGTTAAAGTTGAAAGTATCTTTGTAGTTGCTTCACCTAAATTTGATTTAATAGCTTGTTCTAATGGTGCTAGAGCCTTTGTATCCTCAATAAAATCTCCTAAGCTACTGTCTTCTTCATCCCCAACTGGTTTTTCTAGTGAAACTGGTTCTTTAGAAATTTTTAATACTTTCCTTACTTTGTCTAATGGCATTCTAAGTTTTTTTGCTAATTCTTCTGGGGTAGCTTCTCTTCCAAATTCACTCAATATTAATCTTTGGGTTCTAACAATTTTATTAATTGTTTCTATCATGTGAACTGGAATTCTGATTGTTCTGGCTTGGTCTGCGATTGATCTTGTAATTGCCTGTCTAATCCACCAAGTAGCATAAGTTGAAAATTTATAACCTCTTCTGTATTCAAACTTATCGACTGCCTTCATTAGACCAATATTTCCTTCTTGAATCAAATCTAAAAATTGCAAGCCTCTGTTAGTGTATTTCTTAGCAATAGAAATAACTAACCTCAAATTTGCTTCAACCATCTCTTTTTTTGCTATTCTAGATTCTTTTTCACCTTTTTGAACTCTGCTTACTAATTTTTTAAAGTCAGTCACCGACATTCCCAGTTTGTGACTTATTTCTATTAATCTTTCCCTTATATTTTTAAACTCTTCTTTATTTTTAGCAAAAAATTGTTTCCAGACCACATTAGTATCTAAAAATTTTTTTAAATTAGGATTAATTTCATTTCCTATATAAAATTTAATAAATTCATTTCTTGAAATTTTATGATCCATTGCAAGTCTTAAAAGGTTTCCTTCTAAAGAAACAATTTTTTTGTTTTCAATATAATGTTTTTGTACAAGATCTTCTAAAACAGATGGAGATAATTGAAGGGATTTTATATTTTCCAAAATATCATTAACTATTTTTTCATAACCTTTCTCTTTTGTTGATGAAAAAGTTTGAGAGTTTAAAATACAATCTAGCTTTTCTTTTTGATACTTAATTAATTTATTGTACTCTTTTGTAAGTATATGAACTGTTTTAAGAACTTTTGGTCTAATTTCTGACTCCATTGCAGCAAGCGTAGGATTGAAATCATCATCATCTTCGTTTGATCCATCTTCTTTATCTGTTTCTCCTGCATTCTTTTGTTTTGCGCTCGGTCCTGTACTTTCATCTTCCATGTAGTTAGTGTCAATATCTATAATTTCTCTAACTAAAATTTCATCTTTCTGTAATTTTTCATTCCATTCAAAAAATTGTTGCGCAGTAATCGGACTCTGTGATAATGCTATTAACATTACATCTTTACCGGCCTCTATTCTTTTTGCGATTGCAATTTCTCCTTCTCTAGAAAGAAGTTCAACACCGCCCATTTCTCTAAGGTACATTCGAATTGGGTCGTCACTTTTTTCAATAGTTTTGCCCTCTTCTTTTGATGAATTTTCTTTTTTTCTTAAAACTTTATAATCAGATTTTTTTTCTACTAATGTTACGCCTTCTTCTAAAATATGAATAAATGCTTGAGATAAGTTTTCATTAGAAAGATTTCTTTTACCTAATGATTTGCTTAGTTCCTCGTAAGTTATAAATCCCCTATGAGTTCCTCGACCCATTAGTCTAGCAAATGATTTTGTTATAATTCTTTCCACGGTAATATAAGTTTGGAAGTCTTATATAATATCAAATCAGCAAAAATCCATTACTAATTTTCTTCTCTTAATTGATATTTTGCTTTTTTTTAAGCTCTTTTAGCTCATTAAAAGTTACTTCGCTCAGATCTTTTGAAAATTTTGATTCTAGTTCCTGGATTCTATGCTCTAAATCATAATTTATAAGATCGCGACTAATGTCTTCAAATAATTCTATTATTTCATAATCATCTTTTAATTTATTTTTTAAAATATGTTTAATAGGTGCAAATTTTTCAATTTTATCCAATAATTGCTTATCAATATTCATCTCATCGATTAATAATTTTTCTCCTGATTTAAGTTTTGAGAGCAATTCTTCAAAAACCTGTCTGTTAACTTCTGTAAATAATTTGATATTTTCAATTAAATGTAAATTTTCTTGAATTAAATTTGAGTTATTAATCAATAAATACAACAATGAAAATTCTTTAAGCTCAACTCCAGTGAGAGATTGGCTATCTCTAAATATTTTCTTAGTGCTATCTAAAGATTTAATAGTTTTTTTATAATTATAATTTTTTTTATTGTAGTTTGAGTGTGGAGTTAATTCCGCTATTTTTTCTAAAAAATATTCGAGAACATATTTTTTAATATAGTCATCTTTAATTGTATTTGCTATTGATCTTAATTTTTTTTCAAAAATTGCCATTGAAGATGGATTATTTTCTGTCTGTTTTTTATAATGACTGAAAATAAATTGATGAATTGAAATTTTATTTTGCTTGGTAAAATCTATAAAAAAATTTCTACTATTTTTATTTACGTAACTGTCAGGATCTTCACCGTCTGGTAAAAATAAAAAAGAGATCTGTTTCTCTGGTTTTAATTCTTTAATTGAATTTTCAGCTGCTCTTAAAGCAGCTTTATAACCACTTTCATCACCATCGAAACAAATAATAATATCATCAAAGAATTGATTTAAAGTTAAAATTTGTTTATCTGTCAATGATGTTCCAAGATTAGCAACTGTATTTTCAATACCATTTTTATTCAAACCAACTACATCCATATATCCTTCAACTAAATAAATATGATCAAGTTTGTTAGACAATTTTCTTGCTTGATCAAGGTTATATAAATTTGATCCCTTTTTAAAAAAGTTAGTCTCTGGAGAATTTATATATTTTGCAAGAAAGTCACTTTTTTCAATTATCCTTCCGCCAAGAGCAATGGGTTGTCCTGATATATTATTAATTGGAAAAATAAGTCTTCCTCTAAATCTTTCTACATAAACTTTTTTCTTTTCATCTAAATAAAATAATCCAGTATCTAGTAAAGTTTGTTCACTAAAATCTTTTTTTAATTTTTCATAATAATTTGGATTTTTTTCTATATACCCAATTTTAAATTTTTTAACTTCCTCTTTAGTTAAAGATCTATTTTTTAAATAATCTCTTGCAACAGAATAATTTTGATTTTTTAATAATTCATTATGATAAAAATCTACGTATTGACTAAAGATTGATTGGTACTCTCTCCACTTTTTTTCTCTTTCTTCATCTTGTTTTGAAAACATATAAGGCTGCATACCGGCTAATTGAGCTAAATACTTTACTGCTTCACCAAATTTAAGATTTTGAATTTTCATGACGAAATCAAAAATGTTTCCATGCTCTGATGTTGCAAAACAATGGTAAAATTCTTTTTCATCGTTTACAGTAAATGATGGTGTTTTTTCATTTTTAAATGGAGACAAACCAACAAACTCTTTGCCCCTTTTTTTTAAGACAACGGTCTTTGAAACAACAGTTGAAACTTTTAACCTTGTTTTAATTTCATCAAGATATTCTTTAGGATATTTCATTAATTATTTAATAATTCTTTAATGAGAGGACCTGCTTTTGCAAAATCAATTTCATCCGAATGTAGTTTTTTTAATTCACCCATTACTTTTCCCATGTCTTTTACTGAATTTGCGCCAAGTTTAGAAATCAGTTCTGTACAAATTTTTTTAGTTTCCTCCTCGCCAAGCTGTTTTGGTAAAAATCCAGTCAAAATATTATATTCATTTTGCTCCACCTCTAAGAGATCTGTCCTATTGTTTTTTTTGTAGATATCTATCGATTCGGCTCTCTGTTTGACCATTTTTTTCAGAAGCTTTTTTATATCCTCATCATCTGTTTCTTTTTTATTTGGACCAGACCTATTAGAAATATCCAGATCCTTTATTGATGATAAAATTAACCTATAAGTTGATATTTTTGTTTTATCTTTGGCTTTTAAGGCGTTTTTATATTCAGTTTCGATTGTGTCTTTTAATGGCATATATTTTTAATCTACTTCAAAGAAAAAAATCTTCAAAAGAAAAATTGTTTTTTTACAATTTTATAATACATCTCTGTTGCGATAATAAATCAATTATTGTATTAACCTTTAACTTATGAGTTGTAATTGATCAAAAAAGCAAAAAAAACTAACTCAAAAAAATCTCAAAATCCTACAGGCGTTTTAGTTCTTGAAAACAAGAAAGTTTTTAAAGGTATTGGAATTGGATACCAAGGAGAAGCGACTGGCGAGATTTGCTTTAACACTTCACTAACAGGATACCAGGAAATTATTTCTGATCCTTCTTATGCTGGTCAGATTATCAACTTTACATTCCCACATATTGGAAATGTTGGAACTAACAAAGAGGATGTTGAATCTGACAAAATCTGGACAAGAGGTGTGATCTTTAATTCTGAAATAACCTCTCCTTCAAATTATAGAGCATTTTTGCATTTGGATGCCTGGCTCAAAAAAAATAAAATTGTCGGAATTACAGGGCTAGATACTAGATATTTAACAAACTTTATTAGAGATAAGGGGGCGCCCAAGGGAACAATTTCTTATTCAAAAAATGGAAAATTTAATATTAGCAAATTAACAAACTCCACCATTAAATGGAGCGGATTAAAAAATCTTGATCTTGCAGAAACTGTATCAACCTCAAAAAGCTATATTTGGAAAGGCTTTAAAACTTGGAAGAAAGAAACAGGATATAAAAAAAATACAAAAAACTCTTTTCATGTTGTTGCAATTGATTATGGAATTAAAAAGAATATTTTAAGATATTTTTCAGACTTCAAATGTAAAGTAACAGTTGTTTCTTGCAAAACTTCTGCTGAAAAAATATTAAATCTTCAACCGCATGGAATATTTTTATCTAACGGTCCCGGTGATCCTGCGGCAACAGGAAAATATGCAATTGAAATACTTAATAAATTAATTAAAAAAAATTTACCTATATTTGGGATTTGTTTAGGTCATCAAATTTTAGCATTAGCTTTGGGTGGGAAAACAAAAAAAATGAAGTTAGGTCATAGAGGTGCAAACCATCCTGTTAAAAATTTAGTGCATGATAAAGTTGAAATCACCAGTCAAAATCATGGTTTTGTAGTTGTTGAAGAAACTTTACCCAAAAAAATTGAAGTAACTCACAAATCTCTTTTTGATAATACCATTGAAGGAATAAGACTTAAGAACAGACCAATATTTTCAGTACAGTATCATCCAGAGTCAAACCCTGGACCCCAAGATAGTGTCTACTTATTTCAAGAATTTATTAACAACATAAAAAAGAATGCCAAAAAGAAGAGATATTAAAAAAATATTAGTTGTAGGGGCCGGACCCATTATCATTGGTCAAGCATGCGAGTTTGATTATTCAGGCACACAAGCTTGTAAGGCATTAAAAGATGAGGGTTACAAAGTAATCTTAATTAACTCTAATCCTGCAACAATTATGACCGATCCAGATATTACAGATAAAACTTATATAGAGCCAATAACATTAGAAGTTTTAGAAAAAATTCTTAAAAAAGAAAAGCCAGATGCAATTCTTCCAACTATGGGAGGTCAGACTGCACTTAATCTTGCAATGGAAGCTGAGAAATATGGAATTTTAAAAAAATACAAAATTGAACTTATAGGAGCAAATTCTAAAGCAATTGCTAATGCAGAGGATAGAAAAAAATTTAGAAAAAATATGATTGATATCGGTTTAGATTTACCTAAATCAGAAATTGTAAATAATATTAATCAAGCATCAAAGGTTTTAAAAAAAATTGGTCTTCCTGCAATTATTAGACCTGCATTTACACTTGGAGGTCTTGGTGGTGGTATAGCTAAAAATAAAAAAGATTACCTTAAAATAATTAAAAGTGGGCTTCACGAATCTCCAGTTAATCAGGTATTGGTTGAAGAATGTTTAGAGGGCTGGAAAGAGTTTGAGATGGAAGTTGTAAGAGATAAAAAAGATAACTGCATTATCATCTGCTCAATTGAAAATGTTGATCCGATGGGAATTCATACTGGAGACTCAGTAACAGTTGCCCCAGCACTTACTTTAACAGACAAAGAATATCAAGTAATGAGAAATGCCTCTATTGCGTGTTTAAGAAAAATTGGAGTTGAAACAGGTGGGTCAAATGTCCAATTTGCAATTAATCCAAAAAATGGACGAATGGTTGTAATTGAAATGAACCCAAGAGTTTCAAGATCATCAGCTCTTGCATCAAAAGCAACTGGATTTCCAATTGCAAAAGTTGCTGCTAAACTTGCAATTGGTTACACATTAGATGAATTAAAAAATGAAATTACCAAAGTAACGCCTGCCTCATTTGAACCAAGCATTGATTATGTTGTAACAAAAATTCCAAGATTTACTTTTGAAAAATTCTCAACTTCCCCTGCAACTTTAGGTACTTCAATGAAATCAGTTGGTGAAGCTATGGCTATAGGCAGAAACTTTAAAGAATCTATACAGAAAGCGCTGGTATCTCTTGAAACTGGTTTTTCAGGATTAGACAGAATATTTGACATAAATAATAAACAAATTGAAAAAAAGCTTAAAGAAAATATTCCAAACAAACTCTTACTTGTAGCTGAAGCAATTAGGAGAAGAATAAATTTAAAAAGAATTTATAACTTATCAAAAATTGATCCTTGGTTTCTTGAGCAAATTAAAGAAATAGTAGAAAATGAAACTAAGATTAAAAATCATGGTTTACCAAAAGATTTCAACGAATTTAATAGAATTAAATCGATAGGTTTCTCTGACAAAAAATTAGCAGAGTTAACAAATATATCTGAAGATATTGTAAGGAGAAAAAGAATTGCTCTTAAAATTTTACCAGTATTTAAAAAAGTTGATACTTGCGCAGCTGAATTTAAATCATTTACACCTTATATGTACTCTACATACCAAAGAAGTTTCTCAACAAATTCAGAATGCGAAGCAGATCCTTCTTCAAAGAAAAAAATTATCATTTTAGGTGGTGGACCTAATAGAATAGGTCAAGGAATTGAGTTTGATTATTGCTGTTGTCAGGCTAGTTTTTCATTAAAAGATGTGGGGTTTGAAACAATTATGATTAACTGTAACCCTGAAACAGTATCAACAGATTATGATACCAGTGATCGATTATATTTTGAGCCTTTAAAAGAAGAATATGTTTTTAATGTAATTAAAAAAGAAAAAGAAAAAGGAAACCTTGTTGGTATTATCGCTCAGTTTGGAGGACAAACTCCAATTAAGCTTGCTAAATTTTTACGCGATAATAAGCTCCCTATTTTAGGCACCCAATATACATCCATTGATTTAGCAGAAGATAGAGATCGATTTAGAAACCTTCTTAATAAATTGAAATTAAAACAAGCCGAAAGTGGAATTGCCAAAACATATAGGCAAGCAATTCAAATTGCAGAGAAAATTGGTTTGCCATTAATGGTTAGACCTTCTTATGTACTGGGTGGAAGAGCTATGGAAATTGTTCATGAAAAAAGTCAACTTAAAAAATTTATCGAAGAAGCATTTAAAGCTGCAGAAGAAAATCCAATTTTAATTGATAAATTTATCGATCATGCAATGGAAGTTGATGTTGATGCTATATCTGATGGCAAACAAGTACACGTAGCAGGTATTATGCAACACATTGAAGAAGCTGGAATTCACTCAGGAGACTCGGCTTGTAGCTTACCTCCAATATCAATAAAACCTTTCTTAATTAAAGAGATTGAAAACCAAACAAAAAAGTTGGCTTTAGCTTTAAAAGTTAAAGGCTTTATGAATATTCAATTTGCAATCAAAAAAGACGAGATTTACGTTATCGAGGTAAACCCAAGAGCAAGTAGAACCGTACCATTTGTTTCAAAAGCAAAAGGTCTCCCGCTCGCCAAAATTGCATCAAGAGTAATGGCAGGTGAAAAATTATCTAAATTTGACTTAAAAGATAAATCTAAAGGAATGTACGCTGTCAAAGAAGCTGTATTTCCTTTCAATAAATTTCCAAATAGTGATTTAATTTTAGGACCTGAAATGAAATCTACTGGTGAAGTAATGGGATTTGATAAAAACTTTGGAATGGCATTTGCAAAAAGTCAAATTGGTGCTGCTAACTCATTGCCAAAACAAGGATTAGCATTCATATCATTAAAAGACTCACATAAAGATGAGGGAATAGACCTAGCTAAAGAGCTCATAAAATTAAATTTTACACTATGTGCAACTAAAGGGACTGCAGAATACATTAGAAAACACGGAATGAATTGCAAAATTGTTAACAAAGTAAGTACAGGGTCCCCTCATATAGTTGATGTCCTTGACTCTAAAAAAATTGCACTTGTAATTAATACAGGTGGAGGGAATACTGAACACAGACTTAATGATGCAATAGCACTTAGAAGAGCAACCTTAAAAAACAAAGTTCCTTACTGTACAAACATGTCGACTGCTCAAGCTTGTTTAGAAGCAATCAAATCACTTAAAACTAAGAAATTAGAAGTTATTTCACTTCAGGATATTTAGGAATTTACTTTCCAGTCTGTTTCAAAAGTTACATAGTTTACTTGAATACAGCGTCTTTCCTTTACTATTTTCTTTTTTTCCATGCCATGCCAAGTATTTGGGCCGCTAGTAAACATATAGCCATAATTATTTTTATATGGAACCGTTTTAACTTTTTCTAATTTTTCATTATAAAAATCTGTACCCAAATTTTCAGACTCATTGGCATTATTAACAAATATTAATCCTGACATTAGTTTTTCCTTAATATCACAATGAGGCTTTAACCAAAAACCCTCCCTATCACAAATTACCTCAACTCTAACATATGAATTTGATAAATCTTTATCTATCATCTTTGAAATAGTTTGATGCACTTCTTTAGATTGAAGTTCGTTAATAAACTTAACTAAATTTGGAAATTTATTTTCATTTTTTTTTGTTACAAAACATCTAAATTTTATTGCTTCACCACCCGAAGCAATTCCTTTTCTAAATTCAGCAGCACCACCATCGATTGCTCTTGTTCCATCATAATGAATATTATGTTTGCTTACATCAGGAATATCAGCTTTAACTATTTCATCTATTGCACCATTTGTAAGTGCGTTATCGTACTCCCAATGATCGAAAGGAAATTTATGTTTTTTTGATTGATTTTTAATTGAATCTAAAAATGACATTATGAATTTATTTTCTGCTTGATTATATCAGCTACTCTATTTGTTTCATCAAGTTTTTGGTAGTTCCAATTTTCTAAATTATTATTTAATTTTTTAATAATATTTAATTTACTAAATAATTCTCTAAATTTTCTAATTCTTTGATCGTTTTTGTTTGTTGGAATATCTGCAAAATAAATTGGTTTTCCAGTCAAAGCAGCTTCAGAAATCATTGAGGTTGAGTCGCATGTAACACAAATATATTTAGATAAAGACAAAGCAGACAAATAAGCTTTTTTATCAATAGACTCTATAACAAAACTATTATGTTCAAGTTTATTTTTAGCTAATTTGATGATATTTTTTGGTGTTCTCATTGATGGGACAACAATTCCTTGAAGATTATTTTCAATGACTAAATTATTAAATAAATTTAAAATATTCAGAATATTTTTTTCCGAATAGTCGTAGTGTTTTGTTGGTCCACCTAATATCATTAAAAAATAATCTTTATTTAAATCTAATCTATTTTTCAAATAATCTTTATGGTCATCAATCTCTTTCTCGGTAAGATAGTGTATAGCACCTTTAGTGCTAATTATATTTTGACCTTCTAAAGCATCATGTTCTGGAGCGACAATAAAATCAAAATGATTTAAATCTACTTTTGGATCTTGAATATGAATGTTAAATATTTTTTTATTAGCTTTATTTTTCAAATGAATTGATGGAATAACACTTTTACGACCACAAGAAATAATCACATCGAAATCATTTTGATTAATTTTTTTATAAACATTTTGTGAAATAGGTGTTAGCTTGGGAGGAATCACTTTCCAAAAATTATTTAGTTCAACTGTGTGGTGAGTAAAATCTAAATCTAAAGCTTTCGCTAAACCTTCAACTTGACTAATCATGCCGTGCATTCCCTGAGTTAATAATATGCCTTTTAATTTAGTCATTAATCACTATATAGCTTTGATATGAGTCAAAATCCAACTAAACACACAAAAGTGTTAATAATTGGATCCGGTCCCGCCGGATATACGGCTGCAGTTTATGCTGCACGTGCAATGTTAAATCCAATTTTAGTTTATGGAGCTCAACCAGGTGGACAGTTAACAACAACGACTGATGTAGAAAATTACCCGGGATTTTCAGATGTGATTCAAGGTCCTTGGTTAATGGATCAGATGCGTGATCAAGCAAAAGCTGTAGGCACTGATTTAATTGAAGATCACATTTCATCAGTAAATCTAAAATCTACTCCATTTGAGGCAACTGGTGATAGTGGTCAAAGGTATACTGCTGATAGCATAATCATTTCAACTGGTGCTCAAGCAAGGTGGTTAAATATAAAATCTGAACAAGAGTTTAGAGGTTTTGGTGTTTCTGCTTGTGCTACATGTGATGGCTTTTTCTTTAAGGATAAAGAAGTTGCTGTGGTTGGAGGTGGTAATGCGGCCGTTGAAGAAGCAATGTTTTTGACTAAATTTGCATCAAAAGTAAAGTTAATTCACAGAAGAGACAGCTTAAGAGCTGAAAAATTACTTCAAAAAAAATTAATGGAAAATAAAAAAATTGAAATTATTTGGGATTCTATTGTGGAGGATGTCATTGGAGAAAATAAACCTAAAAATGTTAAAGGAATTAAAATTAAAAATTTAAAAACTAATAAGATTGATGAAATTAAATTAGATGGATTATTTATTGCAATTGGGCACGATCCAGCTACTCAACTATTTAAAGATCAATTGAAAATGGATAAGGAAGGTTATTTAATCACAAAACCTGATTCTACTGAAACTAATGTCCCTGGTGTTTATGCAGCTGGAGATGTTAAAGATAAAACTTTTAGACAAGCTGTAACTGCTGCTGGCATGGGATGCATGGCAGCGCTTGAAGCAGAAAAATTTTTATCTCATTAATTAAGAAATATTTTCACAAAAAGATCTAATTCTTTCTATAGCTTTCTCTAAATTTTCCATTGAAGTAGCATATGAAATTCTAAAATAACCATCTAATCCAAAAGCAGAACCTTGAACAACTGCAACATTTTCTTTTTCTAGTAATCTTTGAACGAAATCAGCATCTGTTTTAAGTCTAGTTTTTTTATTTAACAAACCCTTACAGCTCGGAAATACATAAAAAGCCCCATTAGGAGTTAAACAAGATATTCCTTTTATATTATTTAAACTTTGTACTACAAAATCTCTTCTTTGTTTAAAAGCTTGAGACCTTTCTTGAATAAAATATTGTGAGCCATTAAGTGCTTCAACTGCAGCAGCTTGACTTATAGAAGATGGATTGGAGGTTGATTGTGATTGAATTTTACCTATTGCCTTAATAATATCCTTAGGACCTGCCGCATAACCAATTCTCCATCCGGTCATTGCATAAGATTTACTTACTCCATTCATTGTTAGCGTTCGATCTTTTAGTTTGGATATTTGGGCAATTGTAAAGAATTTAAAATCATCATATTTGATATGTTCATAAATATCGTCACTTAAAATATGAACTTTTTTATTTTTTATCAATACCTTTGCCAAGTCTTGAATTTCATTTTCAGAGTAACCAGCTCCAGTTGGGTTAGACGGGGAATTTAAAATTAACCATTTTGTTTTTTTTGAAATTGCCTTTTGAAGTTTTTTTGCAGTAAGTTTAAATCCATCTTTCTCATCACATTTTATTATTTTTGGTTTTCCACCAGCCAATAAAACCATATCAGGATAAGATACCCAAAAAGGTGCTGGAATTATTACTTCGTCACCTTTGTTCAAAGTTGCCATAAATGCGTTATATAAAACTTGCTTTCCACCCGTTCCAACTGTTATTTGGTCGGTACTAAAATCTAAATTATTCTCTCTTTTAAACTTTTCAACAATCGCTTTTTTTAAAGCAGGTGTTCCATCTACTGCCGTATATTTTGTATCCCCATCTTTTATAGCTTGAATAGCAGCATCCTTTACATTGTCAGGTGTATCGAAATCTGGCTCACCTGCACCTAAACCGATTACATCTTTTCCTGCTGCTCTTAGTTCCCGAGCTTTTTGTGTCACAGCAATAGTTGGTGATGGTTTAATTCTTTTTAAACTGTCTGATATTATGCTCATTGAAATATAATTTAATTCTACTACTTTCTTTAATATATGGAAAATACTTATCAAGATTTAATTACAGATATTCAGAGTAAAAATCCAAAAATTAGTGGAAAACTTGAGGGTGGAAAAAAATTTAAAATCAAATCTGATTTTAAACCAGCTGGCGATCAACCCGAGGCTATTAAAAAATTAGTCAATGGTGCCAATAAAGAGGAATTCAATCAAGTATTACTTGGTGTGACTGGTTCAGGAAAAACCTTTACGATGGCTAAGGTAATCGAAGCAACTAATAGACCGGCATTAATTTTAGCTCCTAACAAAACACTTGCAGCACAGCTTTATGGTGAAATGAAAACTTTCTTTCCAGATAATGCAGTTGAATATTTTGTCTCTTATTATGACTACTATACTCCAGAAGCATACGTCCCTAGATCGGATACCTATATTGAAAAAGAAGCTTCGATAAATGAGCAAATAGATCGAATGAGGCACTCAGCTACAAGGTCTCTTCTTGAACGAGATGATGTTCTTATTGTAGCCAGTGTATCTTGTATTTATGGTTTAGGATCTGTCGAAGCTTACAGTAAGATGACTTTAACACTTCAAAAGAATTATGATTACAATAGAGAACAAATAATTAAATCGTTAGTTGCTCTACAATACAAAAGAAATGATCAAAATTTTTATAGGGGTACATTTAGGGCACGTGGTGAGTATTTAGAAATTTTTCCATCACATTTAGAAGATAGAGCTTGGAGGTTAAGTTTGTTTGGAGACAAGCTTGAAAAAATAGAGGAATTCGATCCTCTTACAGGTGATCAAGTAAGAGAACTAAGTTTGGTCAAAGTTTATGCAAACAGTCATTACATAACTCCAAAACCAACCATTGAACAAGCAGTTATCAATATAAGAAAAGAGCTAGAAGTTACTCTTAAAAAACACAAAGCAGAAAATAAGTTACTTGAAGCTCAAAGATTAGAGGAAAGAACTAAATTTGATCTTGAAATGATTGAGGCAACTGGTTCTTGTGCTGGTATTGAGAATTATTCAAGATTTTTATCAGGAAGAAAACCAGGTGAGCCACCTCCTACACTATTTGAATACTTTCCAGATAATACATTAATTTTTGTAGATGAATGTCATGTAACAGTTCCTCAGCTTAATGGGATGTATAAAGGTGATAGATCTAGAAAAAGCACTTTGGCAGAATATGGTTTTAGACTTCCATCGTGTATGGACAATAGACCATTAAAGTTTGAAGAATGGGATTTAATGCGAACTCAAACAGTATTTGTATCAGCAACGCCAGGTCCTTGGGAGTTGGAACAAACAAAAGGGAAACATATAGATCAGGTTATTAGACCTACAGGACTAATAGATCCACCAGTTGAAATTAGACCCGCAAAAAATCAAGTTGATGATCTTATGCATGAATGCAAAAAAGTAGTTGAAAAAAATCATAGAGTTTTAGTCACAACTCTCACAAAAAAGATGGCTGAAGATTTAACAGAATATCTTCACGAAAATGGGGTTAAGGTTAGATATTTACATTCCGATATCGACACGCTTGAAAGAATTGAAATAATGAGAGATTTAAGAATGGGAGTATTTGACGTATTAGTTGGAATAAACCTTTTAAGAGAGGGTTTAGACATACCAGAGTGTGCGTTAGTTGGAATTTTAGATGCAGACAAAGAGGGCTTTTTAAGATCCGAAACTTCTTTAATACAAACGATTGGTCGAGCAGCAAGGAATGTTGAAGGTAAAGTTATTTTATATGCAGATAAAGAAACAAAAAGTATTAAAAAAGCTATTAGAGAAACTGATAGGAGAAGATCTATCCAACTTGCATATAATAAAAAACACAAGATAGATGCTAAGTCAGTAAAAAAAGAAATTAGTGATATTCTAGAAAGTGTATATGAAAAAGATTATGTAAAAATAAGTGAAGGATCTAATGTTGGTGGAAATCTAAAAAAACATCTAAAAGCTCTTGATAAAAAGATGAAAGAGTCTGCTTCAAACCTTGAGTTTGAAGAAGCAGCCAAAATAAGAGATGAAATAAGAAAATTACAAAGTACTGAACTTGAAATAACTTTAAACCCTAAGATTAGACAGTATGATGTAAAAAATAAAATTTACCCAAAAGGCAGATCTACTTTAGGTATGCCTGGTACAAGAGTTACAAAAAAAAGGGATAAAAAGTGGAAGCACGAAAGATAATTATTACTGGTGGAGCTACTAGAATAGGTGCTGCAATTGCTGAGAAATTATCTGGTCCAAATATAGAAATTACCATCCATTACAACAAATCAAAATCTAAAGCAAAAACTTTAAAGAAAAAATTACAAAAATTTGGAGCTGCGGTCTATTTGGTCAGTGGTGATTTAAGTAAAGAGAAAGACATACAAAAAATAATTAAATTTTCTAAATCAAAAATGAAATTCTTTGATTGCTTAATAAATAATGCCTCATTATTTGAAAACGATAAATTGGAAAATTTTACCTCTAAGAGCTGGGAAGATCATATTTCTACAAATCTGAAGGCCCCTGCTCTTTTATCAAAAGAATTTTCAAAAAATGTCAGAGGTAAAAATAACAATATTATTAATATAATTGATCAAAGAATATTTAAATTAACTCCATATTTCTTCTCCTACACTTTAAGTAAGACAGGTCTATATACTTTAACTAAAACTAGTGCGATGAGCCTATCACCAGATATACGAGTTAATGGGATAGCTCCAGGCCCGACAATCAAAAATAAAAGACAATCAGAAAAACATTTCAAAAATCAATATTTAGCTACACCACTTAAAAAACAAGTTGATGTTAATGAGGTCTGTAATGCAGTTGACTTTTTTATAAAAAACAGTTCTATTACAGGTCAAATTTTGGCAATAGATAGTGGTCAAAGCTTAAATTGGCAGACACCAGATATAATTAAAGGCAAAGAATGAAAAAAAATAATCTTAAAGTAGTAAAAATAGATAAAAATAAAAGCTTATTTAATTATGAGAAAAAAATTCTAATTAATGAACTTATTTTAGATTTAAAGCTTGGCTATTATGATTTTGAGAAAGAGAAATCACAAAAAGTAAAATTTAGTTTGGAAATTGATTATCAAGATAAAAAGCCTTCAAATGATAAAGATCTTAAATCAATAGTAAACTATGCAACTATTGTTAAATTAATAAAAAAACTAATTAAAAAGAAGCACTATAATTTTTTAGAAACTTTAGCCGAAGCCGTTTTTGATGAACTTTTTAAAGATAAGAGAATAGGTAAAATAATGTTAAAAATTGAAAAGTTGGAAATTTTAAAAGAATGTTCATCAGTTGGTATTCAAATTACCAAAAAAAAAAGTCATGATAAGTTCTGAAGTTGGAAAAGAAGTAATAAAAAAAGAACTTCCTTTAATTCCTAAACTACCTGGCGTTTATCGAATGTTGAATGATAAAGGTGACATACTTTATGTTGGAAAAGCAAAAAATCTACCAAACAGACTTAAAAGTTATGTCTCTGAAAAAAATCATATTATTCGGACTGAAAGAATGTTGTCTCAAACTGTTAGGCTTGAAATTACTACTACTACAAATGAAAGTGAGGCATTATTATTAGAAGCTAATTTAATTAAAAAACACAAACCTAAATTTAATATATTGCTTAAAGATGATAAGTCTTTTCCTTATATATTTATTTCTAAACATGAGTTCCCTCGTATTGAAAGACATAGAGGGGCAAAAAACAAACCAGGAAAATATTATGGGCCTTTTGCAAGTTCACTTGCTGTTAATAGTGCAATCAAAACTCTTCAAAGAATTTTTTTACTAAGATCTTGCACTGATAAACAAGTAGAAGCAGGAGATAAAACCTGTTTTAATTATTTTTTAAAAAGATGCGCTGGTCCTTGTGGTGGAAAGATTAATAAAGAGGACTATGCTAAATTGGTTGAAGCAGCTGACGACTTTTTAAGCAAAGGACGTTCTAGAAAGATACAACAAACACTTTCATCACAAATGGAAAATGCAAGTGAAGAATTAGATTTTGAGAAAGCTGCGATAGTAAGAGACAAAATTAAATCTTTAAATATTATCCAATCGTCTTTAACAATTAGTGATGTAAATTTGACTGAGGCAGATGTAATCGCTGGATATAAAGAGTCAGGCAAAACTTGCATTCAGGTATTTTTCTATAGGTCAAAACAAAATTGGGGTAATCAAGCTTTTTTTCCAAAACATGACCCTGATGAAAAATTTAGCAATATATTAAATTCTTTTGTATCACAATTTTATGAAAACAAAGCTGTTCCACGATCAATTATTCTTAGTGAAGAAATTAAAGAAAAAAAATTGATTGAAAAAACACTCTCAAAAAAAGAAAATAAGCAAATAAATATTTCTATTGCCAAAAAAGGATCAAAACTTAAAGTTATTAACCTGGCAATTAAAAATGCTAAAAATAGTTTAAATAGAAATTTATACGAAAATCAAAATAATAGGAAGTTGCTTGATGAAATTTCCAAAAAATTTAGACTTGAAAATACTATTAGTCTTATCGAGGTGTATGACAATTGTCATATTCAAGGAACAAACA
>QCNX01000002.1 GCA_003210015.1 Pelagibacteraceae bacterium AG-426-P20 | reverse complement strand
GATTAATAATCCATAATGCAGAGTTTGATTTGACCCATATAAATCACGAGCTTGAAATTCTTGGACAAAAAAATATAGAAAATGAAACTATAGATACACTAAGCTTAGCTAGAAATAAATTTCCAGGTTCAGCGATAAGCCTTGATGCTTTATGTAAAAGATTTAGAATTGATAATTCAAAGAGAGTTAAACATACAGCACTTATAGACTGTGCTTTGCTAGCAAAAGTTTATATAAATTTAATTGATCAAAAAGAACCTACTTTAGATTTCCAAAAACAAGACGAAATTTCTAAATCTAACGAATATGAAAATATAATATATTTTAAAAAAATAATAGAACCAAATTTACAGGAACTAGAGAAGCATAAAGGTTTTTTAAAAACAAGTTTAAAGAAAAACTTTTTTAATTAAATCTTTCGTTATAAAGTTTATTAAAATCAATCTTTTTATCTAATTTAATTGATGGATGACCAGAATTATGTATCAAATTTAAAAAAGAATTTTCCAAATTAGGATAAATTTTTGTAGGCACATCACAAAGAATAATTTTTTCTAATTCTTTTTTTTCTTTCACGCTATCATCAACTCTAATTATTGCAGCGTAAGCTATCTCATAATGTGATTTTTTTTCATTAGGTTCTTTGTCTTCAAATTTAAGAATAGTATTTACTTCGACAAGTTTGTTTTTTAATGCTTTAGAAATGATATCTATATTCAACTGATATTTTGAGATATTTTCTTTTACAAATAAAAAAGTTTCAACGTCTGGAGTTTCGCTAGACATATCTTTAATATATTCAGCTAAAACTTTAAATTTTTCTGTCATCGTTATCTTCTATATCCTCAAACTCTCCATCTATAAAATTATTTTTTTTAATATCTTTTTTTTTAAATTTGTTGGAGAAATTTTTTAAAATTAGTTTTCTTGTTATTGGGAATATCAATGAAAAACCTAATAAATCTGTAGCAAATCCAGGTATGATCAAAAGTACTGCTGCAAATGCTATTGCTGCGCCTGAAATTATTTCATATGCCGGGACTTCGTTTTTTATTATCTGTGAAAAACCAGTCTTAAATGTATTGAGGCCCTCGTATTTTGCATAATAAACACCAATTATTGCTGTAAGAAAGATGAGTAAAACAGTATTAAAAGCCCCAATTTGTGAGCCAATTTTAATAAATAAATAAATTTCCATAATTGGCACTAATATTATTGTTAATAAAACTGGGTTCATTTGTCCTTAATGTAATTGTTAGTTGAAATTAATCAACATAGTAATTACATTTATATCGTGAATTATAGTTTTGAATATATCGATATAATACTGCTTGCGATGATCGCGGGTTTTATCTTTTTAAGATTAAGAGGGATTTTAGGTAAACGAACAGGTTTTGAGGGTAAGGCGCCATCACAATTTGAAAAAATGATTAATAATACTCAGTTAGAAAAAAAGATTGTTCAAAAAGAAAATTTTGATGAAAAAGATCAACAAGAATTTTTAAGAGGAGCAAAAATAGCATATGAAACTATTATTACTGACTTTAGTGATAGTGATAACAAATTAATTGCCAGTAAGCCCCTTTTAAGTAAAAAAATATATGATCAATTTAACGAAGCTTTAAAAGAGAGAAACAGTAGAGGACATCACGCAGAGATAACTTTTATTGGTGTTAACTCAGCCAAAATTAAAGAGCATAAAAAAATAGATGAGATTTTAAATGTTACAGTTGAATTTATTGGCGAGGTAATCACCTGTATTAAGGATAAAGAAAAAAAAATAATTTCAGGAGATAGTGAAAAAATTAAAAAAATCTATGATACGTGGGTTTTTTCAAGAAACATAAGATCAAAAAATCCAAATTGGCAACTAGTAGATACGCTAACATAATTGAACAATAAAATTTCAGATAAAGATAAACAAGATTGGGAGAATTTTTTGTCTAGTGACGATAAATTACCTAATAAAGACTTAAAAAAAATAAATAAAAGAGTTGCACAAAGTAAAAACATAGATTTGCATGGATGCACTCTGAAAGAAGCAAATACATTAATTAAAAAATTTATTAATCATTCATACAACGATGGTATTTCTAAAATTACAGTTGTTACTGGCAAAGGCTTACATTCAAATGTTGAAAAGGATCCATATGTTTCAAAAGACTTAAGTATTTTGAAGTATTCAGTTCCAGAGTTTATTCAAAATGATGCTGAATTAATGAAAAAAATTATAGAGATAAGAGATGCCAATATTGAAGATGGTGGTGGGGGAGCTTTTTATATTTTTTTAAAAAAAAAATTATAAAATAAATTTTGATAGATCTGTATCTTTAACCAAATTATCTAAGTTTTTGTTGATATATTCTTTGTTGATGATAATTTTTTCTCCAGCACGATCAGTTGCTGTAAAGCTAATATCATCTAAGATTTTTTCAATAATAGTGTGAAGTCTTCTTGCGCCAATGTTTTCAACAGTTGCATTTACTTCAGAAGCAATATTTGCAATTGCATCAATGCCGTCCTCTGAAAATTCAAGGTCAACATTTTCGGTTTTTAATAAAGCAACGTATTGCTTAATTAAACTGTAATCAGGTTCTTTAAGAATTCTTTTAAAATCATCGCTTGTTAGAGCCTCTAGCTCAACTCTAATTGGCAACCTACCCTGTAGTTCAGGTAGCAAATCAGATGGTTTTGCAAGTTGAAAAGCACCAGATGCTATAAATAAAATATGATCAGTTTTTATAGGACCATGTTTTGTATTTACTGTTGTTCCTTCAATTAACGGCAATAGATCTCTTTGAACACCCTCCCTTGATACGTCACCACCAACTCTGTCAGTTCTTGCAGAAATCTTGTCTATTTCATCCAGAAAAACAATTCCATTATTTTCAGTTGATAATTTTGCAGCTTTTACAATTTTATCTTGTTCAATTAATTTGTCGGACTCGTCATTAATTAAAATTTCATGAGACTCTTTTACTGTCATTTTTCTTTTTTTTTCTTTATTGCCCATGGATTTACCAATCATTTCGCCAATATTAATCATCCCCACATTTGCTCCAGGCATGCCAGGAATTTCAAATGATGTACCACTTGAGCCAACATCACTTACTGCAATTTCAATTTCGTTATTATCTAAATCACCATTTCTTAATCTTTTTCTAAAACTTTCTCTAGTTGCTAAGCTGGCTTTTTTACCTACTAATGCATCTAAAACTTTTTCCTCAGCAGCTTTTTGTGCTTTGGCAAAAACCTCTTTTCTTCTTTTGACCTTTTCCATTGAAATAGCAATTTCAATTAAATCTCTAACTATTTGTTCAACATCTCTTCCAACATATCCAACTTCAGTAAATCTTGTTGCTTCAACTTTTACAAAAGGAGCTTCAGCAAGTTTTGATAGTCTTCTTGAAATTTCTGTTTTTCCAACTCCAGTTGGGCCTATCATTAAAATATTTTTTGGTAAAACTTCATTTTTCATTTCCCCTTCAAGAGCTTGTCTTCTCCATCTGTTTCTTAATGCAACCGCAACAGCTTTCTTAGCCTTGTTTTGTCCAACAACAAATCGATCTAATTCAGAAACTATCTCTCTGGGAGATAAAGAACTTACTAAAGACGACTTTTCTTTTTTAGTTGTTTCTTTTGGGTGAAGTGGTGTTACGTTTGAATTGTCCATTATATTTTTTCAATTTTTACATTTTCGTTGGTAAAAACACATATATCAGCAGCGACTTTAATTGCCTTTTTTGCAACTTCTTCAGCTGACATTTTGCCTTCCATTAATACTTTACCAGCAGCAAGAGCATAATTTCCTCCTGAACCGATTCCAATTACATCTCCTTCTGGCTCCAAAACATCTCCAGTACCAGAAATGATATAACTATTATTCTTGTCACCTACGGCCATTAGAGCTTCTAACCTTCTTAAATATTTATCTGTACGCCAATCTTTTGCTAATTCAACAGCAGCTCTTGACAAGTTTCCCGCATGTTTTTCAAGTTTTCCTTCTAATCTTTCAAATAATGTTAAAGCATCTGCTGTAGATCCTGCAAAACCAGCAACTACATCTCTTTTTTCAATTTTTCTTACCTTCGATGCTGTGCTCTTAACAACAGTATTTCCCATACTTACTTGCCCATCTCCTGCAACTACTACTTCATTGTTTTTTCTTACTAGCACAATTGTTGTCATACATGATAAATGGTAACTATTTTTGATACTTCAAGAGTAGATACTAATATTGATATGAAAGGATTATGTATATATACCTCTAAAATATATGGCTAGAAAAGGAAAAGTATCCCGAAAAACTAAAGAAACCAGTATTAACGTTGAAGTCAATATTGATGGCAAAGGAAAATATCAAATTGATACTGGAATAGGTTTTTTAGATCATATGCTTGAGCAGTTATCAAAACACTCACTTATTGATCTAAAAGTTAAAGCTAAAGGAGATACACACATTGACCTTCATCATACTACTGAAGATACAGGGATCGCAATAGGCGAGGCTTTAAAAAAAGCAGCAAAAAAATTCATAGGTATCAAAAGATATGCACACACCATGATACCAATGGATGAAACCTTATCTAGAGTTGCTATTGATGTTTCAAACAGACCTTATTTGATATGGAAAGTAAAATTAAAAGTTGAGAAACTTGGTGAGATGGACACGGAGTTATTTAAAGAATGGTTTCAGGCATTTTCACAATCAGCAGGAATTACATTGCACGTTGAAAATATTTATGGGGAAAATAGCCACCACATCATCGAGTCTTGTTATAAAGGTTTGGCAAGATCATTAAGAGCTGCATTGGAGATGGATCCAAGAAATAAAAAGAGCATTCCATCTACTAAAGGCTCATTATAAGTTTAATGAACGTCACAATTGTTGATTATAATTCGGGCAATATAAGCTCGGTGATAAACTCCTTTAAGGAAGTTGCTAAAGATAAAGTGAATATTGAAGTAACTTCAGATTTAAGCAAGATTAAATCAAGTGATAAAGTGGTTCTACCAGGGCAGGGCTCATTCAAGAGCTGTGTCGATGCTTTAAAAAAAATTGATGGTCTCACAGATACACTTGACGAATTTGCAATAACCAACAAAAAACCTCTCCTTGGAATTTGTGTTGGCTTACAAATGTTTGCTGATATAGGCTATGAAGAAACAGAGACAAAAGGTTTAGGATGGATTTCAGGCAAGGTATCAAAAATAGACAATCAAAACGGAAAATTCAAACTTCCCCATATTGGCTGGAACCAAATTAATATCATCAAGGATAGTAAAATTTTTAAAGATATAGAGAGTAATTCTCATATGTATTTCGTACATAGTTATGAATTTGTACCAAATGATAAAAATGTAATTTCAGCAACAACTGATTATTCATCAAATATTGTCTGTTCTATTGAAAAAGAAAATATTTTTGGGACTCAATTTCACCCTGAAAAAAGTGATAAGATTGGGCTTAAAATGATTAATAATTTTATAAATTTGTAAATGAAAATATTTCCAGCAATAGATATTAAAGATAAAAAGTGTGTAAGACTAGTCAAAGGAGATTTCGATAACAAAACTGAGTATGAAATGTCCCCAGTTGAACAAGCTGAGAAGTATAAAGATCATGGATTTAAAAATTTACACATTGTTGATCTTGATGGAGCTTTGACTGGTGAAATAGTAAATCTAGATATTATCCAAGATATAGTTGA
Organism: Pelagibacteraceae bacterium AG-426-P20; assembly: GCA_003210015.1. GTDB lineage: Bacteria > Pseudomonadota > Alphaproteobacteria > Pelagibacterales > Pelagibacteraceae > Pelagibacter. The sequence goes on along the minus strand of QCNX01000002.1, from coordinate 55,286 downwards.
TAAATTTGATCTAAAAGTCGAGATAGGTGGTGGTATTAGAAATCTTGATAGTATTCAAAAATATATAAACGCTGGTGTTGAGAAAGTTATTTTGGGAAGTGCTGCCATAAAAGATAAAAACTTTTTAAAAAAAGCATGTGAAAAATTTACAAATAAAATTGCTTTAGGTTTAGATGCCAAAGATGGTTATTTATCAGTATCTGGGTGGAAAGAAAATTCAAATCAATTGACTTTAGATTACTTAAAAGAGATAAATGATTATGGTGTTAGTCGATTGATTTATACAGACATAAATCGAGATGGTATGAAACAAAGTCCAAATTTTGATGAAACATCAAAAGTTTCTGAGATATCAAATTGTCCTGTAATAATATCTGGCGGCGTTTCTTCAATAGATGACATTAAAAAAGCAAAGAGTTTAAAAAATATTGAGGGTATAATAGTTGGTAAAGCCATTTACGATGGTGATATTCAATTAGATGAATTAGCGAAAGAAGATGCTTAAAAATAGAATAATTCCTTGTTTAGATGTTAAGAATGGCCGTGTTGTTAAGGGTATTAATTTTGTTGATCTAAAAGATGCAGGTGATCCTGTAGAACAAGCTAAAATCTATAGTGACGGTGGAGCCGATGAAATTTGTTTTTTAGATATTACTGCTTCAAATGAAAATAGAGATACTATTTATGATGTAGTAGAAAAAACATCAAAAAAATGTTTTGTTCCTTTGACTGTAGGAGGTGGTGTCAGAAACGTTGAGGATATTAACAAACTACTCAATTGTGGGGCTGATAAAGTTTCTATAAACACTGCAGCAGTTGAAAATTCAAAAGTTGTTCTAGATAGTTCAAAAAAATTTGGGTCACAATGTATTGTAGTAGCGATCGATGCTAAAAAAAATGGAGATAGGTGGGAAGTGTTCACTCATGGAGGAAGAAATAACAGTGGTATTGATGCAATTAAATACGCAAAACAAATGGAAGAAAATGGTGCTGGAGAATTATTAGTAACTTCTATGGATAGAGATGGAACACAAGTTGGTTATGATATTGATTTAATGTACCAAATTTCATGCAAAGTAAATATTCCAGTTATTGCATCTGGTGGTGTAGGTAGTTTAGATCACTTAGTTGATGGAATAAAATTAGGAAATGCAAGTGCAGTATTAGCTGCTTCAATATTTCATTACGGAAAGCATTCTGTAAAGGAGGCCAAGGAATATTTGGACTCAAAAGGAATACCTGTTAGAATTTAGAATGCTTAATACGTTAGAAAATTTATTCAATCTAGCAAGGGAGAGAAAAAAATTTCCTAAGGAAGATTCATACACAAATAAACTATTAAAAGACAAATTATTAAGTAAAGCAAAAATTTTAGAGGAAATAAATGAACTAGTAGAGGCGGTAGAAAAAGATACAAATAAAATTCATGAAGCGGCAGATGTTTTTTATCACTTGATCATGTATCTTGAGGCAAATAATATTAAGATTGAAGATATAATGACCGAATTAGATAAAAGAAAAAAATGAGTTACGATAATAATAATATTTTTGCAAAAATTTTACGAGGCGAAATACCATGCAATAAAATTTATGAAGATGAATTTATATTATCATTTCATGATATTAATCCGCAAAAAAAAATTCATGCACTAGTAATTCCTAAAGGAAAATATATTGATCTTGATGATTTTAGTGAAAACGCTAGTTCTGATGAGATGGTTGGTTTATTAAAAGGGATTAGTATAGTTGCACAAAAATTAAAAATCTCAGTTAATACAGGAAAAGGTTACAGAGCATTAGCAAATATAAATGAACATGGGGGGCAAGAGGTCCCTCATTTGCATTTTCACTTGTTTGGAGGTGAAAAAGTTGGAAAAATGGTCGAGTGAAAGAAACTATTGAGAGAAATTATTTAGAGATAAAGTCTATAAATGCTCTTGTAGATAGTTCACCTCCGAGTCAAGAGTGTTCAATAAACATTGTAGAACCTGACGATTTTCAAATTAATAAGTTTTTTTATAAAAACGTTGGTAAAAAACATAGATGGATAGACCGACTTATTTGGTCAGAAGAGAATTGGATTAAATATTCCTCTGATCCAAAAGTTGAAACATATGTTCTCAAAGTTAGAGATGATCTTGCAGGTTATTTTGAATTAATTTTTCACTTAGATATTCAAGAAATTGAAATTGCATACTTTGGTTTATTAGAAGAATACCATAATAAAAAATTAGGTGGATATTTACTTTCAACAGCAATAAAAGAATCTTTTAAAAAAAAAGATATTAAAAGGGTTTGGGTTCATACGTGTACACTTGACCATAAAAATGCAATAAAAAATTACCTAGCAAGAGGAATGAAAATTTATAAAAAAGAAATAGTTAAAATTTAATTCAACGATGGTAATTGAAAAAATTTTTTTTTAAGTATTTGATTTTTTTTCAAAAACGAAAGATATGTAATGTTTAAATTTTGATAAATATCCAGAGTCTGCCAGCCAATAAGATCAAAATTTTCTATATCAAAAAAAACATTGATTTCATTTTCATCTTTAAAAATTGTAAAATTTATAAACCTGTCATTAATAACTCTTTGTTTTAAAGATTGAATTTGATTTATTAAAAATTTTTTATCCAGAATGTAATTTAAAGGTGTTCTTTTAATTGCATATCGATAATAAATTCCATTTTTAGTTTTAATTACAAGTGATTTCCCATTTGAAACTAAAATTTTGCCATTTAAATTGTTATATTTACAATATATTTTTTTTGGATATTCTATAACACAATTCCCTGTTTCAACTTTACCATTAATATTTTGTTCAAAATTAAAGCTTAAATTTTTTGTATTTAATAGATTGTTGATAATATTTTCTTTGATTGAACTTAAAGCAACACTATTAAAGTTAATCAATAAGAATATTAATAAAATCTTTTTCATTAAAGAACATCTCTTTTACCGACATGATTGGCTTTACTTACGATACCTTCATCTTCCATCATATCTATAATTCTTGCTGCTCTATTGTAGCCAATTTGTAATTTTCTTTGTAAAAAAGATGTAGAAGCCTTTCCTTCTGATTTAATGATTTCCAATGCAGTTTGATAAAGGTCATCTTTATCACTACTACTTTTTGGTATATCTCCAATCTCTTTTTCATCAGCAAAATCTAATATTTCATCAACATAATCTGGCTCAGCTTGTAATCTTAAAAAATTATTTATTTTTTCTATTTCATTATCAGATACAAAAGGGGCATGAATTCTTAAAACCTTATTTGCAGAGGACATGTAAAGCATATCCCCTTTACCAAGAAGTTGCTCGGCACCTTGCTCTCCCAATATTGTCCTGCTATCTATTTTAGAAGTGACTTGAAATGAAATTCTTGTTGGAAAATTTGCTTTAATTGTGCCAGTTATCACATCTACGCTAGGTCTTTGGGTGGCCATTATTATATGAATTCCAGCCGCCCTAGCCATTTGGGATAATTTTTGTATATAATTTTCAATTTCCTTACCAGCTACTAGCATTAAGTCAGACATCTCATCAACAACAACAACTATATAAGGCATCGGTAATTTATGTTTTGTGTTGTAACCATCGATGTTTCTAACGCCTTCTTTTGTCATAAGTCGATATCTACTTTCCATCTCTTTAACAACCCAACCTAAAACTGATGCTGCTTTTTTTGCTTCAGTTATCACTGGGCATAACAAATGTGGGATACCTTCATATGTTGAAAGTTCTAACATTTTAGGATCTATTAAAATAAATTTACACTTTTCTGGGCCGTGCCTGTAAAGAAGGGATAAAATTATTGTATTTATACAAACAGATTTACCAGACCCGGTTGTTCCAGCAATTAATAAATGAGGCATTGAAGCTAGATCGCCAATCATTGGAACACCTGAGATATTTTTGCCTAAGGCAATTGGTAACTTAATCTCTTTCTTTTTAAAATCCCCATTACTTAAAATTTCACTTAAATAAACATTTTCTCTTGAGGAGTTTGGTAATTCGATACCAATTGTATTACTACCAGGTATAGTTGCGATACGAGCTGATTCTGAACTTGTATTACGAGCTATATCATCTGATAGATTAATTATTTTTGATACTTTGATTCCAGCAGCTGGTTCAAATTCGTTTAAAGTTACCACTGGACCATGACTTACTTTTTTAATATTTCCATTTACTCCAAAATCTAGCAAAATTTTTTCTAGAAATTCTGGTTCATGAGCTTGATTTTTTTCAAAACTTCCTCTTTCTTTTTGTGTTGGTAACTTTAATAAATCTAAATTCGGAAGTTTGAATTTAATTTTCTCATTTTCTTTTATTTTTTCAGCTTTAATAAAAGGTAGATCTTCTTGAATTAAATTTTTAATTTCATCTTGAGGAATATATTCGTTAATAATTTCACTTTTATCGGTATATGATTTTTTATTATCTTTTATAAAATAATTAAATATCTTTCTCAAAAATTTCCAAATTTTTTTGGGATTGAAATTAATACTTATTAAAAATAATCCTAAAATTAAAATAATTAAAAAATAATAAGAAACACTTGGTTGTAAATTGATTAAATTAATAAAAAAAGTTTTAGTTAAATATTCACCAACAAATCCACCATTACCATTGATATAAAGTTCAAATGCGTTTTGATGAAAAAAACTAAAAAATAAAGTTCCAAAGATACAATAAAGAATGGCATAAAATATATTTTCAATTATTAAAAATAAGTCCTTGTCATTAAAAATATTAATTCCAGTTACAATTAAAGTAATAGACATTAAGTAAGAAATTATTCCTATTGATTGAAAAAATAGATCTGAAACATAACTACCATGAAATCCTAGCAAATTTTGTATTTCCGTACTTTCTGAAAAAATAAAGTTAGGATCATTTGGGGAATGGGAGATCAAAGCAGCTAATAACAAAAAACCAATTAAGGTTATACTTGTCCCAAAAATTTCAATCACTCTGTTGATTGTAAATTGCAGGGCAGAATTAGCTATTTTTTTAATATTCATTTTAATGAATCAAATTTAACACTTTGTATCATCTAATTTTTGTTGTTAAAATTAATTTGTTATGAAAGTTTGTATTATTGGAGATGGATTAGTTGCTTCAACACTAGCTAATGCGTTAATTAAAAAAGAATTATCAGTTGATATTGTATCAAATAAAAAAAATTATGAATATGACAAAACAAGAACATTAGGAATTTCAAAATCTAATATTGATTATTTTAATAGTGAAATAATAGATATAAAAAAAATATCTTGGCAAATAAAAAAGATTAAGGTTTTTACAGAAAAAATTTCTTATGAGGAAGTTTTAAATTTTGAAAATAAAGGTTCTCAAATTTTTTCAATTATTAAAAATTATGAGTTACATAAGTTATTAAAAAATAATTTAAAAAAAAGTAATTTAGTTAAATTTAGAAAAATCATTAGTTATCAAGATATTGTAAAACAAAAATATAAATTAATAATTAATTGTGATTCCAAACACCAAATAACAAAAAAGTTTTTTTCAAATAAAATAGAAAAAAATTATAATAGTTGTGCTTATATAACTACTATTAATCATAAGAAATTGATTAACAATACAGCTTTCCAAAACTTTACAAGTAATGGTCCTATAGCTTTTTTACCAATTTCAAAAACTCAAACATCTATAGTTTATTCATTGAGAGAAAAAAAACAAAAAACTAACGTGGACATACAAAATTTAATTAAAAAATATAATCCTACATATTCAATTACAAAAATAAATGATCTAAATTTTTTTCAGTTAAAGTCTCAAAGTTTAAGAAAATACTTCAAAGATAATATCCTTGCCTTTGGCGACTTACTTCATAAGATCCACCCACTGGCAGGGCAAGGTTTTAATATGTCTCTAAGAGATATTAACCTTTTATCAGATTTAATTGATAAAAAAATTAATTTAGGTTTAGATATTGATAAATCTTTATGTTTAGAATTTGAAAAAAAATCACAAAATAAAAATTATCTTTTTGCAACTGGTATTGATTGGATATATGAATTATTTAATTTTGAAAGTAGAATTAACTCTAATATATTGAGTAAATCTATTAATGTGATCGGAAAAAATAAAATTATAAACTCTTTATTTAAAAAATTTGCTGATAGTGGTATTAGAATTTAAATTTTATTGCAAAGTTGTATTGTGATATTCATCAAAAGTATATGTAGATAAAATTTCAGCAATTTTGTTTTTTCTTATATCTAAATTTTTAGCTTCTAATAAAACTTGTTTTTCTTCTAAGCTAAAAGGAGATGCCATTGCTAAAGCATTTATTGTTTCATCTAAACTTTGTTTCTCTAGAGCTTTCCAGTTAATTATAAATCCTCTTTTTTCAAATAGAGTTTTAAGATCTTTGAAAATCAATTCCAAATCAGAAAACTTTAAATCCTCTTTTTTTTGATTCAAATCATTTAAATAATCCTCATATGAAACTTTGCATTCCCTGTAAGATTTATCAGATTTTGTTTCCTCTAAAATTTTGAAACGAATAATGCCTTTTAAATCAATAAAATATCTGCCATCATCAGTTTCTTTAAAACTTGTTATTTTGCCCAAACAACCAACTTGATGAAGAATAGAAATATTTGTTTCATTTTTTTTTATATTCTTAGGCTGTATCATTCCAATAAATTTATTAGTTTTCATACTATCATTAATCATTTCAATATATCTTGGTTCAAAAATATTAAGAGGAACAGTAGTTTTTGGAAAAATAATAAAATTACTTAAAGGAAAAACTGAAATTGTATTTGGTAGTTCTTCTTTTTTCATATTTAATTATATCATATTTAATATTGCTTAAATCAAAAAAAATAGCTAATTATAATGTTTAATTGCGGGCATAGCTCAGTGGTAGAGCGTCTCGTTGCCAACGAGAAGGTCGAGGGTTCGACCCCCCTTTGCCCGCTCCATTAAATTATGAGTGATATTTCTAAAAAAAAATGTGTACCTTGTGAAGGAAAGACAATTCCTTTTGATATTTCAGAAATTCATAAATATCAAAAAAAAATTGATGGTTGGGATATAGCCAAAAATGAAAAAAATAATTTTTTTTTAGAAAAAAATTTTAAATTTAAAAATTTTAAAGATAGTCAAGATTTTATTAATATTATTGGAAAAATTTCAGAAGAGGAGGGTCACCACCCAGACATCACTTTTGGATGGGGATATGCAAAAATTATTATAACTACACATGCAATTGAAGGTTTATCTGAAAATGATTTTATTTTGGCAGCTAAGATTGATAAAATAATTAGTGTCTGAAATGTCTAGTCTTAGAGAAGACTAAGACAGTGTTAGTCTCATTTGCAAATTTAATAATCTCTTTATCTCTTATAGATCCGGCAGGTTGTATGACAGCTTTAACCCCAGATTGCACTAATTTTTCAATCCCATCAACAAATGGAAAAAAGGCATCAGAAGCTGCTACAATATCAGATGATAGGGATGTAAATTTTTTCATTTTATGAATTGCTATTTTACAGCTATCTAGCCTACTAGGCTGACCCGATCCAATACCAGTTGTTGTTTGATTAGATGCTAAAACAATTGCATTTGATTTTACGTATCTACATATATTAAAAGCAAATATTAAATTATCAAATTGCGACTTTGAAGGTTTTTTTTTGGATACAATTTTAAAATCATTTTTTGTAAAAATCTTTTTATCTTCTGATTGAACCAAAATACTCTCATTCGCTGAATTAAATTTTATGTTTTCTGAGATAGTAAAATTTGATGCATCAATTAATCTTAGTTTTTTTTTCTTTTTTAAAATTTTAAGAGCATCATTATTAAAGTTATTACCAATAATCACTTCAAGAAATAATTTACTAAGTTCTAAAGCTACCTTTTTATCTATCTTAAAATTACAAGACACTACTCCACCAAAAGCACTTATGGGGTCGCAGGCCAAAGCTGACTGGAAAGATTTTACTCCATTTTTTAAAATTGACACTCCACATGGATTTGCATGTTTTAATATTACAGTACCAATATTTTTTGGTAGAGATTTTGAAATTGTTAGTGCAGCAAAAATATCATTATAGTTATTATAGCTTAATTGCTTTCCATGAAGTTGCTTAATTTTTAAAAAATTATTTTTTGAATATAATGCACTTTCTTGATGTGGATTTTCACCATATCTGAGTTTTTCAATTAAATTCCCGTAAATGACTTTTTTTTTAGGAAAATAATCATTATTAACTTTGTTAAAATAATCTGAGATCAGGGCATCATAGTAAGCAGTTTCTGCAAATGCTAATTGAGACATTCTTTTTCTAAAACTTTGAGAAGTCGATCCTTTAAACTTTACCATTTCATTAATTAGTTCATCATATTGTGAGCTAGTAGTTATGACAGTTACATCATTATAATTTTTTGCTGCAGCTCTAACCATGGTTGGGCCTCCAACATCGATGTTTTCAATTATCTTTTCATGATTAGAAGTATTTTTTAAAGTTTCTTCAAAAGGATAAAAATTTACAATAACAAGATCAATATTTTTAAATTTATTTTTTACTAAATCTTGATGGTGTGATTTATTATTTCTTTTATAAAGAATTCCAGCATGAATTTTAGGGTGTAGCGTTTTAACTCTTCCACCTAAAATTTCTTGTGAACCCGTATATTTTGATATTTCAGTGCATTTGAATTTTAATTTTTTAATTTCTTTATATGTTCCTCCAGAACTAATTATTTCAATCTTATTTTTTTTTAGGATGTTTAATAAAGGTTTTAAATTTTTTTTATTAGATACAGAAATTAAGGCTCTCTTTATTTTTTTCATTAAATTTTACTTAGCTGCCAAATAATATTTTCATTTTGACTGTTTGTTATCCCAGCAATAAAAATATTCTGGTTTTGAGTGTAAGAATTTTTATTACCGAAATATAATCCATTATCAATATTTATATCAAAGTTATTACAAGTAAATTTCCATCCTTCATCATTAAGTTCAATTAGTATGGCTTTGTTATCCTGTGTTTTCATTAATTTCACATCTGGTTCAAGATGAAATCGTATATCGAACTTTAAATTTAAATTTTTTTTTTTATTTAAAATTTTATCAGTGCCAACAAATTTAAATTGCTCTGGATAAAACTCAATATTTCGTTCATGAGTTGTACCATATTTTTTATAATATCCATCATGAGTAACATTTATTTTCCAATAGTTTTTCTCAAAAACAATATTTTTCTTTAAGATTTTTAAACCATTATTTACTAGATAATTTTCATTACATTTCTTGTAGCGACACGAGGAGCTATCATCGATCACTAAAGTGCTATGTGTTGCAGTTGATTTTGAAAGTTCTATTAATTTACTTCTTTTACTTTCATAATTACCACAATTACTAATTAACTTTTTTCCATTTGAATTTATTTCAAATGATAAAGCACCAGATTGATATTTTGAAGAAAATTTAGAGGAAGGGGGTGGACCTGCATCCATTACAATAGATATTTTTTTATTGTATAAAATTACATAACCACCAAATTCTTTATTATCATTTTTGAACTTATAACCTAATCTTTTAAGATATTGATCGAATTCAGAATTGTTTGAAATATTATTTCCATTCATTAACACGTCAGATTTAATATTTTGCCATATAAAAGCATACCCTTGCCCTAAGTAATAGATGGTCTCATTAATATGATCAGGAATATCAATTTGAGCTTCTTTAAACCACTCTCTAATTAAAATGAAGTATTTAAGATAAAAAATTAACTGTTTTATATTTCTTGATTTTGGAAAGCCATAACTATCAAAAGAAAGAATAGATATCTTTTTTAATAGGCTCAAACCAAATGCAAGATAATTTTTTTCATCTTTAAAACATAATCCAACTAAAATAATAGCTGCACATCCTATAATTTTATCATCAACTATTTTTGAATTCTTAATTTCATTCATTAGGTGATTAGTTTGTTTTTGTATTATTTCATTGAAATTTTCTAGGTAATCTTTGCCACCTCCTTCAACTGTAAGATTATGATTTGAAAGCCATGCTATAATTCTTTTAGAAGTTAAATCAAATTCCCAACTTCTAGAATTATATCTAAAGTTTTTTATAATCCATTCTGATATAATAATTTGTGTTTTTTTTTTGGATGATTTTAAATCTAAGCTAAAAAACCAATAAAAGTTATTTAATTTTCTAAAATCTTGAACATTTATATTTTTTTTATCCCACAAATTTTTAATTTCAATATCATCTATGTTAATCTTTTTTTTTTGATATTTTATTAGCGATGAAAGCAAATGAGGACTTGGTTTATAAAATAGATTGTTATTATTAATCTTTGATATTTTTTTATTGTAATAATCTGAATTTAAATAAATATTTCTAAGCTGTTTTGTGGTGTTTGATAAAAGTTGACTTATGAAATTTAGAGGATTTCTTAAAATCATTTATTTATAGAGATTTAAGTAAATCTATATTTTTTTTGATGTCTCCATTATTGCTTTTAAATATAGTAGTTCCTGAGACTAAAATATTGGCACCTGCTTTTATCGCAATTTTTGAATTTTCAAAATTAATCCCACCATCTATTTCTATATCAAAATCTATATTTTTATCCTTTTGAATATTTTTAAGTTCTTTAATTTTGTCCAAAACTTCAGGCATAAACTTTTGACCACCAAAACCAGGATTCACACTCATAATTAATACTAAATCAATTTCATCCAAGTAATCTTTGATCACACTTACTTTTGTTTCTGGATTTAATGATACACCTACTATTTTTTTCAAATCTTTTATTTTATTAATCGAAGCCAATAAATCTTCAGTTGCCTCAGGGTGAATAGTTATAATATCAGCTCCAGCATCAGCATAAGCTTCTATGTATTTATGTACTGGTGAAATCATTAAATGCACATCAAATTTAATTGAGCAATTTTTTTTAAGTTCTTTTATTACAGGTGGTCCAATTGTTAAATTAGGAACAAAATGACCATCCATCACATCAATATGAATCAAATCAGCGCCCCCATTCTCAAGCCGTTTGATTTCCATACCTAACTGACTAAAATCAGCAGATAAAATTGATGGTGAAATTTGTATTTTTTTCATTAGATATCAAATTTACTAGTATCAATTTTTAAAATTTTATTGAATTAAAAAATTGATAAATTTGTCTCGAAATTTCACTTTCAAGAGGAAAAGAAAGCATACCCATAACAGAGTAGCCCAATATATAAGGCATTAAATAAAACCTTATCATGAAAAAAAACCATGCAACATATAGAGGTACCAATGGTTGAATTATAAAAGATGGTGTAATTGGTTTAAAAACCTTAAGTAAAGGGTTGGTAAATTTAACAAAAACTTTCATAAAGAAAAATTGTGAATCTTCTTTTTGAAAAAAATTCATTGCCACTCTTCCAATTAAAGTCCACATAATAACACCAAGTATATAGTCAATTATATAAACAAGAGGGTGAAAATTAGCTGACATTAAATATTTTATAACTTATTGAAGGGAAAATTAAAAGGGGCGAACTAATCGCCCCTTAAAAGATTTTAATAATAGTTTTAGATAACAGATCTACCCGAAGGTACTCTTACGTTATCAACCATTTTTTGAGTTGCAGCATTTGGAGCTGAAGTCATTAAACTTACAACTACCATTGCTACTAAACTAACTGCAGATCCGAAGATACCAAAAGTTAACTGTGTAATACCTAAGAATCCACTTCCACCGTTCCGTACCCAAATTAGATACGCAAAACCAGAAATTAGACCTAAAGCCATACCAGCTATAGCACCTTCTCTGTTAGCTCTCTTCCACCATACACCAAGTACAAGTGGGAAGAATAAACCAGACATCGCAAAGTCAAAAGCCCAGATTACTGAACCTAAGATACCTTGGATTTCCATTGCCGCAATAGTTGCTCCAGCAAAACCAATTACTACAAGTAATACCCTTGCAACAGTCAGTCTTTTCGCAGTCTCTGCTTTTGGATCAATCATTTTGAAATACACATCATGAGAGATCGCATTAGCAATTGCTAGAATCAAACCATCAGCTGTTGACATGGCAGCAGCCATACCTCCAGCAGCAACTAAACCTGAGATCACGTAAGGTAATCCAGCTATTTCTGGTGTTGCTAATACTACGGCTTTACCACCCATGAAAAACTCATTTAATTCAAGAGTTCCATTTCCGTTAAAGTCGCTAACAAACATCAAATTAGCTTGGTTCCAGTTTTGATACCAATCAATAGCTTGAACTTCTGCAATTGATTTACCAATAATACCAGTCGGTAATGTTGGATCTATCAATGATAGTTTAGAAAGTGTAGCTAACATTGGAGCAGAAGAATACAATAGGAAGATAAAGAATAATGACCAACCTACTGATTTTCTAGCTGCTTTTACGCTAGGAGTTGTAAAGTATCTCATCATAACGTGCGGTAATGAAGCTGTTCCCATCATCATCGCTAGTGCTAATGAAATAAACGCCCAAGGAGTTGCATTTACTGCAGAGTGAGCTTTAGTAATACCAGCTAACCCTTTAGGTACATTTGCAAGATCAGCAGCAGAGTTTTTTACAAAACCATACTGTTGTTCTAACTCACCAATTCTAGCCACTTCATCAGCTAACATAAAGTGAGGGAAAAAACCTGCCCCAATTTCGTTACTGATCCAGAATACTGGAAGTAAGTAAGCTATAATTAGAACGATATATTGTGCAACTTGCGTCCAAGTTACCCCTCTCATACCACCTAACATTGAACATAGTAATATACTTACTAATCCAACATATACAGCGTATTGGAACGGGATATCTAGAGCAACAGATGCGATCGTACCTGTAGCGTTAATTTGTGCAGTCACATAAGTAAATGAAGCAACAGTTAAGACTATTACTGCAAGTAACCTAGTTAAATTACCACCATATCTTGTACCGATGAAATCTGGAACTGTGTAACAGCCAAATTTTCTTAAGTACGGTGCTAATAAAGTTGCAACAAGCACATAACCACCAGTCCAACCAACAAGTAATGCCATATAACCATAGCCTTTAAAGTAAATACCACCTGCCATTGCAACGAATGAAGCACCAGACATCCAGTCTGCCGCTGTCGCCATTCCATTGAATACAGTTGGAACTTGTCTTCCAGCTACGTAATATGCATCTGCTTGTGCTGTACGTGATAGCCAACCAATTAATGCATAGATGAATATTGTGAAGGCAACAAAACAAATACCTATTGCTTTTGCCGTCATACCCATCTGTTCACCGATTGCCATAATGATTATGAAACCTATAAAACCTCCCGTATAAATTCCATAAACTTTAGGCAAATTATCTATAAAATTACCTTTCATTAGTCGTCCTCTCTTTCTGCAAAGCCGAACTCTTCATCAATTTTTTCTTGTCTTCCCGCAAACCAGAAAATTAGGATCACGAAAATTCCAAGAGAACCCTGACAAGTGAACCAATAAGTTAAAGGATAACCAAATGGTCCTCCAACTTCGTTCATTTCAGCTCCAAAAAGGAAGATGCCAATTGAGAATACAAACCAGATTGCTAAAGTAACAAATAGCAAACCTCTGGTTTTTTCCCAGTGTTGTTCTTGTTTTGACATGTATACCTCTCTCTTTTAGTTATAACTGGCCAAAACCATACTCATTCTGAAGGATAATAAAAGGTGTAAAAAATGCTCATATTACTGATTTTTTTGGTTTATAAAGCATAAACAACCTTTTTTTATGTCAAAATATAAATTTAGCTGGAAAGACTTATCTTTAAATGATTTTAAGGTTTATTTCTTTTCTTTGTTTAAAGCATTTATACCAAAGAATAAAATCAGAAGTTTTGATGAATTAGAAGAATTTATTCAAATGAAATCAGCCTGGGTTTCTCAAGTTACTTTGTATGGTTATTTAAAGACCAGAATGGGAACAAGATATGTTCTTCATTTTGAAAATGATGAATTTATGAAATCTGTAAATTTAGCCAAATGGAACATTTATGCTGTTGCTTTGCAAGATCTCACTTTCTACACATTTTCTCATTTAAAAGCTCATTTTAATTTAAAAGAAATTAATAGATCTAAAGAAATTTTTTTAAAAATTCTTGATGATGAAACTTCAAATAACATGCCACTAGAAATAATTGATGAAGCTAAAAAATCTTTTAACGAAAGGATTGAAAAAATTAATTGGGAAAATTATTATAGTGACATTCCATTTAATCAAAGTGCTTTATCATTATACAAATGGGCTCCAATTGCTGAAGATTTGAAAATATTAGATAGAAAAATAGTTTTAAATTCTGTAATTTTAAAATGGGATGTAATTAAAAAAGAATTTATAGAAAGAATCCAATTTTAAATATTTTTTCGATTATCTACTAAACTGTCAACAACACTAGGGTCAGCTAAAGTTGTAGTATCTCCTAATTGATTGTGTTCGTTAGCTGCTATCTTTCTTAAAATTCTTCTCATAATTTTACCAGATCTTGTTTTTGGTAATCCAGGAGTAAAATGAATTAAATCAGGCGTGGCAAGTGGACCTATTTGTTTTCTAACCCAAAGTTTTAAATCTCTTTCAAGTTCACCTGTTTCTGATTCGCCAGCATTTAAAGTTACATAACAATATAAGCCGTTGCCTTTTATATCATGTGGATATCCAACAACCGCAGCTTCCGCCACTTTAGGGTGGGCAACAAACGCACTTTCTATTTCTGCAGTTCCAAGATTATGTCCTGACACTATAATCACATCATCAACTCTTCCAGTTATCCAATAGTATCCATCTTTATCTCTTTTACATCCATCACCCGTAAAGTATTTACCTTCAAACTGTGAAAAATATGTATCTATAAATCTTTGATGATCTCCATAAACTGTTCTCATCTGACCAGGCCAAGATTGAGATATACAAAGCCGTCCTTCACCTGCTCCTCTTATTTCATTACCTTCTTTATTTAAAAGAGAAGGTTTGATTCCATAAAAAGGTTTTGTAGCTGATCCTGGCTTTAAAGGAATGGCACCAGTTTGAGGAGCAATCATAATTCCTCCTGTTTCAGTTTGCCACCAAGTATCAACTATTGGACATTGAGAGTTTCCAACTGTTTTATAATACCACATCCAGGCTTCAGGATTAATGGGTTCACCAACAGTACCTAATAATTTAAGTGATTTCCTTGATGTTTTATTAACTGGATCATCACCTTCTCTCATAAGAGCTCTAATAGCGGTAGGTGCAGTATAAAAGGTATTAACTTTAAATTTATCAATTATTTGCCACCATCTAGAACTATCAGGATAATTTGGGATACCTTCAAACATAATTGTTGTTGCTCCATTAGCTAGAGGACCATAAATAATGTAACTATGACCTGTCACCCAACCAATATCAGCAGTGCACCAATAAATATCTTTTGGCTTATAGTTAAAAATATATTGATGAGTCATCGAAGCATAAACCATATAGCCACCTGTGGTATGAAGTACTCCTTTTGGTTTTCCAGTAGATCCAGAGGTATAAAGTATAAATAGCGGATCCTCAGCATTCATCTCCTCAGGATCGCAGTGGGAAGAAACATCTTTAATTAAATCATGATACCAAACATCTCTATTATTATTCCAATCAATTTTGCTACCTGTTCTTTTTACAACAATACATTTTTTTACATTTGGACAACTTAATAATGCTTCATCAGTTGTTGCTTTTAAAGGTATTGTTTTTCCCCCCCTTACACCTTCGTCAGCTGTAATAATATATTCTGACTCACAGTCATTAACTCTTCCAGAAATAGAGTCAGCTGAAAAACCTCCAAAAATTATTGAGTGTACAGCACCTATTCTAGCACATGCTAACATTAAAATAGCAAGTTCTGGGATCATAGTTAGATAGATTGTAACTCTATCACCTTTTTGAATTCCTAATTTTTTAAGACCATTCGCAGCTCTGGACACTTTTTGGTGAAGTTGTTTGTATGTAATTTTTTGATTATCTTTTGGATCATCTCCAGCCCAAATTATTGCAGTCTTATCTTTTTTGTCTTTTAAGTGTCTATCAATACAGTTTTGTGAAGCATTTAAAGTTCCATCGTGAAACCATTTTATTTTTACATCTGTAGAACTATATTTTACATCTTTAATTTTTTTGTATGGCTTAATCCAAGTAATTCTTTTGCCTTCTTTTTTCCAAAAATTATCATTATTTTTTATCGACTCATTATATTTTTTTTGATATTGGGCTTTATTTGCCAAACCTGTTCTAATCCACTCAGGTTTAGTTTTAATAATTAATTCAGTAGGTGCATTTGAATTATCAGTTTTTTTCTTTCTTTTTTTAGAATTTCTTTTTTTTACTTTTGTTTTTCTTTTTCTAACTTTTCTTTTACTAGAACTTCTTTTTTTTACTTTTCTTTTACTAGAACTTCTTTTTTTTATTTTTCTTTTTTTCTTTTTTTTTGACATAATTTTTAATTTATATCTAAATTCTACCCATGTCGTTTAATATTTTCCAGCTTTTAGAGTCTATAGGCATCACGGACAGTCTGCTTTGTTTAATAAGAGCTAAATGGCTTAATTCCTTGTTTTTTTTTATTTTATCAAGATTAACAGGTTTACTTATTTTTTTTACAAACTTTACAGTAATAGCAACAAATCGGCCTGATTTATCGGTCGTGTCTGGATATGCTTCTTTAATTACCTCAACTATTCCAACAATTTCTCTTCCAATATTTGAATGATAAAAAAAACATTTATCTCCTTTTTTCATTGATTTTAAATTTTTTGCTGCCTGATAGTTTCTAACTCCATCCCAAGGTGCCCCTTTAACGCCAGCTTTTTTTTGTTGATCTATAGACCAAACATCCGGTTCTGATTTTAATAACCAATAGCTCATTTTTTAATTTAAGTTACTTTGACTATCGCATATTATTTTTAATAATTATTTACAATAAATATGGACAAAAATCTAAAAAAATTATTTGATTTATATAAAAAAAAAGATTTTTTGAATGCAAAAAAACAGTGTGAAGAAATTTTAAGTAAAATTGATTCAAATTTTGAAATATATAACATTTATGCTGTTATATTATATGAACTTAAAAAGTTTGATGAGGCAATAATTAATTGGAAAAAAACAATAGAATTGAATAAAGATTATTTTTTTGGATATAATAATCTTGGAAATGTTTATTTAAAAATAAATGAAATAGACAATGCTATAATAAATTATGATAAAGCAATTAATATTAAATCTGATTATTTTGAGGCTTATCATAATAGAGGTAATGCATATTCAAAATTAAATAATATACAAAAAGCTTTAGAGAATTATAATTCAGCGCTAGCAATCAAATATGATTATCTTCCTTCAATTAAAAGCAGAAAAGAAATATTTAAAAAACAAAAAAATTTTACACAAGTTCTATCTGAAATAGACAAGATATTGATATACGAACCTAATAATTTAAAAGCTTTTATAGATAAAGCAGACATTTATTTTGATTTAAATAAATTAGATGAAGCTTTAGATAATTATAAAAGAGCTTTAGAGATTAAATCAGAACCATCTTTTGTATTAGGAAATTTTATTCATACTAAAACAAGAATGTGTGAATGGGATAACTTTCAAAATGATATGTTAGAATTAGAGACACAGATTCAAAAAAGTATTAAGTCTTCTCCGCCATATCCAATAACTACACTTTTTGACTCACCGGAGTTGCAACTTAGATGCTCTGAAATATGGCAACAAGAATATAGACTCAAACATGAGATGAATCTAAAATTTAATAATAAAAAAAATGATAAAATTAAGTTGGGTTTTTTCTCGGCAGATTTTAGAACTCACCCCATGGGGCATTTAATGGTGAGAATGTTTGAACTCCATAATAAAAAAAAATTTGAATTACATGGATTTTATTTTGGTCCAAAGTTAAATAAAAATGACTTAGTACAAAATAGAATATTAAAATGTTTTGATAGTTTTAATGATATAAGCCTTCTAGACAACAATGAGGCTGTTAATTTATCTAGAGATAAAGGAATAGATATAGCAATCGATTGTATGGGCTACACTGGTAATAATAATAGGTTTGGCGTTTTTTTGCATAAGGCAGCACCCATACAAGTGAATTTCCTTGGTTACCCAGGAACGTCTGGATCAAAATGTATGGATTATATTGTTGCTGATAAAACTTTGATATCTGCTGATGAAGAAAAATATTATTCAGAAAAAATTATTTATTTACCTGACACATATCAACCAAACGAAGAAAATAAGGCGATCTTAGATAGTAATTTAACCAGAGAAAAAAATGGTTTACCTGAAAATCAATTTATTTTTTGTTGCTTTAATAGTCATCAAAAAATTAATCCTAAAATATTTTTGGCTTGGATAAAAATTCTAAAACAAAAAAAAGATAGTGTTTTATGGCTGCTTAAGGATAATAAATTTTCAGAAAAAAATTTAAAAAATGCTTTATCTGAACAGGGATTAGATCCTAAAAGATTAATTTTTGCTGATCATGTACCTTTAGATCAACATTTAGCCAGATTAAAATTAGCAGATTTGTTGCTTGATACTTATCCATATAATGCCCACACATCATGTAGTGATGCTTTAAGAATGGATCTTCCAGTTGTTACTTTAAAAGGTAAATCCTTTGCAAGTAGAGTTGCTGCAAGCTTGATAAATACAATTAGTGTGGGTGAATTAATCACAAACAGTTTTGATGAGTATGAAAAGTTAGCCCTAAAAATTTCAAATGATAAAAACTATTTTGCAGAAATCAAAGATAAAATTAAAGTTAATAAAAAAAGTTCTAATTTGTTTAATACTTCGGTCTATACAAAAAATATTGAAGAAGCTTATAAAATTATTTATAATAAATATTTCAGTGAAGAACCAAAAATAAATATTGAATTATAATTTAACTCCAGCTCCCTTTAAGAATTCAGCTTTTTCGTCTAAAGGCCATCTTGGTTTAGCAGGGCTGTCTAAAGAAGAAAATTTGTTAGTTTTAAATTTTTCTAATCCCACCAAAGCAATCATTGCCGCATTATCTCCACATAAATTTATTGGTGGAAACACAGGTTTATAACCATTTTCATCACATAGCTTTATTAACATTAGTCTAATTTGTTCATTAGCTGCCACTCCTCCGGCCACAACAAATATTTTATTTTTTTTTGAATTGGTTTTTTCATACTCTTTAAAGGCGATAGTTGTTTTTTTTAAAAGAATATCTAAAATTGTTTTTTGAAAAGAAGCAGCCAAATCAAATTTGTCTTGATCGTTTTTAATATTTTTACTTATTTTAAGCACTGCTGTTTTAAGTCCAGCAAAAGATAAGTTACATCCTCCTTTATTTAAAATTGGTTTAGGAAGATCAAATCTTTTTGGATTTCCTTTTTTGGCTAATATCTCAATTTGAGGACCACCAGGAAATTTTATTCCAAGTAATTTTGCAGTTTTATCAAACGCTTCTCCAAGTGCATCATCAATTGTAGTTCCTAATCTTTTATATGTACCAATATTCTGTACGTGCAAATATTGAGAATGACCTCCAGATATTAACAAAAGTAAATATGGATAGTTTAATTTTGAATTAAGTTTTGGACTTAAGGCATGACCTTCCAAGTGATTTATGGCAATAAAAGGTTTGTTTAATATTGAAGCAAGACTCTTCCCAAAACTTAAACCTACCGATAAACACACTATTAGTCCTGGACCTGCAGTTGAAGCGATTGCATTAATTTCTTCAATTTTTTTCCCACTTTCTCTAATTGCTTTTTGAACAATCCAATCAATTTTCTCTATATGTGATCTAGCTGCTAATTCAGGGACTACGCCTCCAAATTCTTTATGAACATCTACTTGACTTGAGATCACATTAGATAAAACTATTGGTATTCCATGTTCATTTTCAGTAACAATTGATGCTGCGGTTTCGTCACAACTGGTTTCTATTCCAAGAATTAAGGGTTTTTTACTCATTCAAATAGTTTTTATTAATTGTACAATCTCAATACAAGTAAGAAATAAATTTTTTTATGAAGAGAAAAATAATTATTGGAACTAGAGGTAGTAAGTTAGCATTAATTTATGCTCAAAAGGCTAAAAATAAGATTATTCAAAATACAAATTTTAAAGATGAGGATATTGAGATTATAAAAATATTAACAAAAGGTGATCAGATTAAAGATATTAGGTTATCAGAAGTAGGTGGAAAAGGTTTATTCTCAAAAAATATAGAGAAAGAACTTTTGGATAAAAATATTGATATTGCTGTTCATGCATTAAAAGATATGCCAGCAATTGAAACTCATGGTTTAAAAACAAATATATTTCTAAAAAGGAATGACCCTAGAGAAATTTTAATTACTAAAAATAAAAGAAAACTTAATGAATTAAAATTAAAAGCGATTATAGGCACATCTTCATATCGTAGAGAATTCCAAATTAAAAAAATAAGAAAAGATTTTATTTGTAAACTTATTAGAGGAAATGTTGATACCAGGATTCAAAAACTCAAAGATGGTTTATATGACGCTATAGTTTTGTCTTATGCTGGAGTAAAATCTTTAGATATGGAAGATAAAGTTTCTGAAATTTTTTCAGCTGAAAAAATAATTCCCAGTGCAGGTCAAGGAATTATTGCACTTCAATGTCGTGATAATGATAATGAAATTATTTCTCTTTTAGATAAGATTAATGATAAAGAAACTTCTCTAAGAGCTTGTGCTGAAAGAAATGTTTTAAAAGTTTTAGAAGGTGATTGTGAAACAGCAATAGGAGTTCATGCAACTATAAAGAAAGACAATATTATTCTTGAAGCTGAATTATTTTCTTTAGATGGAAGTCAGAGATTCTATGAAAAAAAATCTTCAAAAATTTATGATGCAAAAAAACTCGGTGAAGAAGTGGGAAGAATTTTAAAAAAAAAATCTAACGGGAGTTATAAAAAATAAATGCATATTTTATTAACAAGGCCATTAGATGATTGTTATAATATCATTTTAAAATTTAAATCTTTAGGACATCAAGTTTCTCATCTTCCACTTTTAAGTATAAAAAAATTGGATTATGAACAAATTGATTTTTCAAATTTCAAAGGAATTATTTTTACGAGTGCTAATGCAGTTAAGTTTTTAAATATAAAAAATATAGATAAAAATCTTTTATGTTTCTGTGTGGGTGCTGCAACTGAAAAAAAAGCTAGAAGTATAGGTTTTCAAAATGTTATTTCTGCAGAGGGAAATGTCGAAAATTTAAAAGAATTAGTTTTACAAAACTTTGATAAAAAAGATGGAAAATTAATTTATGTAAGTGGAGAAGCTATATCAGTTGATTTAGATCGACAGTTAATAAAAGAAGGGTATGATATAAAGAGAGTAATTAATTATAGAGCTATTAATAATCAAAAATTTGATGATGACTTTGTAAAAGCATTGAAGCAAAATATACCAGATATTGTCTATATCTATTCTCAAAATAGTGCCTTAAATTTTTTGAGTTTTATAAAAGTAAATCAATCTGAAAAGCTTTGGATGAATACAAATTTAATGTGTATTAGTGAAAAAACCTCATCAATATTGAATGAAATTAAATGGAAGAAGATATTTCTTTTTAACCCTGGAGAAGAAGAATATTTGTTATATAAAATTTAGATATGGAAATAATAAGTAATTTTTCAGATATATTTTTATCTGTATGGAATAAGGGAATTCTTGGAGTTGATATTTTTCAAATATTAATTGGAATTGGAATATTTTTTCTTTTCTTAATTTTTAGAGGATTAATAAGTAAGCTTATTATAAAAAAATTAGAGATAATCTCAAAAAGAACAACTAACAAATTAGACGACACTTTTGTACAATCATTGATTGGTCCAGCAAGATTTTTACCAATTGTTCTTGGTTTTTTTATTGCTAGTTATTATATGACTTTTTCAACTGAAGGAAGAGAAGTTGTAGACACTATTAATAGGACCTTGATCACTATTTTAATTTTTTGGGTCATTCATCAAATCATTGAACCAATTTCATATATTCTTAGTGGTCTTGATAAAATTTTAACGAGAGAGTTGATCGGATGGATTATTAAATCTTTGAAGATTCTAATTTTCATTTTAGGTCTTGCAGCTGTACTTGAATTATGGGGAATAAAAATTGGCCCAATTATTGCTGGTCTAGGACTTTTTGGAGTTGCTGTTGCGCTAGGGGCGCAAGATTTATTTAAAAATTTGATTTCTGGGATTTTAGTTTTGGTTGAAAAAAGATTTAAAATAGGAGATTGGATTTTAGTTGATGGGATAATAGAGGGAATAGTCGAAAAAATAGGATTTAGATCAACAACAATTAGAAAATTTGATAAATCATTGGCAATTATTCCAAACTTCCAGTTTGCTGAAAACGCAGTCACTAATGTAAGCGAAACTTCTAACTGGTTAATCAGTTGGATTATTACTCTTCAATACGACACAACAGTTGATCAATTAAAAACTATTCGAAATCAAATTGAAGATCATATTAAGAAAAGTGAGGACTTTAATACAAGTATAGGAATTGCAGTTAGAGTTGATAAATTTTCAGATAGTTCAATTGACATGTATGTTCGTTGTTTTACAAAATCAGATAGTTGGAATGAATGGCTTTCAGTAAAAGAAAAATTAGCTATTGAAATTAAGCAAATTGTAGAAAATAATAAAGCTTCATTCGCATTTCCTAGCACTTCTATTTATATTGAAAAAAAATGATAGCTATTTTTTATTTGGTTTTACAAATATTAAAACTTTATTCTTATGTGGTGATAGCAAACGTAATTTTAAGTTGGTTGATAGCTTTTAATGTTTTGAATACACAAAATAGACTTGTTTACTCTATTTTAGAGCTTAGCTATAGACTTACAGATCCAATTTTAAATAAAATAAGACGTTTCTTACCAAATTTAGGATCTTTAGATATATCACCTATTATTTTACTTCTATTGATTTGGTTTATAGAAATGTGTATGAAGCTCTACATCGCACCAATAATATTCTAAAAAATTTATGATTTTAATTGATGGAAAAAAAATAGCAGCTGATTTAAGAGAAGAACTAAAAAAAGAAGTTTCTAACTTAAAAGCCAAATATAATAAAGTTCCAGGATTAACTGTAATTTTGATCGGAGATTTAACACCTAGCCAAATTTATGTTCGAAATAAAGAAAAATCAGCTAATGAAGTTGGACTGAAATCTGACGTCATAAAATATCCAGATTCTGTAGAAGAAAAAACAATATTGGATAAAATTCAAGAATTAAACAAAGATGAGACAGTTTCTGGAATTTTAGTTCAATTGCCACTCCCAAAACATATTGATAAGCAAAAAGTAATAGAAATGATTGATCCTGCAAAAGATGTTGATGGTTTTCATCCAATGAATGTTGGAAATCTTTCCTCAGGTTATGAGAGCTCAGTACCATGTACTCCATTGGGGTGTTATTTGTTAATTAAGAAAATAGAACCAAATTTAAATGGGAAAAAAGCAGTTATAGTTGGAAGATCTAATCTTAATGGAAAGCCAATGACTCAGCTTCTTTTAAAAGAAAATTGTACCGTCACAATTACTCACTCAAAAACAAAAGACTTAAAAGCTGAATGTCTAGAAGCAGATATTATTGTTGCAGCGGTAGGTATTCCTGAACTTGTTAAGGGAGACTGGGTTAAAAAAGATACAATAGTAATTGATGTTGGTATTAACAAAACTGACAAAGGTATTGTTGGAGATGTAGACTTTAAAGAAGTTTCAAAAAATGCAAAAGCATTAACACCTGTACCTGGCGGGGTTGGACCAATGACTATTGCTTGTTTACTTAAAAATACAATTGACTGTTTCAAAAGATCGCAAAATAAGTAATTAAATCCACAAGTTTTATTTGTTAAGTTAGCTTATGAAAAAGCCTAAGTATCCTTACAGAATAGTTATTCTTATGCTCATACTTACTATTCCCCCAATAGGAGCGACACAATTAGGTTGGTACTTATTTGATCAGCAAACTGGGTTTGATTATGGTATGATCGTTGGTACATTTTCTGTAATATATGCCGCTTGGTTAATGTATGAAAAAAATTGGCGAGAGGAGGATGAAGATTAAACTATGGAAAAGATAATTTTTTTTGGACTTGTAATTCCAATTTTTATTTTTGTGCTTTATTTAGGTAGTAGAGCTATTATGACAGGATTTAGCGCAAAAAGTACTAACAAACCTAATTTAGAAATTGATACTAATGAAGAAATAGAAAATTCATTAAATGATACTAAAAATTTAACTAGTGAATTAAACAAATTAAATGAACTCTTAAAAAGTGGCGCCTTAACCCAAGAAGAATTTGAAAAAGCTAAAAAGAAAATTTTAGACAATTAACTTTTTTCCATCATCCAAAGTTTATTACCTGCCAAAAAATAAATTTTTCCATTAACTGGATGAATTTGAATATCTCGTATTCTTCCTATTTTATTTTTAAAAATAATTTCTTCTTTTACATTAGATAAATCATTAAAGATTAATTTTCTTAAAGATTTATCTTTTAGTGAAGTGATTAAAGCATGGCCATTCCATTCTTTGAACTCTTCCCCTTTGTAGATTGTGATAGCACTAGCAGCAATTGAGGGCACCCAGTATTGAATTGCTTTAGTAAAGCCAGGCTTCCATTTTGGACCAATTTTAGATCCTGAATAATTTCTTCCTCCCCAACCTAATATTTTCCATCCATAGTTCTCTCCTTTTTTAGCCTCACCAAACCAATCACCACCCTTTGCTCCATGATTGCTCATGTAAATTTTTCCATCAAATTTTGAAAGTGTAAGACCTTGGGGATTTCTAATTCCTATTTGATAAATTTCCGGCAACCAATTTGGTTTATCTTTAAATTTAGGATTATCTTTCGGAATACTTCCATCTAAATGAATTCTAATAATACTTCCTGGGTGTTTTGTAGGATCTTGAGCTATCATTCCTTGACCTCTCTCACCTGCTGATGCAAATAGATAATCACCTTTAATCACTAATCTTGAGCCAAAATGATAACCAGAATCTATAGGAGGATTTGCCTGAAATATATTTTTAAAATTTAATTTTTTTTTATCTAATTTTGCTTTTGCAATAGAAGTACTTGTTTCCCAATTCCCTCTATCCTCCGTGTATGAAATCCATAGGTTATTATTTTGATGAATAATATCTAGTAACCCACCTTGACCAATATCTAAAAAATTTAAATTATGCTTAACTTCTGAGATTTTTTTAGAATTAATATTAACTATTTTTATTTTTCCACCTTTTTCAGTAACAATTATTTCATCTTTATTAATAAATGATGATCCCCATGGCTCATCTAGTTCTATTATTTTAGAGAGTAAATAGTTGTCAGAGTAGCTTTTTGAAGTAAATAAAATTGTAAAAAATATTAATAAAAAATATTTGCTCACCTTAAGAGAGTTTTGATCTGCCACCATCAACAGCAATAATTTGACCAGTAACCCAAGAACTATCTTCAGTTATTAAAAATTTTGCAAGCGCAGCTGAGTCTTTTCCTTCACCCAACCTTTTTAGCGGATGAGCTTTTGCAATACCTTCTGCAATTGTAGTATTTTTCAACATGGGTTCTGCAATTTTAGATTTTGTTAAACTTGGAGCAACGCAATTAACTCTTATATTTGGAGCAAATTCAGCTGCAAGGGATACTGTTAAACCTTCAACTGCAGCTTTTGCCGAGGCAATAATAGCATGATTAGTAAAACCTCTTTGAGCAGCAACAGTTGAAAACAAAACTACCGAACCTTTGTTTTTTTTTAGAGTCTCTTGATAACCTTTGATTGCCTCAACTGCTGAATAAAGGTTTAACTTCATACATTTATTAAAATCTTGTTCAGTTACCATTCTTAATGGTTTTAAATCAATTGAGCCTACACAATATGCAATCCCCTTAATTTCAGGAACATCTGTCTTAATTTTTTCTATAAAGCCATCTTCAAGAACATCTGCAACGGTAAAATCACAGCCAAGTTTTTCTGCGATTGAACTTACTTCGCTTTCGTTTCTTGCAACTAAGTGAATATCATACCCTGAATTTTTTAATTGATCAGCTAAACTTGATCCAATAGAACCTGTCGCACCAAAAATAAGATATTTTTCTGACATAAAATCTTTTATTAGTTATATTTAATTATGAAGTTATTTTTTATACTTGGTAATCAATTATTTCCATTAAAATACATCGACCGCTTCAAAAAGGACCACACATTTTTTATGGCAGAAGACAACGGTTTATGTACTTATGAAAAACACCATAAGCAAAAGATCTTACTATTCTTGTCCTCTATGCGTTCATATGCCGATACTCTTAAAAAGAGTAAATATAAATTACATTATTCAAAAATTGAGGATAAAGATTTTAAAGATGATTATTTTAAAAAATTAAAAAAAAATACTACCCAAAAAAAAATAACAGAAATCTCAAGTTTTGAAATAGAAGACAAATTTTTTGAAAAAAAAATGTCACAATTTTTAAAAAAAGAAAAAATTAAGTGGAATATTATTCAAACCCCAATGTTTTTAAATTCAAGAAATGAATTTAATAATTATTTAGGAAAATCTAAAAAACCTTTCATGGCAACATTTTATAAAGAAGTTAGAAAAAAATCTGGAATATTAATGGGTGCTGATGGAAATCCAGTTGGAGGAAAATGGAGTTTTGATGAAGACAATAGAAATAAGTTACCTAAAGATATTTCAATACCAAAATTTCCTAAAATTAATGAAACTAATCATACAAAAAAGTTAAAACCTATTATTGAAAAATTATTTAAAGATCATCCTGGTAGTACAAAAGATTTCTGGCTTGCAACAGAATTTGATCAAGTAGTTAAGCTTTTGAACTTTTTTATAAAAGAAAAATCAAATTTGTTTGGCGATTATGAAGATGCTGTAAATCAAAAAGATAATATATTGTTTCACAGTGCCTTAAGCCCATATATCAATTTAGGATTAATTACTCCTGAATTTATTGTTCAAAAAGTTTTAGAGTTTCACAAAAAGAATAAAATAAAAATGAACTCACTAGAAGGGTACATTCGTCAGATAATCGGTTGGAGAGAGTTTATGCGTGGAATTTATCAAAATTATTCTGACGAAATGGAAACAAGCAACTTTTTTAAACATATTAAAAAAATGAAAAAATCCTGGTACGAGGGAACAACAGGCCTGCCTCCTTTAGATCATGCAATTCAAAATGCAGAAAGTTATGGATGGTCCCATCATATTGAAAGGTTAATGATTTTATCTAATATTATGAATCTTTGCGAAATAAAACCAACATTGGTTTATAAATGGTTCATGGAAATGTTTGTCGACTCATCTGATTGGGTAATGGTTCCAAATGTTTATGGAATGGGATTATTTAGTGATGGGGGAATTTTTGCAACTAAACCCTATATCTGTGGATCTGCTTATTTTATGAAAATGATGGATTTTAAAAAAGGTAATTGGTGTAATACAATGGATGGATTGTATTGGAGATTTATAGATCGAAATAGAAAATTCTTTTTAAAAAATCCCAGATTGTCGATGATGGTTCGTATCTTTGATAAAATGAAAACAGATAGAAAAAAAATGATTTTATCTGAAGCTGATAAATTCATAAAAAAAAATACAATCTAGTGAAAAAAGAACATTTACCATCAAAAATTTGTCCTGTTTGTAAAAGATCTTTTGTTTGGAGAAAGAAATGGAAGCTTAATTGGGATAGAGTAAAATATTGTTCTAAGAAGTGTTCTAAGCTAAGCTAATTTTAGTGAACATAATTGTATTACAGCATATTAAAATTGAAGACCCTGGATACATTAAAGATTTAATGTTGGCTGATGGACTTAACTTGACAACCATAGAGCTCGATGAAGGTGAAAAAATTCCAAGTGATCTTAGTAAATTTGATGGAATGTTCTGTATGGGCGGCCCAATGGATACGTTTATGGAAAAAGATTATCCTTGGATGATTGAGGAAAAAAAAGCAATCAAAGAATTTGTTATTAATCTAAAAAAGCCTTATTTAGGTTTTTGTTTAGGATGCCAGTTGTTAGGTGAAGTTGTAGGTGGCAAAGTAGTTAAATCCCAACCAGCAGAAATAGGGATTATGGATATTAATTTTTCTAAAGAAAAAGATACTGATAATTTATTCTCTAAATTTCCTAATAAAATAAAAAGCTTGCAATGGCATTCTTACGAGGTCCAAGGGATTGAGAATAATAAAGATATAACTTTATTAGCTTCTTCACCAGTTACTAAATATCAAATTTTTAAATATCAAAATCATGCTTACGGAATTCAATTTCATATCGAAATTAAAGACACAACTGTAAACGAGTGGGGTTGTGTTCCAGAGTATAAAAAAGCTCTAGAGGATCAATTAGGAGATGGGGCATTAGAAAAATTTGATCAATCTGCGAAAGATAATATGAGTGATATGAATAATTATTCTAAAATCCTTTATGAAAATTTTAAAAAGATATTATGAGTAATAAAATTTTTGAATGGGCAGGAGTTATTACAGCTATACTGTACTCTTTATTTGTTGCATTAAATATAGGGATAGAATTTTTTGGTTTTTGTTTATTATTATTGTCAGCAATTTTAATTGGAATTTGGGCTTACAGAGGAGGTCATAAAGGAATATTGTTATTACAATTTTTTTATGCAACTGCTGGAATTATCGGTATGATAAGATGGTTTTAATGAATTTATTAAATAATCTCTTTTTTAAATTAAAACGTAAAATTTTATCAAAAACTATTTATAAAAATAATTTTAAAACTCCTGATTTTTTTAAATATTACTTCTCACAAGAAAAGAAAAAATTTATTGTACAAGTTGGTGGGAATGATGGGATACAAAATGATCCATTAAGACAATTCTTGGTGAACAAAGGTAATTATTCAACAATAATATTTGAACCCATCAAGTATTATTATGATCAGCTATGTGATCTGTACAAAAATCGTGAAGATATAAAATTAGAAAATTTTTATGTTTCAAATGAAAATTTAAACAAAAAAATTTTTTATATAAACCCAAAAATTTGTAATGAATTGAATGGGGAAGGGTTTTTTGATAATTGGGCACATGGGCAAGGTTCTTTTGATAAAAATTCTATCCTAAAAGCTATTGATGACAATTCGTTTAGAGGAAAAAATTATATAAATAACATCAAAAGATTTAAAGAAAATATAATCCATGAATACGTAAAATCTTTTCAATTAAAAAATATAAATTTTCCAGTTAATACTTCAAACCTTTTAGTGATTGATGTTCAGGGATTTGAATTAGAAGTTTTAGAGTCATTGTCATTCAAAGAAAAAATTGATTACATTATCTATGAAGACGAGGAACCATCATCTATGAAATCAAAAAAAATTCGAAACCTTTTAGCTAAAAACAGTTACAAGTTGATAGGTAGATTGACTTGGCTAGATCAGATCTATTTCAAGAAATATGAATTTTAATTGAAATTTGTAATAATTTTTGGAATATAATTCTTAAAATTAAAAAAACCTTTATTACAATATTGCCAAGAAAATTGATCTAATTTTCTATACAGAAATTCTATTTTTAAATTATTCGTATTTATAAAATCTAGGTTTTCACCAACTGTCGGATATAAACCATAAGAAGTTTCATTAATATTCTGTATCTCACTCAAATCTATAATTTCAGTATCAATTGATTTTTCTTCTAATCTCTTTTTTTGATCTTCAATTAATTGAGACTTGAATTTTACTAATTTTTCACTGAGCTTTATGGTTCGGTTTTCATTTTTGTTAGAAATTAAAAAAACCTTTTTAAATTTTTGATCTTTAAAATCACTTATTTCAAAAGACAAATTATTCTCAAAAATAAGAAGATTTTTTTCTTCAAGATTTTGTGGATTCTTAAACTCCAATTTTGATGCAGCATAAGTTTTATCGCTTGTTTTCGGAGGAGCATTTTCATTAAGTTTGATATTGTTAAACCTGTTATTGGTAAATTTTTTAATGTTCCATTCACTAGCTAAATAATTTTTTCCTTGTGTTTGAATTCCAGTAACCCATCTCCATCCTAATGTATTGGCTGCAGTATCTCCATCATACAAATGCTTCATAAAAAATTCAGCCCCTAATTGCCACGGCAGCTCTAAAGTAAAAACCCAAATACTTGCAAACCACATCCTTGCATGATTGTGTAAGTAATTGTTTTCTTTTAATTCATTTACCCATTCATTAAAACACTCTATATTTGTATTTCCCTCAATAGCCTTTTTATAATCAGCGTTATCTTTAAATTCTTCACGAATTTTTTTTAATTCGTTTAAATAATCTGTCCAAACAGTAGGTCTTAATTCCAACCAACCTTTCCAGTATGTTCTCCATAAAACTTCTTGAATAAATTTTTCGTTTTTGGAAAATGAGAATTTATTTAAAGATTTTTTAATTAACTCTAACTCAGAAATTACACCATGAGTAATATAAGGGGAAATGCATGAAATATTTGATCTATTTTTTGGACCATAATCAAAATTTCTTAACCTTGAATATTCAAATAAATTTTGATCAACAAATTTGTTAAGTTTATCAATAGCAAAAGCTCTCGACGGAACAAAATTCATTATAAATTATCTAAGTTTTTTTTTGTGATAATTAATAAATCTTTCAACATTTGATTTATTAAAAGTTTTATTTTCTTCAAAAGACACTTTTTTCATTGAGTATGCATTACTCTTAGTAATTCTCGAGTGAATAGTAATATTTCCTTTATAAAGTTTTAGCTTAACAGATCCATTTACTCTGTTTTTCTTAAGGTCAATTATTTTTTGAAGTTTAAATCTTTCTTTAGAAAACCAATAACCATTGTAAATTAGTTCAGCATATCTTGGCATTACACGCTCTTTTTTGTGCATAGTTTCTTTATCAAGAGTTACAGATTCTATAGCTCTATGAGCATTTATTAAAAGTGTACCGCCAGGTGTTTCGTATACTCCTCTAGATTTTATTCCTATAAATCTGTTTTCAACAAGATCAACTCTTCCTATTCCGTTTTTGCCAGCCAATATATTTAATTTTTCTAACAATTTTGATGGTGATAGTTTTTTTCCATTGATTCTGTATGGATCGCTATTTTTAAAATTTATAGTTATAAATGTTGGTTTATTAGGAGCTTTTTCTGGAGAAGTAGTTCTTTGAAATACAGTCTCTGGTGCAAAATTTTTAGGGTTTTCTAAAGTCTTACCTTCTGTTGAGGTATGAAATAAATTGTCATCAATAGAAAATGGCGGGGTACCTTTTTTATCCATAGGAATTTCTATATTATGTTTAATTGCATAATTAATTAAATCTGTTCTTGATTTTAATTTCCAGTTTCTCCATGGAGCAATAACTTTTATTTTTGGACCAAAATAATGATAACCAAGCTCAAATCTTACTTGATCGTTTCCTTTACCGGTTGCACCATGAGAAACTGCATACGCTTTAAATTTTTTTGCAATTCTTATTTGATCTTTTGCTATTAAAGGTCTTGCGATTGATGTTCCCAACAAATATATTCCTTCATAAACAGCATGTCCTCTAATCATAGGGTAGACATAGTCTTTAACAAACTCATTTTTAAGATCTTGAATGATAATCTTTTTTACACCAAATTTTTTTGCATTCTTAATTATTTTTTTTTTATCAATTTTCTGACCAATATCAGCGGTGTAACATATAACTTCTGCTTTATAATTTAATTGAAGCCATTTTAAAATTATAGATGTATCTAATCCTCCAGAATAGGCTAAAACTATTTTTTTTTTGGATTTCATTTATTAACTGCAGGCTTTTTTTGCAGCACTATAAGCTTTGGTAAACCCCAAGAGTGAGTAATGGTCAATAGTTTGAGAACCTTTTTCATTATAACCTGTAATCATAATTCTTGATCCTTTTTTCATTAATCTAACCATCTTTTTTTCAATTTTGTTGTCAGCAATCCACGCAAAGCCTTGTTGCTTAATATCAAATTTAATTTTATTTTTTCCTGATGTTGCTGTTACAGAATTTTTTTTATTAAACTCATACCCTGGACTTGCGCTGATTTCATCAGAAATTTTTTCGCTTGGTCTAAAGGTCACAAATAATCTAGCCTCTCTTTTGTTAGATTTTGGAGCTTGTAAGACAGGTGATGATTGTGCAAAACAAACCGTGCCAGTTTGTTCAACTAAAACCATAGTTTCCCAATCTTTAAATTTTCCAATTTTTTTTAATTCTTCAGATTTAGATGGGGTTATAACCAGTAAAGTGAAAATTGAGATTAATATTAAATTTTTTTTAATTATGGACATGGATTAGGATATGTTTTTTGAACTTCGTTAATTTCATTAATAACTTCATTTGTTAATTTTATATTTACACTTTCTATATTTGTTTTCAACTGATCCATTGTCGTAGCACCTATAATTACAGAAGTCACAAAAGGCTGAATTTCTAAAAACTTTAAAGACATTTGAGCTAAATTTAACTTATGCTTTTCTGCTATTTTAAAATAAGCATCAATAGCCTTGTCCGAATTAGGTTTATTATATCTTGTCCAAAATTCACCATCACGTTCTATTCGTGTGCCTTTTGGCATTTGATTATTTCTGTATTTTCCAGATAAATATCCACACGCTAAAGGTGAATAGGCTAATAATCCAGCTTTCTCTCTGACGGACATTTCTGCAAGACCAACTTCATATGTTCTGTTTAATAAGTTGTATGGATTTTGAACTGAAAGCATTCTTGGTAAATTTTTATTTTTAGATATTTCTAAAAATTTTGATAATCCCCAAGGAGTTTCATTTGATAAGCCAACATGTCTAATTTTACCCTGATCTATAAAGTTATTTAGATCAGCCAGTATATCTTCAAACTTAGTCCACTCGTTACTATCATCA
This sequence comes from Pelagibacteraceae bacterium AG-426-P20, assembly GCA_003210015.1. Classification (GTDB taxonomy): domain Bacteria; phylum Pseudomonadota; class Alphaproteobacteria; order Pelagibacterales; family Pelagibacteraceae; genus Pelagibacter. Next base: position 22,279 of record QCNX01000002.1, on the reverse strand, counting down.
TGCTCATAACCTAGTTTACCAAAAAAATTTGTTTTTCTTTCAGGCCAATGCAGTTGATATAGGTCGATATAATCCGTTTTTAATCTCTTTAAACTACCATTTAAAGCTTCAGTAATATTTTTTGTACCAAATTGATTACCACCACCCCTGACATATTCTCTCATTGGCCCACAAACTTTTGAGGCTAAAATAACTTCTTTTCTCTTTTTTGTTTTTTCAAACCAATTTCCAATGATTGTTTCTGTATCTCCAAACGTTTGTTGTTTAGGAGGGATAGAATAAATTTCAGCAGTGTCCCAAAAATTTACTCCTTGATCTAAAGCATAATCCATTTGCTCAAACCCATCATTTTGAGTATTTTGTTCACCCCAGGTCATAGTGCCGAGACAAATTGTACTTACGTTTACGTCCGTATTACCTAATTTTTTATAATTCATTGAAGTTTATCTTTTAAGGTATCTTGAATAATTAGCAAAAGAATATTATATAATCAGTATTATGGAATTTGATAAAAATGGAATTTTAAACAGAGCTAAAGCAGCTCAGCAAACAGCTGCTGTGATGGATGAAGGCTTAAGATCCTACATGCTTAAGGTTTATAATTACATGGCAACTGGAATTTTATTAACAGGCATTATAGCTCTAATTACATTTAAGATGTCAGTTGTTACAAACGATGCTGGTTCAATAGTAGCCCTAACCTCAGTAGGAAATGCAATTTTCATGTCAGGATTAAAATGGCTTGTTATGCTTGCTCCTCTAGGAATTGTTTTTTATATGAGTTTTGGAATTAACAAAATGAGTGCATCAAAAGCTCAAACAACTTTTTGGGTTTTTGCAGGACTAATGGGACTATCGTTGTCCTCAATTTTGTTAGTTTATACCGGAATGAGCGTCACTAGAGTTTTCTTTATAAGTTCAGCTACTTTTGGAGCGATGAGCATATATGGATATACTACTAAAAGAGATTTAACTAAACTTGGTTCATTTTTAATGATGGGTTTAATTGGAATTATAATTGCTTCTATAGTTAATATATTTATGAAATCATCAATGATGTATTTTGTGATTTCTATATTAGGTGTTTTGATTTTTGTTGGTTTAACGGCATATGATACTCAAAAAATCAAAAATATGTACGCTGCCAGTGATACAGGCGAAGTGATGGGTAAAAAAGCTGTAATGGGAGCACTTACTCTTTATCTAGACTTTATAAATTTATTTATAATGTTACTTAGATTGTTTGGTCAAAGAAGATAGATTACTTTTGTAATTTTTTCCAATTAGTATTTTTAAATAATATTTTTAAATCAAAAGAATTTTTAAGAATTTTACCAGTAGTATCTGTTATTAAATATTTAAGGTTTTTATTTTTTGGATTAAAATTTTTACATATTTTATATAAAGCATTTTCTGCTGCATTTCTAAAAACACTAAAACTGACTTGTTTACTAGAGATATTTAGACCGTAGTCTTTCCAAGATCCCTCAGAAACCATCTTAGCATACAGATCTAAGATTATTTTTAGTTCACTTTTTTCAAAAAATTGTTTTTCTTGTATTTGTTTATATGAATTATTTACTACTAATTTTAAATTTTTATGCATCAATTTTATGTTTGTTAATTAAAGGTATTTGAAAACCTGTAAAAATTATTGTTATTGGCAACATGCCCCAAACTTTAAAATTAACCCAAAATTCTTCGGTTTGAGTTCTCCAAACACACTCATTTAATATGGCAAGTCCAAAGAAAAATAACATCCATCTCTTATTCAATAGTTGCCACCCAATGTCTGATAAAGCAATTGATTTACCCATAATTTTTTTGAGAATTGGATCTTTTGTAAAAAATTTTCCAAAAAATAAAGTTAAAGCAAATAAAATATTTATTATTGTTGGTTTTATATAAATGAATATTGGATCATTAAAATAAATTGTTAGACCACCAAAGAAAGTGATTAAGATTCCACTTACTAAAGGCATGGGTGGTATTTTTTTTTCAAAAAACCACACAATCCCCAAAGCAATTAAAGTTGCAACTATGAGTGGAGGAATAGCAATTGATAAATTTTTATCATTATTGTAATAATAGAAAAAAAATATTGCTAAAGGACCGAAATCTGTAACAAATTTTAAAAAAGATTTATTCACTAAAAGATATTAACATATTTAATATTTGACAAAACAGTATTATTTTAACCATTGATTTTTTATTTTAAATACCCATACTAAACAATATGCCAATTCAAAAAGCTAAATTCTCAATTGGAGATATCGTTAAACACAAACACTTTGAATTTAGAGGTGTAATTTACGATGTAGATTTTGAATTTAATAATTCTGAGGAATGGTATCAATCAATACCAAAAAACGTGAGACCAAGAAAAGATCAACCATTTTATCATTTATTAGCTGAAAATGATGAAATTACTTATGAAGCATATGTGTCGCAACAAAACCTGTTAATAGATGATTCTGAAGAACCTATTAAACACCCTTTAATTGAAGAAATTTTTTCAGGCAAAAAAGGATCAAGCTATTTCAAGCCTTCTAACTAAAAAAATCATTTTTTAACCACATTTAGCTCAAAACTTAGACAAAGAGGTGCAATATTTTTAATATATATTTGATCAAGAGTGTTAAATTTTATCTCCTATTACCTCCCTCTACATTCTTGATCAGATAAATCTTTCATACTAAAATATTCATAAAATCTTATGTTTAAAATTTTTGAACCAGGCAAAATTTTTTTAATTACATCAAAGGCACCCAAATATGTGATGATACTATTTATCATAGTGCTTTCAATTGGGCTGCTTGAGGCTCTAATTTTTTCACCTGAAGATTATAAACAAAGTCATTCAGTTAGAATAATGTATGTACATGTCCCGGCAGCATGGATTTCACTTGGTATTTTTTCATCAGTAGCATTTTTGTCTTTGGTTGGTTATATTTTTAAGAATAAAAATTTTTTTTTAATTGCAAAAAGTTTGGCTCCCTCTGGTTTAGTTTTCAATATTATTGCATTGGTTACTGGTTCAATATGGGGAAAACCCACATGGGGAACTTGGTGGGCTTGGGATGCACGGATTACCTCAATGTTAATTCTAGCTTTGTTTTATGTAATGTATTTAATTGCTTGGAGAATTTATGAGGATAAAGAACAAGTTTTAAAAATTACGACCACCATAACTATTATAGGAATCGTTAATGTACCAATAATTAAATATTCTGTTGATTGGTGGAATACACTTCATCAGCCAGCTTCGATAAATATATTGTCTAAATCTTCAATACATTCCTCCATGATGTTTCCTTTATTGGTAATGACTGCGGCATTTGCACTATTTTCTTTGTTAATTTTTTTAATGAAATATAATACAGAACTGATAAAAATTAAGAACAAAGGTTTAGACAGACTATGATTGAAGAAATACTTTATATGAATGGATACGGCGTGTATGTTTGGTCTGCGTTTTTTTTTACACTTATAAGCTTTACAACTTTATATGTGATTATAAAAATTCAATATATTAAAGAAAAAAATAAATTCGTAACTAAATTTGGAGCCCTAGACTCTGAAAAAGCTGAACGTGCAAGATTACAAATTATTAATAAAGAAATTTTATCTAGCAGCCAAAGCATTTAACTTTTGAACCATGTATGGTCGAAAAGTTAAATTAAGATTTATTTTCATTATATTAATATTATTATCATTAACTTTATCAGTATTTTTAGTTATAAAATCTCTGGAAGAAAACGTAATTTATTTCAAATCACCCTCTGATGTAAAGTTGCTTGGAAAACTTGATAAGAATCAGATTAGAATTGGAGGGATGGTAAAGGAAAATTCTATAAAAATTAAATCTAATGAAGTAAATTTTATTATTACAGACTTTAAAAATGAGATTAATGTAACTTATTCAGGTGTAGTGCCTAACCTCTTCTCCGAAGGTAAAGGAGTGGTTGCTGAGGGATATTTGAAAGATAGAAGTTTTTTTGAAGCTTCAAAAATTTTAGCCAAACATGATGAAAACTATATGCCACCCGAAGTAAAAGAAGCTCTAGGGGAAAAATAAATGATATACAGCACTTTAGGATATTATTCTCTAATTTTTGGACTGATTGTTTCTTTACCAATATTTTTTTTCTCTATTATAAATTTTAAGAATGAAAGAATATTAGATAATAAAATAGTATCATTCTCTTTTATTCAGTTATTTTTAGTTGTTATAAGTTTCATGGGTTTAGTTTTTTCCTTTGTATATTCTGATTTTAGTAATGAAACTGTTTTTAACAACTCACATTCAACGAAACCATTATTTTATAAAATTTCTGGAACATGGGGAAATCATGAAGGAAGTTTATTACTATGGTTAGTAGTTTTAACTTTGTTTATTTTTTTATTTCTAATAGGATCTAAAGGTCTATTAAAAAAATACAGAATATTAACTGTATTGTTCCATCAAATAATTATTATAGGTTTTTTTATTTTTTTAATTAAATTTTCTAGCCCATTTAATTTTATATTTCCCACACCTTATGAAGGAATGGGTCTTAATCCGATTTTACAAGATCCTGCTTTAGCTATTCATCCTCCAATTTTATATTTAGGCTATGTAGGATCTTCTATTATTTTTTCCAGTGTTTTAGCGGCAACAACTTTAAATTATATATCCAAAAATTGGGCAGCTCACATTAAAAATTGGGTATTAATTTCATGGGTGTTTTTAACTTTGGGAATTTTACTAGGTTCAATCTGGGCTTACTATGAGCTCGGCTGGGGCGGCTTTTGGTTTTGGGATCCTGTTGAAAATGTTTCGTTAATGCCATGGTTGGCGTTAACGACCCTATTGCATTGTATTTTAATTTTAGAAAAAAGATCAATTCTTAGCTCTTGGGTAATAATTTTATCGATTGCAACTTTTACCCTTAGTATGTGTGGAACATTTTTAGTTCGCTCTGGAATTTTAAACTCAGTTCATACATTTGCAAATGATCCAGAAAGAGGTTTATTTATATTAACTTTTTTATTTATATTAGTTTTAATCTCATTAATTGTTTTTTTCACTTTTCATAAATCAGAAAATCAAAACCCAAATTCATTTTTTTTGATTAGTAAAGAAACATCTATCTTAATAAATAATTGGTTTATGATGTATTTTTTGTCAGTCGTTTTAATTGGGACTTTATATCCAATTTTTTTAGATGTTATTTCTTCCCAAAAAATTTCTGTAGGACCACCATTTTATCATAAACTTATAGTTCCATTTTTAATTCCATTTTTAATTTTTATGGCAATAGGTCCTCAACTTAAGTGGATTAAAGCAGAACTTCAAAACAAAATACATTTGGTAGTTATATTTATTATTTCTTTATTGATTTCTTTCTTAATTTTTAAGAATTTGGAAATTAATTTTTTAGTAAATACGGTTTTAGTTGGAAGTGCTTTTTATTTATTTTTTATCACAATTAGAGATTTTTTTTTGAAAAAACCTAATAATATTCAACAAAACATAGCTCATTTTGGATTTAGTTTATTAATATTAAGCATTTTATTTAATAATATTTTTTCAAGTGAATTAATAACGAATTTGAAGGTTGGTGAAAGTTTTAAGAATGATAGATTTGAAATTATTTTTAATAACTTAAAAAAATCAAAAGAAAAAAATTATATATCTTTCAAAGGAAATTTTTCTATTAGGGAAAATGAGATAAAAGATGAGTTAGAGCCTGAGTTGAGAGTTTACAATCAACCAAATATTATTACCAGTGAAGCGGATATAAAAACAACATTTTTTATGGATAAATTTATTACGATGAATTCAGTTCAAAATGAGGAGTATTTTAACATAAGGTATCAAGTAAAACCATTTATGCTTTGGATTTGGATTTCAGTATTATTAATTTCTTTAGGAGGTTTAATTAGTTTATTTAAAAAAAAGGTATGAAAAATAGAATAGTCTATTATTTGTTAGTTATTTTTTTTGTTTTTGTATTTGTAATTTTTTACAGAGGATTAAACAATTCAAATTTATATACTCCTAATACAAATATTAAGATTGTTCCAGAATTTACATCTGAAACTCTTTTAAAAAAAAAATCTGTAGACTCTAAAGATATTTTTAATAAAGAAGATTATTATTTATTAAATATTTGGGCTTCATGGTGTATACCTTGTAAAGATGAACATCCATTTTTAGTAAATTTAGGGAATAGTAAAAAAATTGAAATTATAGGTTTAAATTACAAAGATAATTTAAATAATGCTGAGAAATTTATTAATGAACTAGGCAATCCATATTCAACAATATTACTAGATAGAGATGGCACTAAAGCAATAGAATGGGGAGCATTTGGAGTACCAGAAACTTTTTTAATTTATAAAAATAAAATTATAAAAAGATATATTGGTCCGCTTAATTCTAATTTAGTTAATGAAATCAATAATTATATAAAATGAATTTTTTTAAATTTTTTATACTTATTTTAATTGTATTTACTTTTAATTTATCAAAAGCTGATGAAATTCAGCTTCAAAATAAAATTACTAAAAATTTGAGATGTTTAATTTGTCAAGGGCAATCTGTATATGACTCTGACTCTGAATTTGCAATCAGCTTGAAGCTAGTAGTGAAGAATAAAATAGAAAAAGGTTTAAACGAAAAACAAATATATGAATTTTTGACTGAAAAATATGGTGAATGGATTTTATATGATCCTCAACTTAATAAAAATACATATTTCTTGTGGTTTTTACCTCTATTGATCTTCCTTTTTGGAGGTGCAATAATCATAAAAAAATTGGTAATAATAAAAAAATAATTTATTGATGAAAGTAATGATTTTTAAAAAGTTAAGTATATTTTTGTTCGCTTTTTTAGCTACATCAAGTTCGTTTGCTTCAGAAGAAATAAATAGTAGCGAACATCAATTAAATTTTTTTAACGGAAATTTTGATTTTAGTGATGATAAGCAAAAAGCAATCTCAATAGGTTTTCAACATCAAAATGAAAATTTATTTAGAAATACATTTCTTGGAAATGTTTCTCCAATAACAGGCGGTTTTATAACAGAAAACTCAGCCGCTTATGTTTATACTGGAGTAGAATGGAATATAGACATGGGTGGATTAACATTAACACCTAGTTTTGCACCAGGACTTTATCACAAAGGAAATGGTAAAGACTTAGGACATGTTTTGGAATTTAAATCAGAAGTACAATTATCATATGCGGCCACAGATAAATCTAGCTTAGGCGTTTCATATAATCATGTGTCTAATGCTAGTCTAGGAGATAAAAATCCTGGGGCAAATAGTTATATGTTTAATTTCATTAAAAACTTCTAAAATTCAGAAATGAATTTAAATGATTGTCACAATTTTAGTGATTTTAGAAAGCTAGCTAAAAAAAGATTACCCTCACCAATTTTTCATTATATTGATGGAGCTGCAGACGATGAGATTACATATCAAAGAAATACGAGTGCATTTGATGATGTTGATTTAGTTCCTAATGTTTTAAGGGGTGTCGAGAATGTTGATTTATCAACAACGATATTTGGAAAAAAATTAGATTTACCTTTTTATCTAGCGCCGACAGCGCTTCAAAGACTTTTTCATTATGATGGTGAAAGAGCAGTAGGAAAGGCAGCAAAAAAAATTTAATACTATGTTTGGTGTTTCAGCTCTAGCAACTGTGAGTGTAGAGGAAATTTCTTCTATGATTGATACTCCAAAAATGTTTCAGTTTTATTTCCACAAAGACAGAGGCTTAAATGATTCATGTTTGCAAAGGGCCAAGGCAGCGAAATTTGATGTTATGGCTTTAACAGTTGATACAATTACAGGAGGGAATCGTGAAAGAGATCTAAGAACAGGTTTTACGTCTCCTCCAAAATTAACATTATCGAGTTTATTTAGTTTTGCTACTAAGCCAATGTGGGGAATAAATTATTTAACAAAAGGCAAGTTCGAATTACCACACCTCCAAGATTTTGTTAAAGAAGGTACAAGCACTAATTCTTCGATTGGAAACTATTTTTCTACAATGTTGGATCAATCCATGAATTGGAAAGATGCTGAACAATTATGTTCTAAGTGGGGTGGTCATTTTGCTCTTAAAGGAGTGATGAGTGTTGAGGATGCTAAAAGAGCTGTTGATATTGGATGCACAGGTATAATGGTTTCAAATCATGGTGGAAGACAACTTGATGGATCAAGATCACCATTTGATCAACTTGCTGAAATTGTTGATGCTGTCGGTGATAAATTAGATGTTATTTGTGAAGGTGGAATTCATAGAGGAACACACATGCTTAAAGCTTTATCATTAGGTGCCAAAGCTTGCTCAGGTGGAAGGTTATATCTTTATGCTTTAGCTGCTGGAGGACAAGCAGGTGTTGAGAGAGCTATAGAAAAGTATAAATCTGAATTAGTAAGAGATATGAAATTAATGGGGTGCACAAAGATTAGTGATTTGAATCGAAATAATTTAAGATTCAGAAGATAGTGAATCTAAAAAATTGTCATAACTTTGAAGATTTTAGAAAATTAGCCAAAAAAAAATTACCCTCGCCTATATTTCACTACATTGATGGTGGAGCAGACGATGAGACGACTTTAAGAAGAAATACAGATTCTTTTAATGATTGTGATTTAGTTCCAAATATTTTAGCTAGCGTTGGTAAGCCAAATATGTCCACTACCTTATTTGGTAGAAAGATTGATATGCCAGTTTTCCTTTCTCCTGCAGCAATGCAGAGATTATATCATCCTGATGGAGACAAGGCATCAGCGAGAGCAGCCGAAAAATTTAACACATTTTATAGTATGTCATCCATGGGAAATAATACTATTGAAGAAGTATCAAACATCTCCAGTGGTCCAAAATTATTTCAACTTTATGTTCATAAAGACAGATCAATTTCTGATGATTTAATAGATAGATCAAGAAGGTCTGGTTTTGATGCTATGTGTTTGACTGTAGATACATTAGTTGCAGGCAATAGAGAAAAAGATCATAGAACAGGATTTACTACCCCGCCAAAACTTACTTTTCAGAGCTTAATGAGTTTTGCAATGCGTCCTAGATGGGTATTTAATTATTTAACTGGTAAAAAATTTGAATTATCAAATGTTAAAAAAAAGACTGATAAAGGAACAAATATTTCAAAATCAGTAATTGAATATATTAATGAACAGTACGATCCAGCAATGGGATGGAAGGATGCGGAATATTGTGCAAAAAAATGGAACGGGCCTTTTGCACTCAAAGGAGTTATGTCAGTTGAAGATGCAAAAAGAGCTATTGATATAGGATGTACTGCGATAATGATTTCAAACCATGGGGGCAGACAACTTGATGGTTCAAGGTCACCTTTTGATCAAGTTAAAGCGATTTCAGATGCTGTTGGTGATAAATTGGAAATAATCTTAGATGGAGGAGTTCGAAGAGGAACTCATGTTTTAAAAGCACTGGCAGCTGGTGCTAAAGCTTGTAGCTTTGGTAAAATGTTCTTATTCTCATTAGCTGCTGGCGGCCAGGAAGGTGTAGAGCGCTTGTTACAAAATATGCATGATGAAATAAATCGAAATATGGTTTTGATGGGATGTAAAAATTTAAATGAGTTAAATAGTAAAAAATTAATTTATAGAAAATAAATTCAATTACTTATAAAAACTAGATATAAAAAAAATAAATTAATCAATCGAATAAAAATATTAGGATGAGTTATGAAATTAGCAAAAAATTTAGAAAATCTCGGAACTGAATCGGCTTTTTCAGTTCTAGCAGAAGCAAAAAAGTTAGAAGCTCAAGGTAACCCAATGATACACATGGGATTAGGACAGCCTGATTTTAAAACACCTAAACACGTTGTAGAGGCTGCAAAAAAAGCTTTGGATGATGGACACCATGGATATGTAATGTCTAATGGTATCCCTGAGTGCAGACAAGCAGTTACAAGATGGATTAAAAAACGATACGATGTTGAAGTAGATTTTGAGAGAATTTTAATAATGCCTGGTGGAAAACCAACTATGAGTTATGCAATTCAATGTTTTGGTGAACCAGGAGCAGAAATCATTCATCCAACACCAGCTTTCCCTATTTATGAGTCTATGATTAATTATACAGGCTCGACTTCTGTTCCATATGATTTAACTGAGGATAAAGATTTAAAATTTAAAGCAGATAAAATTCTTTCTTTAATAACAGATAAGACAAGATTATTAATATTAATAAATCCAAATAATCCAACAGGAAGTTTTGTTGAAAAACCAGAGGTAGATAAATTAGCTGAAGGTTTAAAAAAACATCCTCATGTTACAATCTTGAGTGATGAAATATATAGTAGACAAATTTTTGATGACAAAGAAATGCCAACATTTTTTAATTATCCAGAACTAAGAGAGAGATTAATTGTATTAGAAGGTTGGAGTAAAGCTTACTCTATGACAGGATGGAGATTAGGTTGGAGTTTTTGGCCAAAAGATTTAGTTCAACATGTTAATAAACTTCTAATTAATAGTGTATCATGTGTAAATGCAGCTGCTCAGTTTGCTGGAATAGCAGCATTAGACGGTCCTGATGACTCGATACATGAAATGATGAAAAAGTTCACAGAGAGAAGAAAGTTAATCCATGAGGGACTTAATAGTTTGCCAGGTGTTGAATGTAGTTTACCAGGTGGAGCCTTTTATGCATTTCCAAAGGTTATTGGAACAGGAATGAATGGAGCTGAATTTTGTAAAAAAGCAATGCATAATGCAGGAGTTGCAATTGTTCCTGGTACAGCATTCGGTAAAACTTGTAATGATTACGTGAGATTTAGCTTTGCGTGTTCACAGCAAAATATTTCTGATGCCCTGGAAAATCTGAAAAAAATGTTGTCTAAATAGACTGTATTTTCCTATAAAACTCTAATAATATTTGTCTAATGAATGAGCAAGTTCAATCAGAATTAAAAAAAATTTTTAATGGAAGATTCTCAACCTCTGAGTCAACAAGAGCTAATTATGCAAGAGGAGAAGATACTTATGATCCTGTTTTATCTAAAGCTGTAGTTTTTCCTGAGACAAATGAAGAAGTCTCCAAAGTGTTAAGATTATGCAATGAACATAAAATTCCAGTAGTCCCTTTTGGAACAGGAACTTCATTGGAAGGAAACGTAGTAGGTAATGAAAAAGGAATTACTATTTGCTTAGAAAAAATGAATAAAATTTTAAGTGTAAATGTTGAGGATTTTGACTGCAGAGTTCAGGCTTGTGTTACCAAAGAACAATTAAATGATTATTTAAGAGAAGATGGGGTTTTTTTCCCAATTGATCCTGGAGCTAATGCAGCAATCGGAGGCATGGCATCAACTTCGGCCTCAGGAACGATGGCTGTAAAATATGGAACAATGAAAACAGTAATAAGTGGTCTTACAGTAGTTTTGCCTAATGGTGATATTATAAACACTGGTAGCAGAACTAAAAAAACTTCTGCTGGGTATAATTTAACAAATCTTTTTATTGGATCAGAGGGAACATTAGGAATAATAACAGAGGTTCAATTGAGATTATCTCCTATACCAGAAAGTATAATGGCTGCAGTATGCCATTTTCCAACTTTAGAAAATGCAGTTAAAACTGCTCAGCAAGTAATTCAATACGGTATTCCAATAGCAAGAATCGAGATGCTTAACAAAGATCAAATGGGAATAAGTATCAGGTATTCAAAATTAAAAGATATTCAGGAAGTTCCAACATTGTTTTTTGAATTTCACGGATCTGAAATATCAAATAATGAAAATATCAAAATAGTTGAGGAAATATCAAAAGATAATAATGGTAGTTCATTTAAATGGGCAAAAGATCTAGAGGAAAGAAATAAGCTTTGGAGAGCAAGATGGGATGTGTATTACTCAGTAAAAGCTTTAATCAACAATGGAAGAGTTTATTCAACAGATGTGTGTCTGCCAATTTCAAATATAACTGAATGTGTTAACTATGCTGAGGAACAAGCCAAGAAATTTGGACTTAGAGCTCCAATGGTTGGTCATTTAGGAGATGGAAATTTTCATGTTCTTTTGCCTTTTGATCCGGAAAAAAAAGAAATGTATAAAAAAATAAGAAAATTTAATGATTTGTTAATTAAAAAAGCATTAGAATTAAACGGAACTATAACTGGAGAGCACGGAGTAGGTCTTCACAAAAAGGAATATTTATTAGAGGAACATGGTGATAATATTCCAGTTATGAAAATGATTAAAAGAAGCATTGATCAAAATAATATAATGAATCCAGGAAAGATATTTGATCTAAATTAATTTTAGGGAAATAATTATGAAAAAAATTTTAATTACAAGAAAATTAATTAAAGATAGTGAAGATAAAGCTTCACAAACTTTTGATCCAATATTTAATAGTAATGATGAATTGTACTCTCAATCAAAGGTTATCGAAATGAGTAAGGGTTGTGATGGTATTCTTACTTCACTTACAGACAAAATGGATAAAGAAACAATTGATAAATTACCTGATACTATAAAAATAATTTCTAACTTTGCAGTCGGTTTTGGAAATATCGATTTAGAGGCTGCAAAAAAAAGAGGTATTGCCGTAACAAATACTCCAGAGGTTTTGTCAGACGCAACTGCAGAGATTGGTATTTTGCTGATATTAGGTGCATGCAGAAGAGCAGCCGAAGGAATTGAAGCTGCACGAGAAGGTGGTTGGAAATGGTCAGCTGATTACTTAATTGGTAAACAGTTAACAGGAACAAGGTTGGGTATTTTAGGCATGGGAAGAATAGGACAAAAGATTGCTAAGATCGCTAAATCTTTAGGAATGGTAATCCATTATCATAATAGATCTAAATTAAAAGGTGAGAAGGAGGACGGGGCAATTTACCATGATAGTATTAAAAGTCTTTTTTCTGTTTCAGATGTATTGTCAATTTGTTGTCCGGCTACTAAAGAAACTGAAAATATGATTAATAAAGAGACAGTTGAATATTTTCCCAAAGGAGCAATTATAACTAACGTAGCTAGAGGAGATATAATTGAAGATGAAGCTTTAATCGATGCACTAAATAGAAGAAAAATTTATGCTGTCGGTTTAGATGTTTATAAGAATGAACCAAATCTTAATCCTGGTTATCTAAAAATAAAAACAGCTTTTATTTTACCTCACTTAGGGAGCGCAACTAAAGACACTAGAATTGCAATGGCAAACTTGGCCGTTGATAATATAGATGAATTTTTCAAAACTGGTAATTGCATAAATAAAGTTAATTAATTCTACTTACAATTGTATTTAATTTAAATTATGCGACATCGTCGCTTTTTTTTAGAAAGACTCTAATCTCAAACTGTGTTTAATTATTGAAGTTAATTAACTTTAATAGGAGTAACAATGACAAAAGAAAATAAATCATTGAAGACTACAAAATCTTCAAGACGTAAGTTCTTTAAAACTGCTGCTAAAGCAGGAGCTGTTGCAGCTGCAACAGTGGCAATGCCAAACATTGCACACGCAGCTCCAGTAACTCTTAAGATGCAAGCTGCTTGGCCTTCAGGCGCAAACATCTTTTTTGAAATGGCAGGAGACTATTGCAAAATGGTAAGCGACATGTCTGGAGGTTCTTTAAAAATAGATCTTCAGCCAGTTGGTTCAGTTGTAAAGACTTCAGAAATAGGAGCAGCGGTAAGTGATGGAAACCTTGATATGGGTCACTGGGTGACAGCATATTGGTATGGTAAAAATGCTGCAGCTTCACTTTTTGGAACTGGTCCTTCATACGGAATGTCATCTCAAGAAGTTATGGGATGGATGGAGTATGGTGGAGGAAGAAAATTATATGAAGAAGCAGTTGCTTCAGTTGGATTCGATTATATTGGATTCTTTCATATGCCTATGCCAGCACAACCTTTTGGTTGGTTCAAAAAGAACGTAACAAAAGTATCTGATGTTAAAGGTATGAAGTATAGAACAGTTGGTTTAGCGACTAACGTTTTAACTGCTATGGGAATGGTCGTAAGACAGTTACCAGGTGGTGAAATCCAACCAGCTATGAAAACTGGTTTGATTGATGCTGCAGAGTTTAACAACCCAACATCAGACTCACAGTTTGGAATGCAAGATGTATCTAAACACTATCACTTAGGTAGTTTCCACCAGTCTCAAGAAATGTTTGAGATACCGGTGAACAAGAAAAGATACAACAGCCTTTCACCTGCTCATCAAGCTATCTTGAAAAATGCTGCTTATGCTGCAAACTCAGATAACTACTTCAAAGCTTTAGTTAGATATTCAACTGACTTAGGTAAATTGATGAATGAACATAAGGTTAATGTTTACCAAACATCTGATGCAATTTTATCTGAACAATTAAAAGGTTGGGATAAAATAGTCGCTGAATTTTCTGGAAAAGATCCTTTCTTTAAGAAAATTATCGACTCTCAAAAAGCATACGCTAAGAGAACAATGAAGTATCTGTTGATGAATCAACCGAACTACAAATTAGCTTATGAAAATGAGTTTGGTCCAATTGCAAAAGTTAAAATTTAATTAACTTTTAAAAATTTTAAAAAGAGGGGGTTTAAAAACCCCCTTTTTTTTTAATCATTTATAATATACCCTCAAAAATATGATGAAATCTTTTATAAGATTTGCTGATACTTTAAGTACCTCAATGGGAAAAGCTTTTTCATGGTGCATAGTTATTTTAATGGGAGGTACAGTTTATGAAGTTATTATGGCGTATGCATTTAATGCACCAACGTTATGGAATTTTGATTTTAGTATGCAGATGTATGGAGCGATATTAATGATGTCAGGAGCATATTGTCTAGCTACAGAAGCACATGTAAGAGGTGATGTTATCTACAGATTATTTAACCAAAAAACTCAAGCATGGATAGATTTAGTTTTATATTTTATCTTTTTTTTCCCAGGGGTTATTGCTTTAGCTTTTTATGGTTATGAATATGCTGCGCAAGCTTGGAAAATAAAAGAAACTAGCTGGAGCAGTCCTGCTCAAATTCAAATCTACATGGTAAAATCTATGATACCTGCTGCAGGTGTTTTATTAATAATCCAAGGTATCAGTGAAGTGTTTAGATCAATACTATGTATTCAATCTGGTCAATGGCCTGCAAGAATGGTTGTAGCTGAGGAAACTGAAAAAATTTTAATGAGAACATCCCAAGAGGAAGATAATCAAAATGTTGTTTAGTCTTACCAATCCTGAAGTTGCAATTTTAATGATGGGCGTATTTTTGTTTGCAGTTTTATTGGGCTTTCCAATAGCGTTCACTTTAATGGCAATGGGAATAGGCTTTGGTTACTATGCTTATTATGATCCTGTTTTGATGGATCATTTATTTGATAACAGGATATTTTCTTTGTTCGTTAAAAATACTTACACGGTTATGGATAATAACGTGCTGACTGCGGTTCCACTTTTTTTATTCATGGGATATTTAGTTGAGAGAGCTGGAATAGTAGCTAAATTATTTTTTGCTATTAGATTAGCAGCTCACAGGTTGCCTGCATCCATGGCTGTAGCTGCATTAATAACTTGTACTTTATTTTCCACAGCAACAGGGATTATAGGAGCTGTTGTAACTTTGATGGGTTTACTAGCTTGGCCAGCAATGGTTAAAGCGGGATATGATAAAAAATTTGCTTCAGGAATAATTTGTGCTGGTGGCTGTTTAGGAATTTTAATTCCACCAAGTATTATGTTAATTGTTTATTCTGTGATTGCACAATTATCTCCATTAAGATTATTTGCTGCTGCGATTTTTCCTGGGTTAATGTTGGCAGGCTTATATATTGCTTATGCAGTTACAAGAGCTTGGTTAAATCCATCAATAGCACCTAGACCACCTGCTGAGGATATTCCACCTAGAGCTCAAATTTTAAAAGAGGTACTTGTTTCTTTCGTGCCTTTATTTGGTTTAATAATGTTAGTTTTAGGAACAATTTTAGCAGGCATAGCTACTCCAGCAGAAGCTGCTGCTGCGGGAGCGTTTGGTGCAATACTTTTATCGTGGTTCTATAAAACTCTTAAATGGCAAAATTTTAAAGAGTCAGTTTTTCTAACAGCAAAAACTACGGCTATGATTATGTGGTTGTTTATTGGTTCTTGGACTTTTTCTTCTGTCTTTTCTTATTTGGGAGGACACGAAGTATTTGAACATTTCTTTACTTCAATAAACATTACTACATGGCAATTTTTAGTGATTACTCAAATAATAATTTTTCTTTTAGGATGGCCTTTAGAATGGACTGAAATCTTAATTATATTTGTACCAATATTTTTGCCTCTTTTAGAAGTTTTTGATGTTAATCCATATTTTTTTGCAATGTTAATAGCTTTAAATTTACAAACATCTTTTTTAACGCCACCGATGGCAATGTCGGCCTATTATTTAAAAGGAGTTCAAAAAGCTAATGTTGAATTATTGGAAATATTTAAAGGAATTATGCCATTCTTGGGTATAGTTATTTTTGGAATGTTTTTAATGTATATGTTCCCTGGAATAGCATTGTGGCTGCCAGATGTGTTGTTTGCTGACTAAAAAAAATGATTGATATATTTTCATTAAGTGTTGAGGAGATGGCTTTAAAAATTAAAGAGGGCCAATTAACATCTGTTGAAGTTTGTGAAAAATATATAGAAAGAATAAATAAATTTGAAAAAGAGGTCAAAGCATGGGTTCATTTTGATAAAAAACTTTTATTAGAAAAAGCTGCAGATGCAGATGAGCATAGAAGATCTGGAAAACCAGTAGGCACATTACATGGTGTTCCTGTAGCTTTAAAAGATATTATCGGGACTGTGGATATGCCGACTGAATGTGGAACAGTAATAAGAAAAGGTAAATCTTACTCCCAGAATGCCGAGATAGTTGAACTTCTACATGCTGCTGGAGCAATTGTAATGGGTAAAACAACCACTTCAGAGTTAGCATATCTTGGCCCACCAAAAACAACAAATCCTCACGATTATTCACGTACACCAGGAGGTTCTTCAAGTGGATCGGCAGCATCTGTTGCATCTCTAATGACACCACTTTCGATTGGATCTCAAACAGGAGGATCAGTCATTAGACCAGCCTCATACTGTGGAGTTGTTGGTTATAAGCCTAGTTATGGTTTGATTTCAAGAAATGGTGTTTTAAGAACATCTTACTCATTAGATCATATCGGCATATTTGGAAGAACAGTTCAAGATGTTGCATTATTAGCAAAAGTTTTAATTAAAAAAGACCATCATGACACCGCAACCATTTATTATTCAGCTGAAAATATTTTAGAAGAAGTAAAAAAGGGGCCCGCATACGAACCTAAGTTTATTTTCTATAAGACAGATTATTGGAAAATAATTGATAAAAAATCAAGAGAGTCATTTGAATATTTTATTAAGTCATTTAAAAATATAGAGGTTTTTGATACCCCATCATATTTTAAAGATATTCATAAATATCATCAAATTATTCACGAAACAGATTTGGCAAATAATTTTGGCATGTATTACAAAAAATATAAAACTAAACTTTCAAAATATATGCAAGCAGCTATAGCTAAAGGCAATAAGCATTCAGCAAAAGAATATGCTGAAGCAATTGATTTTAAAAAAAGAAGTTATGAGTCTTACCAAGAAGTCTTTGAAGATTATCACGGCGTGTTATCTCCTTCTAGTCCAGGTGTTGCTTTAAAAGGCTTAAAGAGTACAGGGACAGCAGAATTTAATAAAGTCTGGTCTTATTTGGGAACCCCTTGTATTTCTCTTCCTTTGCTTGAAGGAGAGAAAAATTTACCATTAGGAGTTCAGCTTATAGGAGATCGTTATGATGATCATAGATTTTTAGGGGTTGCTAATTGGTTAGAAAAGGAATGTAATAATTAAATGCAAAAGTTTACAACACTTTTAGGTTCTTTACTCGCCATTGCTTTTTTAGTTGGTCTTGCTACTACATTGACTAGGTCATCAATGATAGGTTTTTTTGATGTGTTACCCGTTTATATTTTGATGGGCATTGCAATTTTCATGATGGTTTATGAAGCCTTCTTTGATAAAAAATAAATAATTTAAAAACAAATCATTGAGCACTAAAACTAACAATCTTTTTGCACTTTCACTTTTATTTATTCAACCTATTTTTATGGCATCAAATTTAGTTGTAGCTCGAGGAGGTGTTGAATTTGTTCCACCAATTTCCTTAGCTTTTTGGAGATGGACATTAGTTTTTTTAATTCTCTTACCATTTACTTATGTATCACTACAAAAAAATTATAAGATTATAAAAAAAGAGTATAAAAAACTTTTATTTTTAGGCGCAACTGGCTGTGGTGTTTGTGGAGCTTTCCCTTTTTTAGCAGGTCAAACTACTACGGTTACTAATATGGGAATTATTTATACGTCATCACCAATATTTATAATCTTGATTTCAGGTATTTTTTTTGGTGAAAAAATTAATCTTACAAAAATTATTGGGCTCATATCTTGTTTAATTGGAGTTTTTGCAATTATTATTAAGGGTGATCTTTATTTATTAATAAATCTTAATTTCACAATTGGTGATCTTTGGATGTTAGCTGCCGCTATAGGTTGGGCATTATACTCAATTTATCTTTTTTACTGGAAAACTAAACTTGAGATTTTTCAAAGATTTACTTTAATAGCTTTCTTTGGTGCTGTTAGTTTATTGCCTTTTTATATTGGTGAGGAATTTTTTTTTGAAAAAACTATTATTAGTAGGGAATTTTTTATGTGGGTAATCTTTGCAGCAATTTCTCCAGGTATAATTGCATTTACTCTTTATACAATAACCCAAAAAAAACTTGGTGCATCTTTGACTGGATTTACATTATACATTTTTACAATTTACGGTGCAATTTATGGTTATTTTTTATTTGGAGAAAAATTAGAAAATTATCATTTGATAGGCACAGTTTTGGTATTTATTGGCGTATACTTAGCAAAAAAAAAAAATGTTAAAAAAACTTAGGAAAAATTTATTGCAATTAGTTTTAATCATATTTTTTTTGTATTTTTTTGTTTTAGTATTTTTATACTTTTATCAGCGTAATTTACTTTACCATCCAAATGAGAATAATTATTCAGAGGATAAAATTTCGGTAGATATAAAAAAAGTAAAGATATTAACCTCGGACAATATTGAGTTAGTGGGATGGTATCATGAAAAAAATCTCAAAAATTATAAAACCCTTGTTTATTTTCATGGTAATGCTGGATCTTTAGAAAATAGAATTCATAAACTTAATCACTTTCAAGATATGAATATTAATTTTTTAATTATAGCTTGGCGAGGTTTTAGTGGTAACAATGGTAAACCCACTGAAAAAGGTCTTTATGAAGATGGAAAAAGTGCAATTAATTGGTTAGCTCAAAAAGGAGTAAATGAAAAAAATCTTATTTTATATGGAGAGTCTTTAGGAACAGGTGTAGCTACGCATCTAGCTCAAAACAAAAGTTATGCAGGTATAATTTTAGAAACACCATTTACATCAATGATAGATGCTGCAAAAAAATTCTATCCTTACATACCAGTTAATTTGTTGCTTAAAGATAAATTTGAAAATTATAAAAAAGTTAAAAATATAAATTCACCTATTTTAGTTATGCACGGTGAAGTGGATCAAATAGTTCCATTTTCAATGGGTAAAAAAATTTATGAAATAGCAAATGAACCCAAATATTCTTACTTTACAAAATATGACAATCATATGATGGAATATGATGAAAAGTTAATTTTCGCCCTTAAATCATTTTTCAAAAGTTTAAATTAAGCCACATTCTAAACAAATATAATTCAATATTAATTTTTAGATTATTATTGTGAGTAGAATAATATTTTTAATAATTTTTACTTTTTTTTTGAATAAAATTGCTATTGCAAAAGATAATGAATTTTTACTTGATGATTTATTTCATATAGATCAAATGAATTCACATAATGAAAATTTTGCTTTGTATTTTAAAGGTCGAGAAAATTCTATTTTAGCTAGAGGTGAAACTAGTAATTATATTAGTGATTATCCAAAAGATCTTTATATTTATGATTATAAAACTAAAACTTCATCCCCATTAATTTCCTATGAGTGGTTTCCATCTCACGCAAAATTCTATTTAGAAGAATATGATTTCCCAGTATTTCCAGATGATTTTGCCTATTATCTTTTAAAAGATAATAAAACTTTAGTAATGATTAGTGCAGTAAAAAGTTTAAATGCTAACTTCAAATTTGATATTATTGAAAAAAAATTAGAATTATATCCAACTACTGGTAAATTTGATTTTATTATATCTTCATTTGCAAAAAATTGTGGTCATTTTAAATTTAAAGATAATTATAAGTGTAGTTATTACAAACCACTTATATCAAGTAATTTGATTAATTAGTCTGAGTAAAAGCCTCAGCAAATTTTTCAGCCTCAAATATTTGCAAGTCATCTTCTTTTTCACCCAAACCTAATGCGATAATTGGAAGTTTACCATTAACGTTTATTCTAAAATTTTTTGCTTTTTTCTGAACTAATGTTTGTGTTGCCAAAACATGTTCTACCTCTGAAGTTCCAATTCCAAATGCCAAAGCACCGAATGCACCATGAGTAGCAGTATGACTATCGCCACAAACTATAACCGTACCCGGTTGAGTAAAACCCTGTTCAGGACCAGTAACATGAACTATGCCTTGTCTCTTATCATCCATTCCAAAAAGTTGAACTCCAAATTCTTTACAATTGGCCTCTAAAGTTTCAACTTGTATCTTTGACTCTTGGTCAGAAATACCCTGGGACCTATCTGTTGTAGGAACATTGTGATCTGCAACTGCAAGAGTTAAGTTTGGATGTCTAACTTTACGTTTAGAATTTCTTAATCCCTCAAAAGCCTGTGGACTAGTAACTTCATGAACTAAATGTCTATCAACAAATAGTAAAGCGGTTCCATCTTCTTGTTGATCTACTAAGTGATCGATCCAAATTTTATCGTAAAGAGTATTGGGCATTGAAAAAAAAATTATTTTTTTTCTGGTGTGTTTTCAAGTTTTTTTTCTGTTTTAGCTTCTTCTTTAGGAGCTTCTTCCTTTTTGGCCTCTACTGCTGGTGCCGCATCTACTTTAGGAGCTTCTTCCTTTTTAGCTTCTGTTACTGGTGCTAGATTTTCTTCAGTCACAGTTTCAGGTTTAACATCGATATCAATTCCAATTTTTTTTCTTATTTTTTCTGCAATTCTTGCTGATTTACCAGTTCTATCTCTTAAATAATAAAGTTTTGCTCTCTTAACTTTCCCTGATCGAATTACTTTGATCGTATCAATTACTGTTCCATATAATGGAAAAGTTCTTTCAACACCTTCTCCAAAAGATATCTTTCTAACAGTAAAAGATGAATTTAAGTCCCTATTTTTCTTAGCTATACAAACACCTTCAAAATATTGAATTCTCTCTTTTTTTCCTTCTGTAATTCTGACGCCAACTTTTACTACATCACCAGGAAAAAAATCCGGAATTTTCTTTTCTGATAGGATTTTTTTGACGTTATGTTGGTTTATTTCTTCTATATTTTTCATTTCAATATTTAACAAATTAATTCTTCTTATATTTTTGCCATAAATCTGGTCTTCGGACGCGTGTTATAGCCTCAGATTGAGATAAACGCCAGTCTTTAATTTTACTATGATCTCCAGATAATAATACCTCTGGTACTGATTTTTTCTCCCATATTTGAGGTTTTGTATATTGAGGATATTCTAAAAGACCATTTTCAAAGGTTTCATCGAGTGAGGATTTATCATTTCCTAAAACTCCAGGCAAAAGTCTTAAAATGCTATCAAGCACTACTAATGCAGCAGTTTCTCCACCAGACAAAACATAATCTCCTATACTTATTTCTTCAATATTTCTTGTGGATAAAACTCTTTCATCCACGCCTTCGAAATGACCACATATTAAAGATATAGATTTTTCTTTTGACAGATCTTGAGCAAGTTTTTGATCAAATTTTTTACCTTTGGGTGAAAGATAAAAAACCCTCTCTCCCTCTTTAACTTTTTGATCAAGCGCATTTGCTAAAACATTAGCTTTTAACAACATTCCTGTTCCTCCCCCATAAGGAGTATCATCAACTGTTTTATGTTTATCGGTGGCTGCATCTCTAATATTTATTACACTTAAATTCCACAATTTATTAGACAAAGCTTTTCCATAAAGACCTTTAGATAAAGGTCCAGGAAAAACTTCCGGATAAAGAGTAAATA
>QCNX01000001.1 GCA_003210015.1 Pelagibacteraceae bacterium AG-426-P20 | reverse complement strand
ATGAACGTTCAAGATATCAATTTTGATAAAGAAAAACCTATAGTACAAACGGAAACTCAAAAGTATATTTTTGACAAATTAGTTATTACTTGTGGTGCATTTTCAAAAAAACTTACTGATAATTTAGGAGAAAAAATACCTTTAGATACAGAAAGAGGATATCACGTACATTTTAAAAATTGTGATCATCTTTTAACTCGACCTGTGATATTTCAAAATAGAGGTTTTGGAATTACTCCGATGGAACAAGGATTAAGAGTAGTAGGAACAGTTGAGTTTGGTGGTTTAAAAAACCCTCCTTCAAAACTTAGAGTTAAGAATCTAATTAGTAATGCAAGATATATGCTAGGAGATCTTCCAGAACATGAGGATGAATGGCTGGGATTTAGACCAACTTTACCAGATTTTTTACCCGTAATTGGACCTTCTAAAAATTATAAAAACATATTTTATTGTTTTGGTCACCATCATCTTGGTTGGACCCTAGGGCCAATTTCAGGTAAAATTATTTCAGGAATGATTGCTAAAGAAAATACAAATTTAAATTTAAGTCCATATAGCTCAACAAGATTCAGCTAATTCATGCAAAATACCAAAGCTTATATAATGTTGGTATGTGCAACATTATTTTGGGCAGGAAACTTTATGGTGGGAAAATTAGCCTATTTAGAAAATATTCCCCCAATGTCATTGGTATTTTTTAGATGGTTGCTGGTATGGATAATTTTATTACCTTTTACTTACAAGGAAATACTAAAGTACAAAGATATAATTTTAAATAATTTACCTTTATTATTTTTTTTAGCTTTAACGAGTGTTGGATTATTTAATACTTTTACTTATTTATCATTAGTTCATACTCAAGTTATTAATGCTTCACTTTTTAATACTGCAATTCCTGCAATGATAATTTTTTTATGTTTTTTACTAAAAATTGAAAAAACTAATAAATTTCAGATTTTGGGCTTGATTATTTCTGTATTTGGAATTTTATCGATTATTACAAAACTAGATTTAAATATTTTACTTTCTCTAAATTTTAATAAAGGTGATTTAATAATGATTGGGGGAGTAATCACTTGGGGTCTATATTCTTCTTTTTTAAAAAAAAAGAAATTTACTCTACCTCTTTTAACTTTGGTTCATGTTTTGTGCACTTTTGGTTTATTATTTATATTACCTCAGTTTTTATATGAATTATCTCAAGGCCTTACTGTAAAATTAAACACTAATCTTGTTTATACTCTTATTTATTTAGCTTTATTTCCTAGTATAGGCTCTTACTATTGTTGGGCTGGTGCAGTAGCAATTATTGGAGCAAATAGAGCAGGTATATTTCTTTCTTTAATTCCTTTTTTTAGTACTTTAATGGCAATAACATTCTTTAATGAAAAATTTCAATTTTTTCATTTAATAGGATCAATTTTAATTGTATTAGGTTTATTTTTATCAAATAAGGAAATTAAAAATGCTTAAAGTTGCAATCCTAGATGATTATCAAAATGTTTCTCAACAATTTGTTGACCTTGAAAAACTATCTGGAAAATATGAATTTAAAATTTTTAGTGAACCATTTGTAGATGAAGCTGACACTCTTGAACAATTAGCTGATTTTGAGGCATTATTGATAATGCGAGAAAGAACTCCAATGACTAAAAATATAATTGATAATTTGAGTAAGTTAAAATTTATTATTACCAGTGGTTTAAGAAATAATTCAATTGATCTTGAGAGTGCAAAAAAAAGAAAAATTATTGTTTGTGGAACTGATACCAATATTCACCCAACCCCTGAATTAACTTGGGCTTTAATATTGGGATTAGCTAGAAATTTAAAAGAAGAGATAGACAATATGTACCAAGGGTATTGGCAAACAACTGTAGGGATAGAATTAAAAGGAAAAATCCTGGGTTTAATTGGCCTAGGTAGAGTTGGATCACAAGTGGCTAAAATTGGTAAAGCTTTTGGCATGCAAGTAATGGCATGGAGCGAAAATCTTAATTTAGATAAATGTAAAGAATTAGACGTTCTTCCATGTAGCAAGGATGATTTAATAAAAGATTCTGATTTTTTATCTATTCATGTTCAGGGTGGAGATAGGTACAAAGATTGTATTACTCTCAAAGAAATGGATAAAATGAAAAAAACTTCATTTATTATTAATACTTCAAGAGGACCAATTATTAATGAAGATGATTTAATAATTGCATTATCAACAAATGTAATAGCAGGAGCTGGGCTAGATGTTTATGAAAAAGAACCATTACCAGAAAACAATAAATTAAGATTTCTTCCTAACGCTTTATTAACACCACACATAGGTTATGTTACTGCCGAAAACTATAGTATTTTTTACACACAGATGATTGAAGCTCTAGAGTCTTGTGTAAGTGGAAAGCCTGTGCGAGAACTTAAATAAAATATGGTTAAAAAAAACCCAAAACTAACAGCAGAACAAAGACTAGTAATGTTTGAGGATGGAACAGAACCTCCTAATACTAGCGAATTGAATAAAGAAAAGCGAGAAGGCGATTATCATTGCGCTAATTGTGGAATTAAATTGTTTGAGTCTAGCACAAAGTATGAAAGTGGTTCAGGTTGGCCATCTTTTTACCAGTCATTACCTGATGTTTTTGAGACTAAGACAGATCATCTATTAGGTTACGCTAGAACAGAATATCATTGCAAAAACTGCGGCGGTCATCATGGTCATATATTCGAAGATGGTCCGCAACCAACTGGAAAAAGATATTGCAATAACGGAGTTTGTTTAGTTTTTAAAGAAAAAAAATGATTATCAAGTATATTACTTTTTTAATTGGTATAATTTGGTCTTACTCAATTATAAAAACACAATCAGTATTTAGTAAAAAAGCTGGATTAATATTTAAAATATTTGTTACAAAAATTTCTTGGTTTAGCTTAATTGCAGCTTGTTATTTTGGTTATAAAAATTTCACAATTAAATCTACTGTTATAGGTATTATAATTGGAATTTTGTTAGTTAATATATGTTTTTATTTATTAAAAAAATATGCAAATCAAAAATTTAATGAAAAACAATTAACAAATTTGAAAAGTTTTCTTGAATATGGTTTAATTTTTTTAGTGATATATTTTGTTTTATTTTAAAAGATCTTTAAGCTTATTTTCTTTTTCTAAAGCTCTAACATCATCATAACCACCAATGTGCTGATCATCAAAAAATATTTGTGGTATTGTTCTTTTTCCATTAGCTCTCTTAATCATTTCATCCATTGCACCATCAACAGTTGCAATATTAATTTCATTATACGTTGCATTATTTCTTGTTAGTAACCGTTTAGCTGCTTCACAATAATTGCACATTGGGCCAGTATAAATTGTAATTTTTTTCATAGACTATAAGTAGTTACTTTTTTTAATTTTACTAGTTATTTGTTTTCTAGAGTATTCAAACTTTTTTCTATGTTTTATACTTTTCTGATTAACTCTTTTTCTCCATAATCTAAATGATGAAGGTTTTAAAGATCTTCTCATTACTTTTATAACAGTAGACTCATTGTAACCTGTCTTTTTTTCTATTTCCTCAAAAGTGATCCTATCAGCCCAGGCTGCCCAGATGACCCAATCTGGATCATCAATTTTTGGCTCTGGATTTTTGACCCTGGTGACTGGCCTGTGACCTTTTTTTTTCATAATTCCTTTATATTTGAAAAAAATAGATAATGCATTTTTTTTTGGATCTGCTATATTCATCTGGATAGTCCTTCTTAGCCATCTTTAGCTCCCGGTTTTTAAGGACTATCTCTTTTTTAATGTTCCCTGTAGATTTTATCCTATTTTTACAAATTATCATTTTTTTATTTATAACACCTGGTACTCCAAGAATTGTTATTGTTTCATACTCTATGAATTATGGTGTTCAAAAATGTATTTGGACAGCATTAGGAGATATTACAGCAAATTTTATTCAAGCCACTTTAGTGATTTTTGTTTTAGGAAGTTTTTTTTCAGACAATCCTAACTTTTTAAATATTTTTAAATGGCTTGGAGTATTTTATTTATTTTATTTAGCTTTTGATATTTTGAAATCGTCACCTAAGGAAGTAAATTCAATAAAAATTAGTTCAAAAAGTTTTTTATCTTTCTTCAAAGATGGTTTTCTAGTAGCAGGATTAAGTCCAAAGGCATGGTTGTTTTTTCCTTTAATATTTCCACAATTCATTGATTTTAATTCAAATTATGTAGTTCAATTTTTTATTTTGATAACAACTTACATTGTTTTAGATTTCTTATCTTTGATTGGTTACGCTTTACTGGCACAAAAATTAATTATTTGGATCAAAGCAAACCCAAAAACAATTAATACAATTTCAGCGAGTGTTTTAGTTTTGATTGGTTTAGTTATTTTTTTATCAGAAAGTTATTAATTAAGATAATTATAGTAATATTTTCAATAAATTACTTTAAAACATGATTTTTTTATAAATTAATCTCTAAATTCAAATAAATCTAATTTTCATTAAATAACTGTTGTATTTTTACAACATTTAGGATTATTATAAATTTATAGAACATTTTACGTTTTTTGAGTCTTTATTAACCTAAAATTTGGTGTATAGATTCACAAAATAAGTAGAGTTTTAAAAAAAGGTA
This sequence comes from Pelagibacteraceae bacterium AG-426-P20, assembly GCA_003210015.1. Lineage (GTDB taxonomy): Bacteria > Pseudomonadota > Alphaproteobacteria > Pelagibacterales > Pelagibacteraceae > Pelagibacter. The sequence goes on along the minus strand of QCNX01000001.1, from coordinate 57,638 downwards.
ATAGTAAAGGATTAATATGAAAAAGATTATATTATTATTCTCAACATTAGCTCTTATGTTGAATCCTGTAATAGCAAACGCAGGAAGTTGGGCAGTAGGTGTATCAGTTTCTGATAACACATTAGATACTGCCGGTAAAGAGGACGTTGATAGCAACGGAACAATAGATGCAACTAAAACTGTTTCTGATGATTTTGCAGTTGGATCAATTTTTGCAGAATTTACAAACATGGGTGATAGATTTGGAATTACTCTAGGGGTAGATTATATTCCGTTTGACGCAGATATTGACAAAAGATCAATTACTCAAAGTGAGCTTGGTGATGAAGATGACTCAGCTTCAACTGGAACAAACTCAGTAGAAGGTACTGTAAGTGATCACATGACAATTTATATCCAACCTGGATATATGATTGGATCAAGCACTATGCTTTACGGAACTTTAGGTTTCGCTTCAGCAACTGTTAATGGTAAGTCAAAGTCTATAACACACACAGATATTAATAAAGATGTAGACTTAGATGGAACTAAAATCGGAGTTGGAATTAAACATGTATATGACAGCGGATTATTTATAAAAGCTGACTATGCAGAAACAGACTACGATACAATTTCATTTACAACATCTAACAGTACGAAAGCAACTGCTGATTTAGACAATACAGCATTCGCGCTTTCAGTTGGAAAACAATTTTAATTATTATTAATAATTAAAACTATACCTTTTTTAAAAAACCCCTAATATTAATTAGGGGTTTTTTTTTACCTAAGTTTATTATGATTGTCATTTTATGAACATTGGATTTATAGGTACAGGTAAAATTGCTTCATCAGTAATTATAGGTATTTCTAAATCAAAAATAAGTTTTAGAAAAATATATATTTCTCCAAGAAATAGAAAAATTGCTAAAGATTTAAAAAGAAAATTAGACAAAATTATTATCGCTAAGAATAATCAGCAAATTATAGATAAGTGCAAATGGATATTTTTATCAATAACACCTCAAGTTGGTAATAAAATAATTAAACATTTAAGATTTAAGCCAAATCAAACAATAGTCAGTTTTATTTCTACAATTACTTTATCTGAATTAAAAAAGGCTGTTAAAGTAAAAGCAAAAATTGTTAGAGCTATACCTTTGCCACCAATATCTCTTAAAAAAGGACCAGTCCCAATTTGTCCACCAAACAAAGAAGTAAAAAGTTTTTTTGATAAAATTGGCTCAACAATAGAAATTAAAAATGAAAAACTTTCAAAAAACTTTTGGTCAACATCAGGCATGATGGCATCCTATTATGAATTAATTAAAGTGATGAGTAATTGGTTAGTTAAAAAAGGTATTAAAAGACAAGATGCACAAAAATATATAACTTCATTATTTTTAGCTTTATCTGAGGATGCAGTTGTTAATTCTAAAAAAGATTTAAAATTTTTAGTAAAAGAGTCTCAAACACCCAAAGGATTAAACGAGCAAGGTTTAAAAGAAATGTCAAAAAAAGGTGTTTATAAATCTGTCGTAAAAACTTTAAATAGTATTTATAAAAGACTAAATAATTAATTAATGTCAGAAAATATCTTAGAAATTAATAATTTATCAAAATATTTTGGTGGTTTAGCTGCTGTTTCAGATTGCTCTATTAAAGTAAAGAAAGGTTCTATCACAGGAATAATAGGACCTAATGGATCTGGTAAAACAACCTTATTTAATCTAATAGCAGGAAATTTAAAATCATCAGGTGGAAATGTGTTTTTTAATAACGAAGAAATTACTGATGTTCCATCATATGAATTATTTTCAAAAGGTTTATTAAGAACATTTCAAATTGCTCATGAGTTTACAAATTTATCTGTTTTAGAAAATCTTATGATGGTGCCAGGCGATCAATCTGGGGAAAAATTAATGAATACTTTTCTTAAACCATCATTAGTTGCTAAAGAAGAAGAGGAAATTAAAGAAAAAGCAATGGAGGTGGTAGATTTCCTTAATCTTAGTCATTTAAAAAATGAATTAGCTGGAAATTTATCAGGGGGTCAAAAAAAATTGTTAGAACTAGGAAGAACAATGATGGTTGATGCTAAATTAGTTTTATTAGATGAAGTAGGAGCGGGTGTTAATAGAACTTTACTTAAAGAGCTAGGTACTGCAATTGAAAAACTTAATAAAGAAAAAGGTTACACTTTTTGTATGATTGAGCACGATATGGATTTTATAGGAAGATTGTGTGACCCAGTAATTGTAATGGCGGAAGGATCGGTTCTGTTTGAAGGAAGTGTGGAAGATGCAAAAAAAGATGAAAAGGTTATTGAGAGTTATTTAGGCAGAGGATCAAAACTAAAGGATAATTAATAATGGCATTTTTTGAGGGCAATAACATGACTGGAGGATATGGAAAAGGTCCAGACATTATTAATTCGTGTTCTGTCAATGTAGAAAAAGGGGAGATAGTTTCAATTCTAGGACCCAATGGAGCTGGAAAGTCTACAGCAATGAAAGCAATGCTAGGTTTATTAAATTTAAAAACAGGATCAATTAAAATTGATGGAAAAGATATTTCACATCTCTCACCTCAAGATCGAGTAAAAGAGGGAATTTCATTTGTACCTCAAACTAAAAATGTTTTTTCAGGTATGACCGTCGAAGAAAATTTAGAAATGGGAGCTTTTTTAATTAATGATGATTATAAAAAAATTATTGATGAAATTTATGATTTATTTCCAATATTAAAGGAAAAAAGAAATCAATTAGTTGGAGAATTATCAGGAGGTCAAAGACAACAGGTTGCATTAGGAAGAGCTTTAATGATTAAACCATCAGTTTTAATGCTTGATGAACCTACAGCAGGTGTTTCACCAATTGTGATGGATGAATTATTTGATCATATAATTAAAGTAAAAAGAACAAATGTTGCAATTTTGATGGTAGAGCAAAATGCAAAACAAGCATTAAATATTTCAGACAGGGGCTATGTGTTAGTCACAGGTGAAAATCGTTATTCTGGAACTGGGAAAGAATTATTAAACGATCCAAGAGTAAGGAGTTCTTTTTTAGGAGGTTAATATGGATTTTATAAATGCAATCATACTCTTATTAAATTATATCTTTGTTCCTGCATTGGCATATGGATCTCAATTAGCACTCGGTGCAATTTTTGTTACATTAATTTATGGAATTTTACGATTTGCAAACTTTGCGACTGGAGACATGATGTCTTTTGGAACCATGTTTACAATTCTATTCACTTGGTATTTTCAATCTTTAGGCATTAGTCTAGGTGTTTTACCAACAGCTCTTTTAGCTATTCCTTTTGCAATAATATTTATGATTGGTTACATGCTTTTAATAGATAAATTTGTTTTTAAATATTACAGAGTAAATAAGAGCCCTCCAGTTCAATTAGCAATGGTCAGTATTGGTGTAATGTTTGTAACCCAAGCTGTAGTGAGAATTATAATTGGTCCATCAGATAGAAGGTTTTTTGATGGAGAAAAATTTATAATTAAAGCAGGAGAATTTAAAGAAATAACAGGTTTAAATGAAGGTCTTGCAATTAAATCTACTCAAGTACTTACAATTATCGTAACAATGGCTTTAGTTTCTACTCTTTTTTGGTTTTTAAATAAAACAAAAACAGGAAAAAGTATGAGAGCATACTCAGACAATGAAGATTTAGCATTGCTTTCAGGAATAGATCCTAAAAAGATAGTTATGATTACTTGGATTATAGCAGGGATTCTAGCAACAATTGGCGGAGCTTTGTATGGATTGGATAAAAGTTTTAAACCTTTTACATATTTTAATAATATGCTTCCAATATTTGCTGCTGCTATTGTTGGAGGTATTGGGAACCCATTTGGTGCATTTTTAGGAGGTTATGTTATTGCTTTTTCAGAAATACTCTTAACTTACGCTTATAGAAAATTCTTTATGTACGTTTTGCCAGAAACCATGGAACCAGATGGCTTAGTTCAGTTATTATCTACCGATTATAAATTCGCAGTATCATTTTCAATACTTGTGATCGTTTTACTGTATCGACCATCAGGGATATTTAAGGGAAAAATATTGTGAGAAAAAATTTAAATGTAATAGCAGCTTACAGTATAATGATGGGATTAATTATACTTGTAGGAATATTTCAATCTTGGAATATTGCTCTATCAATATTTAATCTTTGCTTGATTTCAGCTGTCATGACAATGGGTGCCAATATTCAATGGGGCTATGCTGGTTTAATTAACTTTGGAATAATGGGATATACAGCCTTGGGTGGTTTGGCAGCAGTTTTAATTTCTGTTAATCCAGTTCAAGAAGCTTGGAGTGCAGGTGGTTCAAATATTTTATTTAGTCTATTTCTTATTATAGGAATGGTATTAGCTGTTAGATATGTTTTAAAGAAATATGAAAAATCTAAAATAAGAACTTATATTATTGCTACAATTATCATATTGGGCATTATTACAATACGATTTGTATCTGAGCCTGGAATTGAGGCAATTGAAGAAGTAGATCCAGCAAAAACAGGTTTTTTGGGTGGTCTTGGTCTACCAATTATTTTTTCTTGGATAGTTGGAGCTTTGTTTGCTGGTGGACTGGCATTTGTTATAGGTAAAGTTGCTCTAGGTTTAAGAGCTGATTACTTAGCGATAGCAACTTTATTAATATCTGAAATTGTAATTGCAATTATCAAACATGAAGATTGGCTGACAAGGGGAGTTAAAAATGTGATTGGATTAAAACGTCCTGCACCTTATGAGGTAAATTTACAACAAACAGATTGGTTTATTAATTTAGTTGAAAAATTTAATTCAAGTAAATTGAATTTAATTTCAGATATTGCTGAAAGACAAGCTGCTCTAAACCAATTTGTTATTGAAGGATCTTCAGTTTTTGTAAAACTTTGCTACTCAGGACTATTTCTAGTAGTTGTGATCATTCTTTTGATTTTAACTCAAAAAGCACTTTATTCGCCATGGGGAAGAATGATGAGAGCTATTAGAGATAATGAGGAAGCAGCTAACGCTATGGGTAAAAATGTTGTTAAGCAACATCTTTTAATATTTGTTTTAGGCTCAGCTATAGTTGGAATTGCTGGAGCAATGTTAGTAACTCAAGATGGATTATTTACTCCAGGAAGTTATAGACCAATGAGATACACTTTTTTAATCTGGGTTATGGTCATAGTTGGAGGAAGTGGAAATAATTTTGGTGCAATTCTTGGTGGTTTTGCTGTTTGGTTCTTATGGATTGAAGCTGCACCAATAGGATTGTATTTAGTAAATTTAACAACTGCTGGTTTAGATGATACTCATTTTTTAAAAATTCATTTAATTGAAAGTGTACCATATTTTAGATTTTTAATGATGGGTATAGGCCTGTTATTAATTATGAGATACAGGCCAAAGGGTATACTTCCTGAAAAAATAGAAATAAAATAATTATATGAAATATATAATATTAGGTGCTGCAATAGCTTGGGCTATGTACATGGCTGATAAATACGTGTTTTAAATTACACTAATCTAAAAGATTAGAATTAATAAAAAATAAATGGATATATTATCTTACTTTCAATTAAACTTAATAGAATTTGTTTTTGTAGTTCTTGTAGTTTTTATTGCATCTATCATCAGAGGATTTAATGGATTTGGTTTTTCTGCGACTTGTATTTCTGGATTTTCTTTTATTCTTCCAGCTATTGAAATAGTTCCAATCATATTAATTTTAGAGGTACTAATTAGTATTTTTATGATTCCATATATTTGGAAAAAAATTGATTGGAATTTTGTTTTTAAAATTTTAATTGGAATACTATTAGGTTCTCCTGTAGGCCTATTTCTTCTAAAATATCTGGACTCAGAAATAACACATCTATCTGTTTGTATAATTATAATATTTTTTTCATTTTTATTAATGCAAGGATATTCAAATCAAAATATTAATAATAACTCTGGAAAATTTTTTACTGGAATTATATCAGGAACACTCAATGGTCTAACAACACTTGGAGGAATGCCAGTTGCACTTTTCTTATTAGTCACAAGCATACAGCCAGTAATTATAAGAGCCTCACTAGCAGCCTTATTTTTTTTAACAGATATTTACGCTTTCATTTTAAGTTTTTTTGCAAACATTGTTGATATGACAACTATTTATAGAACTATACCATTAGTCATTATATTGCCCATAGGCGTATTTATTGGAGATAAATTTTTTGTAAAAAGTAAAGAGGAAACTTACAGAAAAGTAGTATTTTATTTTTTAATTATTGTTTCAATAATTGGAATTATAAGAATAATGAATGTTATTTAAATAAAAAACCCTAGCGAATGAATTCGCTAGGGTTATATTAACAAATATTATCTTTGTTTTTTAGTTTTAAATTTTCCGCCTTTAACTTCTTGTTCTAAGAAAGAACCTTCAGCTTCACCGACGCTAGTAAAAGCAACACCAGTCGCACCTTCATAGTCAACTTTTTTACCTTTAGCTAATAAATCTAAACCTTTTTTAAGTTCACCTGGGTATATTTTTGTTCCAGGACCGTTAGCAACATCCATTACATTTTTTGCAATTGATGCTCTATCAGCTGATCCACCTGCTTGCATTGCTAAAACAATTAAAGCAGCAGCATCATATGACTCACCTGTGTAAGGACCTGAGCTATCGATACCAGCAGCTTTTGCTACTTTACCAAATACTCCAGCACCTTTTCCAGTTGAACCAGGCATTGAACCAAAAGATTTTTTTAAATCTTTCCCAAATGCATCAACTAAAGACTGACCGATCATACCATCAGACAAAATGAATTTATCAAATGCACCAGAGTCTAAAGATGCTTGGATAATTCCTTTACCACCTTGGTCTAAGTAACCAATTACAGCTACTGCATCACCACCTGCTGAAGCAAGAGTTGCTACTTCAGAAGAGTAGTCTGCTTTACCATCTTCATGAGCAGTTACAGTAGTTACTTTTATACCATGAGCCTCAACAGCTGCTTTATAAACATCTGCTAAACCTTTTCCATAGTCATTGTTAGTGTAAGTTATTGCAACACTTTTAACTTTTCTGTCTTTAGTAATATCAGCTAAGATTTGACCACCTCTAGCATCTGAAGGAGCAGTTCTAAAGAAATACCCTTTGTCATCTAAAGTAGTTAAACCAGGCGAAGTTGCAGAAGGTGAAATCATTACTACACCATTTGGTACAGCAACATTTGAAGCAATAGCTCCAGTTACACCTGAACAGTCAGCACCCATAATAGCGGCAACACCTTGTGAAATAACACCTTCAGCTGCTGCAGTCGCTGCTGCTGAATCAACACAAGTTGAATCTGCTCTTACTACTGAAATAGTTTCTCCACCTAATAGCGAACCTGAGTCTGAAGCTTCTTTAAAAGCAAGTTCTGCAGATGCAGCCATAGCTGGTGTTAGAGATTCAATAGGACCAGTAAATCCTAAAATGATCCCCATTTTAACTTCTGCAAATGTATTCGTAGTAAAAGTAGAAACGAATATAAATGCAGCAATAAATAGTTTTTTCATTATTTTCCTTCTTATTGTTAACAATTTATAAAAAATAAATTAAAGCCTATTTCAATAAATTTTCAATAAGCAAATTATTTAATTTTGTGTAGAAAAAACACTGAAGATATAACGATAATACCACCCAATATGAACAAAACAGTTGGAACTTCACCAAATATTAAAAAACTTAAAGCTATCCCAAATATTGGAAATAGAGAATAAGAAGGAAAGATTTGGCCTACTGTATAAAACTTATATAAATAAAACATTAATAAGTGTGCTCCTAAAGAAACAACGATTGCCTGATAGGATATTAAGATCCAAGAATTACGACTTATGGACTTAATAGTTGAGATGGTATCACCCTCAATCAAAAAAGATAGTATTAACAAAATTATAAAACCAAATAAACCAGTGAATGCATTAGTTAAACTAATATCTAAATCTCTTAGCTGCCTTGAAAAAACTTGAGCAAAAGCAAAAGCTAATGCCATTAAACTTGCAAAAAATAACCCTAAAAAATTATCTACTAATTTAGGATCAAAAAATATTATCAATACACCAATAAAAGCTGAAAATATTAAAAACCACTTTTTTGAACTTATGTTTTCATTTAACATGAATGCACTAGCAAGTATTCCAAAAGGTATCGCTAATTGAGAACCTACAATTACAGGTGAGATTATAGAAGAATAGTAAAGTGCAAGTGTCATAAATACATAAACCATAACACCCATCGAGATTGAAAAAGCTATCAATGAAGGCATGTATTTCTTTTCTGGTATTTTAAATTTCCAAAAAGGAATTAATATCAACAACACTAATCCCATCCTTAGTGATGCCATAAGAATTGGAGGAACAGAGTCATTTAATACTAATTTGGTAAAAGGAAATGCACTCCCATGAGCCATTGCAATAAAAAGTAAAATTAATAAATGTTTTAAAGGCAAATTCTAACCCATTGTAAATGGATCAGTCATCGGTTTGTCTGATGAATTGTACCATGTGGTCTTTATTCTTGTGTATTCTTTAATAGATTCAATACCTGCTTCTTTACCATAACCACTATCTTTAATACCACCAAAAGGAGCCATTGGAGATATTAATCGGTAAGTATTTATGAAAACTATACCAGCACGTATAGCTTTAGATACTCTTAAACCACGTGCAAAGTTAGAAGTATAAACTCCAGATGAAAGTCCATATTTATTATCGTTCATTTTATTTATTACCTCATCCTCTTTATCAAACTTCATAACAGATAATATTGGACCAAATAATTCGTTTTCCGCAACAGGAAGATTATGGTTTTTACATTCAATTATTGTTGCTGGAAAGTAGTAACCTTTATTTGAAACAGAAGATCTTTTTCCACCACATCTAATCTTTCCACCTTGTTCAATAGTGGCTTTAATATTTTTTTCTATATTTTCTAATTGTTTAAAACTATTTAATGGCCCCATTTGAGTATCTTTTTCCATTGGACCACCTAATTTTATTTTTTCAGCTTTAGAAATTAATTTTTTTAAAAATTCATCATAAATACTAGATTGTAAATAAAGTCTAGATCCCGCAATGCAACTTTGACCACTTGCTCCAAATATTCCTGCAGTTATTCCATTTAAAGCATTTTCTTGATCAGCATCATCAAATACTACAACTGGACTTTTGCCACCAAGTTCTAAACTTACTTGAGATAAATTTTCAGCAGAATTTTTAACAATATGTTTTGCAGTTTCTGGCCCGCCTGTAAATGCAATTCTCTCTACAAGATTATGAGTAGTTAAAGCTTTACCACAAGGCTCACCTAAACCGGTAATTATATTAATCACCCCTTTTGGTAATCCAGCTTTATCAATTAACTTTGCAAACTCTAAAAGAGTTACAGGTGCAAGTTCAGAAGCTTTAATTACAACAGTATTTCCCATTGCAAGAGCTGGTGCAAGTTTGACAGCTGTTAATAGCATTTGAGAATTCCAAGGAATAATTGCAGCCACAACACCTATAGGAATTCTTGTTGTTGTAACTTGCATATCTGGTTTATCTATTGGGACAACAGTTCCTTCTACTTTGTCAGCTAAACCTGCAAAGTAATCATAATATTCTGCAATATAATTAGCTTGAGTTTTCGTTTCTCTATAAAGTTTACCAGTATCAATGGTTTCTATTTTTCCAAGATGCTCTGCATTAGCTCTTAGTTGATCAGCAATTAATTTTAAATACTTTGCTCTTTCTCTTGGATGAAGTGTAGACCAATTATTTTCAAAAGCTTTTTGAGCTGATTGAACAGCTTTATCTACATCCTTTTCATTTGCTTCAGGAACAGTTGCCCAAACTTCATTATTTTCAGGATTTAATGTTTCAATTTTTTTTCCAGAGGATGAATCTACCCATTCACCATTAATATACATTTTAAAATCTTGAATTTTTGACATTTAGTTATTAATAAAATTTTTAATTTTCATATTAACATCATCTGCACATTCTATACTACAAAGATGTTTTCCATTTTTAATTTCAATATAAGTAGAATTAACAAGGTCTTTTACTAATTCTTTAGACATTGCTGGAGTAGAGCCAACATCATCTGAACCAGTCATTATTAAAGTTTTTCTGTCTATTTTTTTAATGGCTTCAAAATCATCATAATGATTAGCAAATAATTCATAAGCTTTGAGAAAGTTTTTGTGATCCTTCGGTTCTTTATTTAGGATTTTCATAAACAAATCATAAGTTTTTGGATTATCCTCAAGGTATTTGTCACTAAACCATCTTTTCAAAGCTTGTTTAGATATTGGTTTATTTAATTTTGCTTGATTATATCTATCTAATACAAGCGATCTCTCTTCATCTGATCTTTTATAAGTAGTGCCAATTAATATAAGTTTTTCCACTTTTTTTTGAAAATGAGATGAAAAATCTAATGCAATTAAAGAGCCTAAAGAAAAACCTATAAGATTTATTTTTTCAACTCCCAAATGATCTAAAATTTCTAAAAGTTGATTTGAAAAATCCTTAAGACTAAGTTTGTCTTTATTACATGATGTTTTTCCATGTCCTAATAAATCATAAGTTAGAGTTGAATATTCATTGAAGTAATTGATTTGATAATCCCACATTTGATGATCAAGACCCACTCCATGGATAAATACAATAGGAATAGTATTTTTTTTATTAAAGAAATAATAATTTTGATTTGGATCAAAATTTAGGGACATTAGATTATTTGGGATCTAATCCCATTTCTTTCATATCTTGATAACGATCTCCAGTTCTAGCATGAGCTCTTCCACTTGAAGCACCACCAATTGCAATTACAATTTCATCATCAAACGGAGCATCATGAATAGTAAATTCGTGAGTTAAATAATAGGGTCTTAAACCAGAGTCTGTTTTATGCATCATAGGAATAGAAATCTTGGATCCTGCTGGCCCTCTTGTATTTGTAAAACTTAAATATGATGTACCACCAACTGCATCTCTAAATTTATTACCAAATCTTAAAGTATGAATAAAGGCTGATGCATGTTCTATTTCACCGTTCAATCCTACAGTGCCAGCTTTACCGTAAGCTAAAATTTTTTCAGGTGATCCAATTTCTTTAATTAACTCTGGTACTAATATGTCGCCAAGTTTTGGTGCCAAATCTAAAATAATCGGTTTTAAATCTTCAACAAATCCTTGTCCAGCCCAAGGGTTTTTAAAAATAGCTGCCACTGAAACCATTAAAACTGGTTCCTTAGCTTCTTTACCACCCTCAATAAAAGTTTTATCAACGAACTTTGTAAACTTTCTTAATTCAAGTTTCACTAACTAGCTTTCTCAATATCGTCGTTATCAAAATTAATTTTAGGTATCACTTCATCATTAAACAGTTTTATACTTCTCATACAAGCTTTATGATCAATTCCTGGGAAGTTTGACCAAACTTGCAAGTTTTGTAAATTTAATTCTGATTTCAATTCATTAATTTTATTTACTACATACTCAGGAGTGCCAAATAATAAATTTCTTTTATGTAAGAAATCGTAGTTAAGAAGATCCAATTTATGCTTTGTCTCTGGTAATTTATAATATGTTCTCCAGCTAATTTTTCTGCTTCTTCCATTGTTTCTGCAACAAACATATCTCTAACTAAAGAAATTCCTTCACCTAATGGAACATCTCTATTTTCAGCTTTTGATTTTGCATCTCTATATATCTCAAATCTTTTCTTTAACGCTTTTACAGTAGGTATCCACATTATAGTATTCAAACCGTTTTGAGCTGCCCATTCAATTGATCTTGCACCATCTACCACCTGCCAAATAGGAGGATGGGGCGCCTGTTTTGGTTTTGGAACAATACTTATTTTTTTAATTTCATTTGTTTTTGTATCTAAAAACTTTTCACTTGGTGGACTCATATCATGTTGCCAAACAAAATTTGGTGATGGATAAGTATAAAATTCACCCTTGTGACTAAAAAACTCTTCAGTCCAAGCTTTTTTCATTATAGTTAATGTTTCATCAAATAATCTAAAATTCTTAGCCTGATCTTTAAGGTCAGCCTCTTTATTCATATTAATAGCTTCTCTTCCATAGATGCCTCTGCCAATTCCAACCTCGACTCTTCCATTTGATAATTGATCTAATAAAGCGATGTCCTCTGCTAATCTTATTGGGTTATGGAAAGTGATAACATTACAAGCTTGACCTATTCTTATTTGTTTAGTCCTTGCAGCAGCATCAACACCCATCATTATTGGGTTAGTACAAGACTCCATTCCTTCATGATTAAAGTGATGTTCGGTATACCAAATAGAGTTCCAGTTATTTTCATCACAGTAAGTTGTGATCTCTTTAGTTTCATCTAATAATTGATTATAGGGTTTGTGATCCCAGTTTGTGGTATTGCAAAAGTAACCAAATTTCATTCTAACCTCCTTAAATAATTAAATCTAAGACGATTGATCCCACTTTCGTATTTTGTAAATATCGACGAGTTATGTATCGCTCAAACAAGACTGTAATTTAACTAGACTATTTAATCAATATATATTTAATCAAGCTTTAAATGAAATTAACTAAGATAGAACCAAAATATCTAAAAAAGCATAATCCAAGGATAGGATTAATTACATTAGCTAGTGATTTTAGAATTGAAAAAGATTTTAATAATGTAATTTATGGTAAGGACATAGATTTATACTGCAATAGAATTAAATGCTACAATCCCTTAACTAACGAAACGTTAAAAAAAATGGCAGACGATATTCCAAAAGTTACCAAGGATATTTTGCCAGATCAAGAATTAGATTGTGTTGCATACGGATGTACCTCAGGAACAATTGCTGCAGGGTATCAATCAATTCATAAAAAAGTTAATTTAGCAAAACCAAATACCAAAGTTACAACACCAATAACATCTGCAATAAATGCACTTAAAAGTTTAAAGATAAAAAGATTATCAATTTTTACTCCTTATACAGATGAGATTAATCAATCAGTAATTAATTATTTTAAAAAAGAAAATATAGAAATTGATGAACTTTCTTATTTTGATATTGCCTCAGATTTAGATATCGGTAAAGTTGATCCACAACATGTGTTTGACACTCTTGTAAAAATAGATTTATCCAAGAGCGATGCTTTATTTGTTTCTTGCACAGCGTTACCAGTGCTTTCAGTTATCAATGAATTAGAAAAAAAGATAAATAAAGTTGTTTTATCAAGCAACCAAACTTTAATTTGGGATACTCTTAAGGAAATAAATTATAATAATAAAGTTGAAGGATTTGGTGAATTATTTAATAATTAAATTATGAATTTTACTAATGACGAATACAAATCAAGATTAAAAAAAGTTCAAGCTTCAATGCAGAAAAAAGGTATTGAGCTATTAATCTCACAAGACCCATCTAATATGAATTATCTAACAGGTTATGATGCGTGGTCATTTTATTATGCTCAATGTGTAATAGTACATGTGAATGCTGAAGAGCCGATTTGTTTTGTTAGAAATCAAGATGCGGGTGGAGCGTATATTAAAACTTATCTTAAAGATGAAAATATAATTAAGTATCATGAGAAATATATCCATACTTGGCCACTACATCCTTATGATGCACTTGTAGATCTTATTAAAGAAAGAAAGTGGGATAAACTTTCTATAGGCCTAGAAATGGATAGCCATTATTTCACAGCTTATTGTTATGAAAAAATTAAACAAGGTTTACCTAATGCTAAAGTTTTAGATTGTGAAAGATTAGTCAATTGGGTTAGAGTTGTTAAATCAGATGCTGAAATAAAGTTTATGAAAGCAGCAGCTCAAATTACTGAATTAGGAATGAAAAAAGCTTTTGATGCTATTAGTCCTGGGGTAAGACAGTGCGATGCAGTTTCAGAAATTTATACTACATTAATAAAAGGAACGCCCGAATTTGGAGGCGATTACTCATCTATTGTCCCAATGATACCAACAGGAAAAGGCACATCGGCCTCACACTTAACATGGTCAGAAGATAAATTTGTAGAGGGAGAAGCTACAATTATTGAATTATCAGGAGTTAATAAAAAATATCATTGTCCAATGGCAAGAACAGTTTTACTAGGTAAACCAGACCAAAAGAAAATCGATACGATGAAAAAAACAAACGAGGCACTTCAAGCAGGTATTGATCTTGTTAAAGCCGGTAATACAGCAGATGATGTTGCGCAGGCTTTCTGGAAAGTATTAGATAAGTATGGAATAGAAAAAACTTCAAGAACTGGATATTCTATTGGTATAGGTTATCCACCAGACTGGGGAGAGCATACTTTAAATATATCAAAAGGTGATATGACAGTATTACAACCTAACGTTACTTTTCACATGATTGCAGTAATGCAATTTGGAAATTGGGGAGTTGAAGCTTCTGAGGCTATAAGAGTTACAGATAAAGGTTCAGAGCTATTTTGTAATTTTTCTAAAGATCTTCATATTAAAAGCTAGATATTAGGGGTTGATATTTATTCTCACAAATGTTTTAAATTCATTAAATTATTTCAATGAATAAAGAATTCGTAAAATTTGATAAAGTAGACAAGAGTTACGACGGTAAAACTTTAGTTGTTAAAGATCTTCAATTAGATATCGAAGAGGGTGAGTTTGTTACAATGTTGGGACCCTCTGGTTCTGGTAAAACCACTTGCTTAATGATGTTAGCGGGATTTGAAACACCAACACATGGTGAAATTTATTTAGATGGCAGAGCAATATCAAGTATTCCTCCTCATAAAAGAGGTATTGGAATGGTATTTCAAAACTATGCTTTGTTCCCTCACATGACAGTTTATGAAAATTTAGCTTTCCCACTTAGAGTTAGAAAAATTCCAAAAGATGAGGCAGATAAAAAAATTGATAAGGCGCTATCAATGGTATCTCTTCAAGGTTTTGCTGAAAGGATGCCAGGACAGTTATCTGGTGGACAACAACAAAGGGTTGCTGTTGCAAGATCATTAGTATTTGATCCACAATTAGTTTTAATGGATGAACCTTTAGGAGCTTTAGATAAAAATTTAAGAGAAAGCATGCAATATGAAATTAAACATATACATGAAAGTATTGGGGTAACAGTTGTTTATGTAACTCACGACCAAAGTGAAGCTTTAACAATGTCAAATAGAATAGCAGTATTTAATGATGGAAAAGTTCAGCAGCTTTCAAGTCCTGATGAATTATATGAAAAGCCTGTAAACTCATTTGTGGCTGAATTTATAGGAGAAAATAATACTTTTGCTGGAGAAGTTTCTGATATTTCTGGTGGAAAGTGTAAAGTTAAAATAGCTAATACAGAAATATTAGCTAATCCTATATCTGTTAAAGGCAAAGGAGAAAAAACAAAAATTTCTTTAAGACCTGAGAGGGCTTTGATTAATCCAAGTGATAAAATGGACAACATTCACTCAGGAAAAATTGAGGAGGTTATATATCACGGAGACCATACAAGAGTTAGAATTAACATTTTAGGAAATAACCAATTTATTTTAAAAGTTCCAAATAGCTCAGCCAATATGGATATTAAGCTTGGTAAAGATATCAAGATAGGCTGGAACAGTGAAGACGCAAGAGCTCTAGATCCCAAGTAATATATCGTTAAATTAGGTAAAATGGGCTGTTGACTCTCATTATCTATCTTGTTGTAATCTGTTTTTTAAAAAAACGTTTAAACGGAGGAAAAATGAAGACAATTAGTAAATTATTACTAGCCATTTCTTTTGCTATCTCTGTAACTACTTCAGCATTTGCAGTAACTGCAGTGTCTTGGGGTGGAGCTTACACAGAGTCTCAAAAGTTAGGTTATGGTGATCCTACTGGTAAGAAACTTGGTATTACAATTAACTGGGTTGACTATTCAGGTGGATTATCAGAGATCAAAGCACAAAAAGAGGCTGGCAAAATTACGTGGGATATAATCGACGTATTTGCTATGGACACTATCAATGGTTGCGATGAAGGATTATTTGTTGAATTTGATTTTGACAAAGATTTCCCACCTGCACCAGATGGAACTCCTGCAAGTAAAGACTTCTTTACTTCAATGCCAAGTAAATGTGCTGTAGGAAATATTTTATATTCTTGGAACTACGCTTATAACAAAAACAATGTTAAAGGCACTCCAAAGACTATCAAAGATTTCTTTAACACTAAAAAATTCCCTGGAAAAAGAGCTATCTACAAAAGCGCTTTAACTAACTTAGAGATCGCGTTAGCTGCAGATGGTATCAAACCAGGAAAAGGTGGAGCAAAAATCTACAAAGCTTTAAACACTGAGAAAGGTGTTGAAAGAGCTATGAACAAGATCAAAGAATTATGTACAGATCCAAAAGGTGGATGTGTATTTTGGTCTGCAGGTGCTCAACCACCAGAATTATTAGTTTCAGGTGAAGTTGTAATGGCTACAGGTTGGAATGGCAGATTCTTTAACGCAGAAGTTGGAGAAGGTGCGCCAATCGTACAAGTATGGGATGGACAAGGTCTTGACTACGAATATTTCGTTCAAGTTAAGGGTGGACCAAACGATGCTAATGGTATGGCCAAAAAAGCTTTAGCTATGATGACTAGTACAGAGATGTTAGCAGGAAGTGCGAAATATATCGCATACGCTCCTTGGAGAAAATCTTCTATAGCGATTATGGAAGCAGGGGAGCCTTGGTATAAAGATGGTAAAACTAATATGGTACCACAAATGCCAACTGCACCACAAAACACTAAAAACTATTTCTTAGTTGACCCAATTTTCTGGGCTGATAACGGAACAGAGCTTGGTGAGAAGTGGGAAGCTATGAAAGCTGGTCTATAATTTAAGTTTTATTAAACTTAATTATATATTATAATTTAAGGGCGGTTATTTAATAACCGCCCTTTTTTATTATGAGCTCAGAAACAAAACAAATTTTAACAACTGATGGAATTCCTTTAGAGGTAAGTCTAAAGAAAGCTGAGAGAAGAAATAAAATAAAAGCTTTCTTACTAGTTGCTCCGTTATTATTATTTTTAATTATCACGTATGTGTTTCCTATTGGTGACATGCTTTTGAGAAGTGTTGATGATAAAATGGTAACTGAAATGCTTCCTAAAACATTTAAAGCAATGGAAAAGTGGGATGGAAAAGAATTACCAGAGGAAGAAGTTTTTGAAGCTTTTTATCTAGATTTTAGACAATTAGTTGATGAAAAACGTGAAGGAAAATTATCTACACAGCTTAATTACACAAAAAATGGTTTCAAAAGTATTATTAAAAAATTAAGAAGAAAATCAAAAAATTTTGAAGAGGGAAATTACAAAGAACAAATAATGGCTGTTCACAAAAGATGGGCAGATGTTGAATATTGGAAAGCAATTAAACGAAGAGCTCCAGCTATTACCGGTCAAAAATATCTTAAAGGCATGGATATGTATAAGAATGAAAGTGGAGAGATAGTTAGCGTTGAAGAAGATAGAAGAATTCATAGAATTTTATGGCTAAGAACTTTAGAAATAGCATTCTTTGTTACACTATTTTGTTTTTTGATGGCCTATCCAATAGCTCATTTGTTAGCTACTTTACCAATGAAGTACAGTAACTTACTAATGATATGCGTTCTGCTTCCGTTTTGGACATCATTACTTGTAAGAACTGCCAGTTGGATGATTTTGTTGCAACAACAAGGAGTCGTTAATGATTTTTTTGTTGGAATAGGTTTGGTTGCTGACGATGCAAGACCTGAGATGATGTATAATAAAACTGGAACGTATGTAGCAATGACACAGATATTGCTCCCTTTTATGGTTTTGCCTCTTTATAGTGTTATGAAAACTATTTCGCCAAGCTTAATGAGAGCTGGAAAATCATTAGGTGGAACGCCAATAGTAGCTTTTTGGAAAGTTTATTTTCCATTAACCATCCCTGGTATCGGAGCAGGATGTTTGTTGTGTTTCATATTAGCGATTGGCTATTATATTACACCTGCCTTAGTTGGTGGGGCATCCGGTACATTAATAAGTAATCAAATTGCTTTTCATATGAAAAGTACACTTGATTGGAGCTTTGCTTCAGCAATGGGCTTAATGTTGCTTAGTGGAGTTTTGGCGATTTATTGGGTTTATAACAAATTAGTTGGAATAGATAATATCAAATTAGGATAAATATAATGGCTTTACCAAAACATACAGAATTACATTATAGAATTTGGCACTATTTTTATTTGACTATATGTGGAGCAGTTTTCTTTTTTTTAATTGCACCATTATTTGTAATATTTCCACTGTCTTTTAATGCAGAAGAGTTTTTAAGTTTTTCTGATGGAATGAAGAGATTAGATCCAGATGCTTTTTCATTGAGATGGTATAAAGATATGATTTATGGAACAAAAAACCCATGGGGTTTAGCAGCTAAGAATAGTTTTATAATTGCAATTTTTGCAACTATAGGATCTGTATTACTCGGAACTGTTGCTGCATTGGGATTAAGCAGCCGACACATGCCATATAAGGGTATTATTATGGCGGTACTAATCTCTCCAATGATTGTTCCTTTAATTATTTCAGGTGTAGCAATATTTTTCTTCATGGCAAAAGCCGGTTTGGCAGCTACACACACAGGAATAGTTCTTGCTCATATTATTTTAGGAACACCATTTGTTGTAATTACTGTTACAGCCACATTATCAGGATTTGATCATAGCGTAACAAGAGCTGCAGCAAGTCTTGGAAGTAATCCTGTAAATACTTTTATGAAAATTACTTTACCATTAATTTTACCTGGTGTTATTTCAGGTGGATTATTTGCATTCGTAACATCATTTGATGAAGTTGTAGTTGTTTTATTTTTAGCTGGACTTGAAAATACCACTATACCAATTCAGATGTGGACAGGTTTAAGAGAACAGCTAAGTCCAACTATTCTAGCTGTAGCAACTTGTCTAATTATATTATCAACGTTAATTTTAGTTACTGCTGAACTCTTAAGAAGAAGATCTGAGAGACTCAGAGGAATAAACCGATAGTAAAAAAAATATCTCATGAAGATTAAGAACGTAGTGGTGATTGGCTCTGGAACAATGGGTAGTGGTATTGCTGCACATTTATGTAATGCCAATATACCGGTAACTTTATTAGATTTAAAAACAGAGATTAGTGAAAAAGCAAGAGATAAAATTCATAAATCTAGGCCTCCATTATTAATTGATAAATCCAAAATTAATAATATCAAAGTTGGAAATATTAATGATAACTTTGATGTGGTTAAAGAAGCTGATTGGATAGTCGAAGCAGTAGTTGAAAGAATTGACATTAAACACCAAATTTATGAAAAAATATTTAAAGAAAGAAAAGATGGGGCAATTGTTTCCTCAAACACATCGTCAATTCCTATTAAAGTTTTATCTGAACACTTAAAAAATGAACAAAAAAAAGACTTCTGTATTACACACTTTTTTAATCCTGTTAGATACATGGGTTTATTAGAAATTGTTAAAAATGAAAACAATGATCTTAATAAGATTAATCAATTAAAAGAATTTTGTGAAATAGAACTGGGTAAAGGTGCAATAGTTTGTAACGATACTCCAGGTTTTTTAGGAAACAGAGTTGGCGTTTATGCAATGCAAGTTGCAATGACTGAAGCCTTTAAAATGAAACTTTCTGTTGAAGAGGCAGATGCAATATTTGGTAGACCAATGGGTATTCCAAAAACAGGTGTATTTGGATTATATGATTTAATAGGCATTGATCTGATGGCAGATGTATTAAAAAGTTTTATAAAAGAACTGCCAAAATCTGATAAATTTCATGAAGTTGCAAAAGAAATTCCATTAGTAAAAAAATTGATTGAGACCGGCTACACCGGAAGAAAAGGCAAAGGTGGATTTTATCGAATGAACAAAACAGGGGTCACAAAAGTTATGGAAGCCATCAACCTTGAAACTGGAGGCTATTCTCCAAGTAAAAAGATTGATGTTAAATCAGATAAAGTAGATCTACAGGCATTAATCAATCGAAAAGATAAATATGGTGAATATGCTTGGTCAGTGTTGTCTAAAATTATTAAATATGCTTCCTCGTTAATTCCAAGTATTACCAAAGAATTTAATGATATTGATGAAGCAATGAGACTAGGTTTTAACTGGACCAAAGGTCCTTTCGAAATGCTTGAAGAAATAGGTGTAAAAAATTTCTTTAATAGAGTTGATGACTTTACTGGCAATGGTTTTTTAGAAGACCTATCAAAAACTAAAAATGAAGATTTTTATGGTGAGAGACAAAAATATACGAACATAGAAACTTTAGGGAAAGTTAAAAAGACAGCATCAAGTTTAGATGGAAATGACTCTGCAAAAATTTATAGATTTACTGATTATAATATTGTTGAATTTACCACTAAAGCTAATGCTTTAGATTATGACTCAATGGATGCTTTAAAAAAAGCAACTGATAAACCTCTAATAATAATAAATGAAAGTATGCAATTTTCTGCAGGTGTAAACTTAACTTACACAATGGAATTTGCAGACAAAAAAGATTTTAAATCAATTGAAAAGTTTATCAAATATTTTCAAGAGACATGTAAACATTTGAAATATTCAAAATATCCAGTTGTTTCAGCTCCATCAGGATTAACATTGGGAGGTGGATTTGAAGTAATGGTACAAAGTAACTTTGTTGCCTCTCATACCAACATTGTGGTTGGATTAGTTGAAACTATTGTTGGATTAATTCCAGCAGGGGGCGGATGTAAAGAAATGTTAGCAAGATGGCTTGATACTGATGAGGCAAAAAAAGATCCAAATTACGCACCTTTAAAAGTTTTTGATATTATTGGGTATGGAAAAACAGCTACATCACCTGTTGAAGCAGAGCCAATGAAATATTTAAGACCTAGTGATAAAAAAATAATGAACAGAAATAGTTTACTAGAAGTTTCTAAAAACATTCTTAAAGATAATAAAGATTTTAAAGTACCAAATGAATTTGAATTTAAATTACCAGGCAAGGCTGTAAGGGGAGAAATGGATAAAATTTTAGACAAACTTTATAATGAAAAAGTTATTTTAGATCACGGTGTTGTAGTTGCAAAAGAATTAGCACATGTTTTAAGTGGAGGAGATACCTCAATTGATAAAACTTTAACAGAAGATGATTTATTTAAATTAGAACTAGATGCCTTTATGAGATTAATTGAAACTCAAAAAACCCAAGATAGAATAAAGCATACTTTAGCTACCGGTAAACCCTTAGTTAATTAACATCCTAATTGAATTTATAAAGTCAGGTCTTAATACATATTGAGATTTGTCTAAATATTTTATTTTTTCTAAAGCTTTCAAGCCATAAATTACTTTTCCAATAGGAGTATATTCAGTTTCATATAAAGGTTCATCTCTCAGCACAATAAAGAATTGACTGTCTTCAGTATTGTATTTTTGTGTTCTAGCTAAAGCAACACTACCTTTATCAAAATTAAATGGTGCATCTACTTCAGAATTAATGGTTCCTAATCCTGACTTTCCTGTTCCAATTTTTCCATAATCTATATTCCCTTTTTTTCCAAATTCTAAATCTCCAGCCTGTACAAGTGTATTTTTAATAACTCTGTGAAAGGCAATATCGTCATAAGCCTTAGTATTAATTAAACTTACAAATCTTTTTACTCCATTAGGAGAAATTTTTGGATAAAGTTCAATAATAACATTTCCACAAGGTACATTTAATATTGCAATGTTTTTAGGATTATCAAATTTAATTTTTTTAGGATCATAACTTTTGACAAATAAACATTTATCTTTAATTAAAAGGAAAGAACCAAATGAAAATGTTGCTAAAAGAATAATAAAAACGAAAATTATTTTTTCAGATCTAGAGGCTTTAATTTTCTTAATCATAAACAAAGTTTTTATCTATTTTTAATAGGTTTTTTTTAATGAATTGAATTTTTTTATCTAAAATAGGATCATTATTACTCAAATCTGACCCAATCATTAAATGGGAGAAAACTTCAGCCATGTCTTCTGATGCAGTCGATTGTGAATATTCAGTAAAAAAACCTTCTGTATCAGAATAAGTATTAAGCCCCAATTTATCTGTGCAAGTAGAGCATTCTGCGTATCTAAAATTTTTAACATTAAAATTAGACCATACTTTTTCATTAAATACTTCTTTGTAACTATCATTAATAATATGAAATACTTCATGATGAATTACTCGTTCAAAATATTTTTCATCAAATCTTATATCTAGGATTAAAGTTTTCATTACATTATCTGGTATTCCTGCGGTATTAATATTTGAAATTGATAAATCTTCACAGAGAACAATGTATTTAAGATTAATCTTTTTTAAAAATTTTTGATTATATCTATTTAGATTTTTTTGAATTATTTTATACTTTTCATCTAAAACTTTTTTTTCTGGGTTAAAGCAATTAATATTATTATCTACACCAATTGTGAATGGTTGTTTGGCGTACAAGTATCTAAGTTTATTTGAAGTGTTGATCTCATAAATTTCAAGATTAGGAATTTTTATCAGATTATAAATTGTATCAGCTTGAGATTGTGTAAAGATAAACAAAGATAATATGATTATTCTTATTATATTCATAAATTTTTATTTAGAAGATATTCCAATTTAAAAGAATGTGATACAATTTTACTGTGAAAAAAAAAAGAAATAAAGATCCAATCCAACCTGTTAGTGGAACTAAAGTGCCACGGTTTGCTGGCCCTTCAACATTTGCAAGATTGCCAGAGCTAAGAGATGTTGAAAGTTGCGATGTTGCAATAGTTGGAATCCCATTTGATGCAGGGACAAGTTATAGACCTGGCGCTAGATTCGGACCTATGAGCATTAGACAGGCCTCACGACATTTAAGAACCAATTATCATCCAAGTTATGATGTTGAACCTTTTAAAGTTCAACAAGTAGCTGATGCTGGTGATATCACTTGTAATCCATTTAGTATTGATGAGTCGATAAAACAGATAGAGGCTGGAGCGACAGATTTATTAAATAAAGTTGGTGGTATAATTAGCTTAGGAGGAGATCATACAATCGCAGTTCCACTTTTAAGAGCAATTAATAAAAAATGTAATGGACCTGTTTCATTAGTTCATTTTGATGCTCATTTAGATACTTGGGATACTTATTTTGGAGCACCCTATACACACGGAACTCCGTTTAGAAGAGCAAGAGAGGAAGGATTATTTTTAGATGATGCTTCAATGCATGTTGGTATTAGAGGCCCACTTTATAGTAGAGATGATATTAAAAATGATGAAAGTTTTGGATTTAAGATAATTCATTGTGATGAATTTCAAACAGAAGGTACTGATAAAATTGCAGAAAGAATAAAAAAAAGAGTAGGTAACAATCCTTTATATTTATCAATTGATATTGATGTATTAGATCCAGCATTTGCTCCTGGAACAGGTACACCAGAAATTGCGGGTATGACTACAAGAGAAATGGTTAATGTTTTAAGAGGCCTTTCAGGATTAAATCTAGTTTCTGCTGATGTGGTTGAAGTCTCACCAGCGTACGATCATGCTGAAGTTACTTCATTAGCTGCGGCAACTATTGTTTATGAGTTAACAAATTTATTTGCAAAATCATAAAGAAAGGTTAGTTTCTCAAAATGTTAGATAAAAAAAATTTTTATATCAATGGAGCATGGGTTGCCCCAAAAAAACCAAATGATTTTAAAGTAATAGACCCTTCAACTGAAGAAGAGTGTGCTGTTATATCTCTAGGTGGGGTAGATGATGTGAATACTGCCGTTAGTGCAGCTACCAAAGCTTTTGAAACTTGGGCGTTTTCTTCTAAAGAAGAAAGATTAAAATACTTAGAAGCTTTGTACGTTGTATATAAAAAAAGGTGGGCCGATATGGCTAAAGCTATATCTTTAGAGATGGGCGCACCAATAGATTTTTCAACTCAATTACAAGCTGGAACAGGCGCCAGTCATATAAAATCTTATATAAAAGTTTTAAAAGAATATACATTTGAAGCAAAACTTGGGGAACATGCTCCTAATAATAATATTTTGCACGAACCAAAAGGGGTTTGTGCTTTAATTACACCATGGAACTGGCCAATGAATCAAACATGTTTAAAAGTAATTCCAGCTATTGCTGCTGGTTGTACAATGGTTCTTAAGCCATCTGAAATTGCACCACTATCGTCAATGATTTTAGCAGAGATGATTGATGAAATTAAGTTACCAAAAGGTGTATTCAATTTAGTAAATGGAGATGGCGCAGTTACTGGGAATGCACTAACAAGTCATCCAGATATTAATATGATTTCATTCACCGGATCAACTAGAGCAGGGGCTTTGATTTCTGAAAATGCAGCTAAAGATTTTAAAAGAGTAAGTTTAGAGCTTGGAGGTAAAGGAGCCAATATAATATTTAAAGACGCTGATGCTGAGGCGGTTGAAAGAGGTGCTTTAAGATGTTTTAGAAATACAGGACAGTCTTGCAATGCACCAACTAGAATGTTAGTTGAAAAATCAATGTATAATGAAGCAGTTGAAAGAGTTAAAAAATTTGCTAACTCAATGAAAGTAGATGTTGCATCTAAAGAGGGAGACCATATTGGTCCCGTTGTATCTAAAACTCAATTCGATAAAATTCAATCATTAATTCAAGTTGGAATTGATGAGGGAGCAAAATTAGTTGCTGGCGGAACTGGTAAACCTGATGGTTTGGATAAAGGATATTTTGTAAAACCAACAGCATTTGCAGATGTTAATAATCAAATGCAAATAGCTAGAACTGAAATATTTGGACCTGTCTTATCGATAATACCATTTGAAACAGAAGAAGAAGCAATCAAAATTGCTAATGATACTCCATATGGACTCTTAAATTTTATTCAAACACAAGATCAAGAAAAAGCAAATCGTGTTGCAAGAAAACTTAGATCAGGAATGGTTGATATCAATGGCGCAGGTCTAGCACCAGACGCACCATTTGGTGGTTACAAGCACTCCGGTATTGGCCGTGAAGCTGGAAAACTAGGCCTGGAAGAATATTTAGAGGTTAAAGCTGTTAGTGGTTGGAATAACTAATTTTTTTCAATTAAGAAGTGTTCATTTTAGGCTCACATTAATTTAACATTGATAGTCAACACTTAGGGACTACCAAGAAAAAATCATTTATTTGTATTTATTAAAGAAATCATTAGGGTTCAGCTATTAACGTTGCGATATATTAAACTAGTTATAACTCGCAATACACAGAGGAGATAAATATGAGTAGATCAAAATCGCTCTACAACGCAGATTTAGCACCAACTCCAACTAATAAAAAAAATTGGGGATGGTTTGAAATCTTTAACGTATGGGCAAACGATGTTCAAAGTTTATTTGGATATACTTTGGCAGCATCTTTATTCTTAGCCTCAGGATTAAATGGTTGGGCAGTATTTTTAGCATTAATACTTGCTGGCTTTTTTATTATGTGGTTAGTGAACTTATCAGGTAAACCAAGTGTTAAACATGGAATTCCTTATCCAGTATTCGCTCGAGTAAGTATGGGTGTATTTGGTGCAAACTTTCCTGCGATGGCAAGAGGGCTTGTGGCAATGTTCTGGTATGGAGCTCAAACATATGCGGCATCAACTGCTGTAGCACTTCTAATTACAGGTCTCACTGGTAATCCAGGTACTGAGATGTTTTTAGGAATGACAGGAGTAATGTGGGTGTCATTTATATTTGTATCAGCATTCCAAGTTTACTTATTCTGGCAAGGTGTAGATCTTGTAAAAAGATTCTTAAACTTTGCAGGACCAGCAGTATATGTAGTGATGGTTCTATTAATGATAGTAATTTGGTTCAAAGCTGGTGGAGGTCTTTTATCAGAGGTTGGTGAAATATTTTCTGGAGGAACAAGAACAGGTGGATTTGAAGGTTTAGGTTCATTTGGAGCATTCCTAGCAGTATTTTCAATTATGGTAGGATACTTTGCTGCTGTGGTAATCAATTTTGGTGACTTCGCTAGATTTGTTAAAAATGAAAATGAAATGAAAAAAGGTAACCTATGGGGATTAGTGGGTAACGTTATTTTCTTCTCATTCATTACTTTAATGATTACTGGTGGAACAATCGCTATCTTTGGTGAATATGTAGCAAACCCAACAGACATGGTAGCTAAAGTAGACAATATTGTATTAACAATCGTTGCAGCATTTGCATTCTTTGCAGCAACAGTTGGTATCAATATGGTTGCTAACTTTATACCTCCTGCGTATGACCTTGCAAACTTAATGCCAAGTAAAATCAACTTCAGAACTGGTGGTTTAATAACTGCTGCTTTTGGTTTTGTAATTGGTGGTATGTGGGTTGCAGTAATTACTCAAATGGGACTATTCCCGTTTGTAAACACTTTAGGTGCAATTTTAGCTCCTGTGTTTGGTATAATGATTACTGACTACTATATAATCAAAAAACAAAGATTAGATATTGATGACTTGTTTAGTGACTCGCCTAACGGCAAGTATCACTATAATGGTGGTTTCAATGGTAAAGGTATGTTGGCATGGGCACTATCAGGATACATTGCTGTTGGTACAGTTTGGCCAAACATCTTATTCTTAGGAATGGATGATTTCTTCGCTAACTTAGGTGGTGGTGGAGGATATGCTTGGATAATTGGAGCATCATTAGGTGCTGTGATTCACTTAGCAATATCATCAAATAAAAGATAATTAAATTTTAATTAAAGCCCATCAATTTAAATTGGTGGGCTTTTTTTTATATTTGGAATTCTAAAAGGATATTTTCCTTATTTAGGTCGTGAAGAATTAAGTTATCTCCATCACCTAATCTATCTACAACTAAAAAATTCATATCTTCAGTTGAGATTAATGGGAAGTGCCAAACCCCTGGATTATAATTAACACCAATTCCTCTAGGAATTATGAATGACTCGACTTTTTTTAAGTCAGGTTCATCTCCCTCCGGAGCAACGAATGCTAAAAATGTTGTCTCTTTCATTGGAATAAAAGCTTGGCTTCCAAGGGGATGTTTTTCCATCATATCAACTTTCATTGGAAAAGATCTTTTAAGAGCAGAAAAAATACTAATAGTGGACTCACCATTATCTTTTTTTGTATTTAAGTTTGCAATACCGTCGTATCTTTTTGCATAGCCATCATTAATTTCAATTGGTTTGATATCTGTAGTTGTTATCATGTCACCAAATTTCTTGAAGTTTTCTTTAGTAATAGGTTTTGGTTTAATAATTAAATTTGTCATATCTTTTTTCCAAAAATTCTAAATCTCGAAATACCACCATCAGGAAATATATTAATTTTTATATGATTAATTTTATCTTTTTTCATTAAAGAATTTTTAAATATATGAGTTTTGTTGGCTGATAATTTTGAATTTTTTAATAAATATTTCCATTTATTAGAGGAGTTAACTATTTGTTTAGAATTTTTGGTTGGTAAATAAGCTGCTTGTAAAGAACAGTAACTAGGGAAATTTCCTTTAAAATGATGAGTTGAAATTTCAATTTTATCAATAGAACTTCCATCAATTGAGTTTAAAATTAACCAATCATTTCCTTTACCTCTTCGTCTTCTAGTTTCCCAGCCGTCACCCATATTTTTTGCTTTACCTGGAGCTAAAATATTTTCAGCTTTACCAAAGTGTTCATTGTTGCAAGCGATAACTGATGCCCCATCTAATAATGAAGCAAGATTCATTTTTTTATTGATAATTTTTTTTGATTTTGCAATAGATCCATATAACCTTAATCTGGCAACACCACCATCAGGAAAAATATTAAATTTGATATGAGTAAATATTTTTTTGTTTTTAATTGAAAAAAAGTGATGAGAATTGGCTTTAACCTTTTTTTTTGTAAGAATTGAAATCCATTTTAATTGATTAATATTATTTGAGCTTGAGAATGAACCTTCAATTGAAACCATTGCTGGTTGATTGCCATTAAAGTGAGATGTATCTACATCAATCTTAGAAATTTTTCCTGGCTTACCGAGTTTTAAGATAATGTAATCATGCCCTAGAATTCTTTTTCTTCGTGACTCCCATCCATCCATCCACTTTCCATGCTTATCAAATACACCATCTTTAAATACTGGAATAGATGGACTAATAATTCTATTAGCTGATGCAAAAAAATCATCAGTTTTATAAATTACCTTTGTGCCCAGCCTTGGTTGAGCCAAGTCTATTAATCCATTAGTAAATATTATTTTTTCTTTCATATTATGAATAATTTTTAATCCAATGCTTGGCTATATCAATTCTTTTACAAATCCAAACATCCTCAAATTTAAGAACATAGTCCAAAAATTTTTTTAATGACTGAATTCTTCCAGGTCTTCCTATAAGTCTGCAATGTAATCCAACAGACATCATTTTAGGGTTTGTTTTTCCCTCTTCATATAACGCATCAAAACTATCTTTTAAATAATTATAAAAATGATCACCTGTATTAAAACCTTGGTTTGTAGCAAATCTCATATCATTATTATCTAATGTATAAGGAATAATAAGTTGTTTCTTTTTACCTCTGTATTCCCAGTAAGGCAGATCATCGCTATAGCTATCACTATCGTATAAAAAACCACCATCATCAAAAACTAAATCTCTAGTATTAGGGCTACATCGACCTGTATACCAACCTAATGGTCTTGAACCAAAAATATCTTTAATTGTTTTGATTGCTTGTTGCATGTGTTTTTTTTCAATTGACCTTTTAATATTTTGATAATCAATCCACCTATAGCCGTGTGCTGCAATTTCATAGTCGCCATCTTTTAAAGCATTACATACTTCAGGGTTTTGTTTTAAGGCTAGTCCCACTCCAAAGATTGTTACTGGAATTTTCTTTTCTTTGAACAATTTATCTAATCGCCAAAATCCAGCTCTCGATCCATATTCATAAATGCTTTCCATACTAATATGTCTTCCCTTGATTGCTTTGGCGTTAATTATCTCTGATAAAAAGGTTTCAGAATATTTATCTCCATTTAAAACACAATTTTCTCCACCTTCTTCATAGTTTAAGACAAATTGAAGTGCTAATTTTGAACTATTTGGCCAAGTGATCTTTTTTCCTTTAGAGCCATAGCCCACTAAGTCTCTTAAATTTTTTTTAACCATGTACAATTATAAATTAATTTAGATTTCTTAACAATTTATTAATTTGATGTAGATTTGGACTTTATACCATTTAAAAAACTTAAACATTTTTTTAATTCGTTAAGTTCAATAAATTCATCTACTTTATGTGCTTGTTCGATAGATCCAGGTCCACATACAACAGTACTAATACCTATTTCTTGAAACAAGCCCGCTTCAGTTCCAAATGAAACTACTTCTCTAGAATTATCACCAGTCAAACTAGAAACTAACTCACATGCTTCAGATTTTTTAACACGATCAAACCCTGTGACTTCCCCAATAATTTCTTTTTTTATGTTAGACTTAGAAAAAACTTTTTTCATTTCTGGCAAAAGAATTTCATTTGCATATTTGTCAATCTCATTATTCAAAAATACTCCGTCTTCCTTAATTACTGGTCGTGTTTCCCAATTGATATGACATTTATCTGCAATTACATTGTGAGCTATTCCACCAAAAATCCCTCCTACTTGTAAAGTCGAGAAAGGTGGATCAAATATAGAGTCTTTAGGAGCTCTTTTTTTAAGTTGTTCTCTTAGTTCAATTAATTTATTTGCATATCTTGCTGCAAACTCTACTGCACTAACACCCTTATGCGGCGCAGAACTATGACCTGCTAAACCTTCAAAATAAGTTGTATATTCATAACATCCTTTATGGGCATCAATAATTTTCATTTTTGTGGGTTCTCCAATTATACAAATACCATCTTGGATATTTCTCTTTTTTAATTCTTCAATCAATATTGGAGCTCCTAAACAGGCTGTTTCTTCATCAAAAGTAAAACAAAAATGAATATCTCTATTTAAATCTGTTTTAGCATAAATAGGAGCAAAAGCTAAAGTGCAAGCTATAAAACCTTTCATATCACACGAACCTCTGCCATAAAGCTTGTCACCTTTAACAGTAGCCTTGAATGGATCAGTGCTCCAGCTTTTTGACACAGGAACTGTGTCTGTATGTCCAGATAAAATTATTGGTTTTATACCGTTAGATTTTTTTGCTTTAAGAGTAGCAAAAAGATTTACTCTTTTTTTTTCTTTATCAAAGGTTTTAAAAGAAGTAGCTCCAAGCTTGTGAAGATAGTTTTCACAATAATTTATTAAAGCGCTATTATCTTCCCCAGAAATTGTTCTAAATCCTATTAGATCAGTCAAAATCTGAACTGAATTGTTATATAATTCATCTAAATTAATTTCTGTACTCATAAGTAATAATTAATATAAATACTGCATTTATGAAAGAACAAATAACATACGATATTTTTGATAAAGTTGATATTAGAGTTGGAACTGTAATTTCAGTCAAAAAAAATGAAAAGGCCAGAAAACCATCATTAGTTGTTGAAGTAGATTTTGGTGAAGAAGTTGGGATTAAACAATCTTCAGCTCAGATCACTCATTATTATAATGAAGAGAATTTAAAGGGTAAACAGGTAATAGGTGTTTGTAATTTCGCTGAAAAAAATATTGCTGGTGTAGTTTCTCAGGTTTTGATTTTAGGTTCTATTGATAAAGAGGGAAAAGTAATTTTAGTGCACCCATCTCAAAAATCTGAAAATGGATTGCCAATAGCATAAACATGCATCCTGAAATATTATCAATAGCTTTATTCTGGTTTGTAACAGCTTATACACCAGGACCAAATAATGTAGTTGCTTCTTATTCAGGTTTTAATTTTGGTATTACCAAAACTATTCCACATATTCTTGGAGTAACTTTGGGCTTTACTTCATTAGTCATCTTTTTAACGATTGGATTGATTAATGTATTTAAGTTATTTCCAATAATACAAATTATAATTAAATATTTGGGAACATTATTTTTAATTTACTTAGCTTACAAAATTGCATCTTCCACAAATTCTGATGAAACAAAAAAAGAAAATCCAGTTAAATTTATAGAAACCTTTTTTTTTCAATATTTGAATCCAAAAGGTGTGATGGTGGCAATTATTGTAGTTTCTACCTATGTTGAACTGGGAGAGAATTATATTAATTATGCGACTCAAGTGGTTGTACTTGCTTTCTTATTTTCACTAACAAGTATTACCTTATGGACATTTATAGGTAAATTTCTAAGGAAATTTGCGACAAATGATAAATTTATTAAGTACTTTAATTATGCTATGTCAGGGCTTCTTCTTTTGAGCATAATTACATTTTATATATAAACTATGAAACCAGGAACAAAAAATTCATATAACTCACTATCTGACATAAAGATTAATGGCAAAAATTATAAAATTTTTTCTTTAATTAAAGCAGAAGAAAATGGTTTAAAAGGCATTTCTAAATTGCCAAAATCGCTTAAAGTACTTTTAGAAAACCTTTTAAGATATGAAGATGATTTATCGGTTAATAAAAATCAAATAGAGGCAATAAAAAATTGGTTGGAAGAAAAAAATTCAAAAACAGAAATAGCATACAGGCCAGCTAGAGTTTTACTACAAGATTATACTGGTATACCAGCTGTTGCTGATTTAGCCGCAATGAGAGAGGCTGTTAAAGAAAAAAATAAAGATCCAAACACTATTAACCCTCTTTCAGCTGTTGATCTTGTGATTGATCATTCTGTCCAAGTAGACCAATCTGCAAAATCAGACTCATTTGATAAAAATGTAGAAATTGAATTTAATAGAAATGGTGAAAGATATTCTTTTTTAAAGTGGGGACAACAGGCATTTAATAATTTGAGAATTGTTCCACCTGGTACAGGAATATGTCACCAGGTAAATTTGGAGTATCTTTCTAAAGTAGTTTGGTCAGCAAAATATAAAGAAGATAACTATTTATTTCCTGATACCCTAGTGGGTACAGATAGTCATACCACTATGGTAAATGGTCTATCAGTATTAGGTTGGGGTGTTGGAGGTATTGAAGCAGAAGCTGGTATGTTAGGTCAGCCAATTTCAATGTTAATTCCAGAGGTAATTGGT
Source organism: Pelagibacteraceae bacterium AG-426-P20 (assembly GCA_003210015.1). Lineage (GTDB taxonomy): Bacteria > Pseudomonadota > Alphaproteobacteria > Pelagibacterales > Pelagibacteraceae > Pelagibacter. The sequence goes on along the minus strand of QCNX01000001.1, from coordinate 25,521 downwards.
TTTGAAATGAAAAATAAAATGCCAGAGGGCACAACTGCTACCGACTTAGTTTTAACTGTTGTTAAGATGTTGAGAGACAAAGGTGTAGTAGGAAAATTTGTAGAATTTTATGGTGAAGGATTAAAAAATTTAACATTAGCTGATAGAGCTACAATTGCAAATATGGCTCCTGAGTATGGTGCGACTTGTGGTTTTTTTCCGATAGATGAAGAAACTTTAAAATATCTTGAATTTTCGGGTAGAGATAAAAATACAATCAAAATTGTTGAAGAATATGCTAAGATGCAAGGTTTATGGGCCAGCAATGAAATTGAGTTTACTGACACTTTAACATTGGACATGTCCACAATAGTGCCAACAATATCTGGTCCTAAAAGACCACAAGATAAAGTTTTATTAACTGATGCTGCAAAGAGTTTTAATGATAGCTTTAAAGAAATAACAAAAAAAAAAGATTTCTCTATTTCTAAAGTTCCAAATTCTGAATTTGAAATTAAAGACGGTTCAATTTTAATTGCCGCAATAACTTCCTGTACAAATACATCTAATCCAAATGTTCTTATTGGAGCTGGTTTACTAGCAAAAAAAGCAGTTGAATTAGGCCTTGAAGTAAAACCTTGGGTTAAAACTTCACTAGCACCTGGATCTCAAGTAGTTACTGATTATTTAGAAAAAGCTGGACTGAATACTTATTTAGATAAACTTGGATTCAATCTTGTTGGATATGGTTGCACAACATGTATTGGCAATTCTGGACCATTGGCGGAAAATATTGTTGAAGCTATCCAAAAAGAAAATATTTATGCAGTTTCAGTTTTATCTGGTAACAGAAATTTTGAGGGAAGGATTTCACCCCATATAAAAGCAAACTACCTAGCATCACCTCCATTAGTTGTTGCTTATGCTTTAGCCGGTCATATGAATTTTGATTTATATAAAGATTCTCTAGGAAAAGATAAAGATGGTAAAGATATATTTATGAAGGATATCTGGCCATCAAATAAGGAAATAGAGGAAACTTTAAAATCATCTTTAAGTGCAGAAATGTTTATCAAAAGATACTCTAATGTTTCTGAAGGCCCTATACAATGGCAGCAAATCAAAACTGAAAAAAGTAGTATTTATAATTGGGAAGACAATTCAACCTACGTAAAAAAACCACCATTTTTTGATAACCTTTCAGATAAACCCGAAGGTTTTAAAGAAATTAAAGATGCAAGACCATTATTAATTTTAGGCGATATGGTAACAACAGATCATATATCTCCAGCAGGTAATATTCAAAAAGATAGTCCGACAGGAGATTATTTCATGGAGCGCCAAATTTTACCAAAAGATTATAATTCCTATGGCTCAAGAAGAGGAAACCACGAAGTTATGATGAGAGGAACTTTTGCAAATATAAGAATTAAAAATGAAATGGCACCAGGAACAGAAGGTGGTTTTACAAAATTATATCCAGAAAATAAAATTATGCCAATTTATGATGCAGTTGTTGAATATAAAAAAAGAGGAACAGATTTAGTGGTTATAGGCGGTAAAGAGTATGGAACTGGATCATCACGAGACTGGGCAGCCAAAGGAGCTAAATTATTAGGTATTAAAGCGGTGATTGCTGAAAGTTTTGAAAGAATTCATAGGTCAAATTTAATAGGAATGGGAATCTTGCCATTGCAATTTAAAGATAACATGAATAGGATAAATTTAAATTTAACCGGATCAGAGTTAATTAGTGTTATAGATATTGAGAAAGGCATAAAACCATCTGATATTGTGAAAATAGAGATTAAGTACTCTTCTGGAGATATAAAATTAGTAGACACCCTTTGCCGAATAGACACAAAGAATGAAATAGAATACTATAAAAATGGAGGAATTCTTCAGTACGTTCTTAGAAATATGATTTAAATATGGATGAAGATATAGCTATAATCAACAGTAACACCAGAAATGAAAAGGTAAAAAATTTTTTAATTAACAATAAAAAATTATTAATTTCATTTTTAGTTTTCATTATATTTTTACTTATAAGCTTTTTTATATTTGGTGAGTTTAAAGAAAGAAATAAAATAAAAATATCAAACCAATATAACCTTATAGTTGCAGAGTATTCAAAAAAAAATAGTGAAATTACAAAAAATGCATTAATTGATCTGATAAATAAAAAAGACTCAACATATTCACCTTTATCATTATATTTTATAATTGATAATGCTCTCGTTACAAATCAGACAAAAATTAATGAATTGTTTGACATAATTATTGAAGAAGTGTCACTTGAGAAAGAAATTAGAAATTTAATTATATATAAAAAAGCCTTATATAACGCAGATAATAGCAATGAAATTCAACTATTAGATATATTAAGTCCTATAATAAATTCCAAAAGTGTTTGGAAATCTCACGGTTTATATTTAATGGCTGAATATTTCTATTCCAAAGGTGAAAAACAAAAGTCAAAAGAATTTTTTAATAAAATTATTTCTTTAGAAGAAGCTAATCGAACTTTAAAAATTGAGTCACAAAAAAGGTTAAATAGAGATTTTTAGTGATTAAGAAAATATCATTTTTTTTATTTATTATTACAATCTATTCAAATTGTTCCTTTGATACTAGATCAGGAATATGGACTCAAACTGAGAATATTAAAAAAGAAGCCTCACTAGAGTCTAAATCTCAAATTCTTTTTGAAATTAAAAAAATTGATACTAAAGAGTTAAATCAAAATTTAATTATAAAAACACCTTTAAAAACAAAAATAAATTATAACTTTAAAAATGATAATAATTCAGGACCTTTATTGACTTTTGAAACTTTTAAGAAAAAATCAAAATATAAATTTTCAAAAATTAAAAATTTTGAAAATTTTAGTTATGATTTAATTTTTGATAAAGATAATTTAATTTTTTTTGATAAAAATGGTACGATTATAAAATTCAATGATAATTCAAAAGTAATTTGGAAAAAAAATTTTTATTCTAAACAAGAAAAAAAGTCATTACCAATCTTAAATTTTTCAACTAATGGAAAAATATTAATTGTTAATGATAGTTTATCAAAATATTACGCTTTAAATTTAACTACAGGTGAAATAATTTGGGATGAAAGTCATGAAACTATTTTCATTTCTAAAGTCAAAATTGATAAAGATAAATTTTTTGCAGTTGACTCAAACAATAATATTTTTTGTTTTAATTTGATTAATGGAAAAAAACTTTGGAGTTTCAATACAGAAAATCTTTTGATAAAATCACAAAAGAAACTATCAATTGTATTGGATGATAAAAAATTATATTTTAATAATTCAAATGGTGATATTTATTCTTTAGATAAAAATTCAGGTAGATTGGCATGGCTTATACCTTTAAGAAATACAAATATTTCGACAAAATCATTTCTGCATAAGAATTCAAATTTAGTTTTAGATAAGGATAGTTTGTATTTTTCAAATAATCAAAATGCTTTCTTTTCTCTTGATAAAAATAATGGAGTTATAAATTGGAAACAAAATATAAGTTCCTATTTTACACCAATAATAGCAAAAAATTTAATTTTTACTGTTAATAATGAGGGTTATTTATTTGTTATAGATAAAAGAAATGGAAACATTGTCAGAATTAATGATTTGTTTAAAAATTTAAGTAAAAGAAAAAGATCCAAAATTAAAATTTCTGGGTTTATATTAAGTAATAATGCAATTTATTTATCTTTAAATAATGGAAAAATTTTAGAAGCAAATATTAGCGATGGAAAACAATCATCAATATTGAATGTTGGTGGAAATCAATTAAGCAAACCATTTATAAACAACAAGCAGTTATTTATTATTAAAAATAATGAAATTGTAAAAATATATTAGTTAATCTAATGTTCTTAAAAATTTTAGAAAAATTTGGAAGAAAAAAAGTTGTTTTAGATCGTGGTCCATCTCATCCAAAATACAATTTGGCTAAACCATGGTTAAATAGATATTATGTATTATTCAGAAATAGGCCTAAATGGTTTCCTTTTAATATCCTAATTCATGAGATGCTAGCAGATGACCATGGTGAAGGGGTACATAATCATTTATGTCCTTATATAACAATAATTCTTAAGGGAGGTTACTGGGAAACAACTAAAAAAGGTAAATTTTGGAGAAAGCCTGGCTATATTGGCTTTAGATCAGCAAACGATTACCATCGAGTAGATTTAAAACATGGAACAAGACCTATGACTATTTTTATACCAGGTCCTTTTGGATTAAGAAATGGACCTAGATCTGAATATGGAATTGACTTTAAAATAAAGAAATGAATTTAAAAAAATCATTTTCGAAACATTGTGAGGATAATCAATATGAACTTAATCTTAGTCAAATTGAAATTATAGATGATCTTAGAGATTATCATAAAAATAATTTCAACCGGTCATTTTTGAAAAGATTATTCCAAAAAAAAAATAGTAAACTTGGATATTATTTAGTGGGTGAGGTAGGGGTAGGAAAAACAATGATCTTAAATTTTTTTTTCGATAAGATAGAAGAAAAAAAAATAAGACTTCATTTTAATGAGTTCATGATTAAATTTCACGAATTTATTTTTCAAAACAAAGAAAAAGAAAATGGAGTCGAACTTTTTGTAAAAAATTTAAATAAAAAAACTGAGATTATTTATTTTGATGAATTTCAGGTAACTAATATTGTCGATGCAATGATATTGGGAAAATTATTCAAAAGAATATTTGAAGAAAAAATTAAAGTTATTTTTTCCTCAAATATAAATATTAATGATCTTTATAAAGATGGTCTTCAAAGGGATCAATTTAAACCATTTATAAAAATTTTAGAGAATAATTGTTATGAAAAGAAATTATCAATTACGGATGATTATAGATTAAGTAATAATTTAGAAAATAAAAGATTTTTATTTCCTGCAAATGAGTCTTCTAATTTTATATTTAATAAATTTTTTAGAAAAATTACTAAAGATAAGAATAAAACTTTAAAAATTTTAGAAATTAAAGGACGTGAACTAATAATTGAAAATTTTTATGATGGAGTTGCTAAATTTAAATTTGATGAACTATGTAATAGAAATTTGGGTTCCGAAGATTATATAATGATTTCTAAAATATGTAATTTTATTTTCATAGAAAATTTACCTCAATTTGGAGATGAAAATTCAAATCAACAACAAAGATTTATTACTTTAATTGATATTGTTTATGAAAAAAAAATTCCATTAATGATTACATCAGAAGTAGATTTAAATTCGCTTAAATCCTCAAAGAGTATAGCTGAACCATTTAAAAGAACCATCAGTCGTTTACATGAACTTACTTCTGTTAGTTATGATTAATATATGAGACAGGAATTTTTAAACTATCAGATTGATACCAATGGACAAAAACTTTATGAATTTACAAATGATGTATTTAATTGGATAAAAAAAAATAAATTTAATAATGGTATTATAAATTTAAGCATCCAACATACTAGCGCATCATTAATTGTTCAAGAAAACGCTGATCCAGATGTTCAAACCGATTTAATTAATTATTTTGATAAACTAGCTCCAATGGATAATTCTCTTTATACCCATACTGCAGAAGGTAAAGATGATATGCCCGCACACATTAAATCCTCTTTAACTAATAATCAAATAACACTGAGTATTAAAGATGGAAAAATATTGTTTGGAACCTGGCAAGGTTTATATCTTTTTGAACATAGATTAAATGCTCAAGTTAGAAAAATAGTATTTCATTTTATTGGAAATTAAACCTCATCTTTTATACGGATCATAAGCCCATTGCAAAATTGCTTGTCTTTGTCTTTTTCGACAACTTAAATCACCTTTTTCACAATTCTTTTCTATTGCAATCACATGTCTCCTAAAATTTTTCCATCTTTTGATTTGAATTTCATCCATGTGAGGAACTCTTCTTCCATTTGTAAATCTGCAATACCATTGAAACCAACCGAGAGGATCTTCTTTAAAAATCCACCCTTTTTCAATCCAATGCTCTCTTGATAATCCTGATACAATTTTGAATCTATTCAATTTTACATCAAAGGTCTTACTTAATTTAACATTTTTAAACCAGGTTTTTGGGTATTCTTTAACATCCAATCCAAAATATGCTCCTCCAAAAACACCTAATTCCATCATTCTCTTTGGAGTTAATTCAGGTTTAAAAATCTTATAGAAATCAAGATTTTCACTCTTTTTTTTATAAATTTTTTTCATTAAAATTTTTTATTGGCTTATTAATTTTTGGTACATTTTCTGGTCTGTATCTCCCTCGCAACCAATTAGCATTACATTTGAATCTTTATTTAACTTAATTTTTTCTTTTATTTTTTCATCCTCACAACTTGTAATTAAACTGATTACGCCAGGAGCAGAATTTTCTCCAGCAATTATTTTCTCTTCACTAAAACTTGCGTTTCCAAGTAATTTCATTGTTTTTGCAATATCATCATCAGGTAAACTAATACAATATTTAACAGAATTTTTTAAAATTTCCCATGGGACCAATGATACTTCTCCACACGACATACCCCCCATTAAGCTTTCTCTTTTGATATCAATTTTTTCTATTTTACCTGTTCTGATACTTTCCAAAACACATGCTGCACTATCTGGCTCTACAGTTATAGTAGTTGGAACATTATCAAGATATCTTGCTATTCCTGCTACCATTGCTCCTGCCATGCCACCTACACCTGCTTGTAAAATTATATGGGTAATTTTATTTACATTAATCTGATCAACAATTTCTCTCATCATAACCGTATAACCTGCCATGGTATACTTTGGAACAATCATATAATCTTTCCAGGCAACATCTTGAACTATTTGCCAGTTATTATCTGTTGATTGTTTAATACACTCAATTAATGATTTTTCATAATTGCCTTTGACTTTTACAACATCAGCACCAAGATCAGCCATTGCCTGTCCTCTTGCATCACTTACAAATTCACTTATAAAAATTTTACATTTCAAACCAAGTCTTCTTGCACCCCAGGCAACAGATCTACCGTGATTACCTGCTGTTGCAGTTGCAACTACTATATCTTTATTTCCGTTAGAAACTTTTTCTACTGCATAAGCTCCACCAAGAGCTTTAAAAGATTTAAGGTCAAATCTTTTACTCTCATCTTTGTAAAAAATTTTATTTAAGTTTAGTTCTTTTGAAAGTTTATCTAATTCAATTAATGGAGTTGGAGAATATCCTTCCCAGCTTGATATGCTTAAGTAAGCATCATCAATATCTTTTTTAGATAATGAGCTAAGAATTTTATTTTTATTGAATGAAAAATTTTTATTTTCAATAAACTCACTGTGTTTCCACAAATGGCCGTTAGATAAAATTGTCATATTCTAACAGTCTAACGTATTATCTCGTTCCCACCTAGTAATAGGTTTGGTTTTGTCAAAATTTTCTTTTTGTTTAAATTCTTTAATTTCTGAATTTCTTAGTTTGATATAGCTATTAATTGTTTCTTTACCAAACGCTTCGATCATATCTTTATTATTATTTAGCTTTTCAAGAGACTGATCTAGTTCATCGGGGAGTTTTGGAAGGTTAGGGTACTTTTTATAATCTTCATACATATTGCAATCTAATGGTTTTCCTGGATCTATCTTATTTTCTAAACCGTCTAATCCAGCGGCCAATACACTTGCTTGCAACAAATAAGGATTAGCAGAGCCATCCATTAATCTTAATTCAAATCTACCTGGATCAGGAATTCTAACCATATGAGTTCTATTATTACCAGTGTAAGAAATGCTACTAGGCGACCATGATGCACCTGACTTAGTTGGAGGAGCATTAATTCTTCTGTAACTATTTATCGTTGGGTTAAAAAAGGCTGATAGTGATGAAGCATTTTTAATTACACCACCTAAAAAGTTATAAGCCATTTTACTTAAGCCTAAATTGTTTGATTTATCTAAAAATTTATTTTTTTTACCATCCCAAACAGAAATATGTGCATGACATCCATTGCCTGTTAAATTCTCAAATGGTTTAGGCATGAAAGTTGCTCTTAAACCATGTTTTTCTGCAATCGTTTTGACCATAAATTTGAAGAATGTATGTCTATCTGCAGTAATTAAACAATCATCATAATCCCAATTCATTTCAAATTGACCATTAGCATCTTCATGGTCATTTTGATAAGGACCCCATCCCATTTCAATCATACAGTCACAAATTTCTTTAATTAGATCATATCTTCTCATTAGAGCTGACTGATCATAACAAGGCTTTGATTGAGTGTCTCTTGGATCTGCTATTGAATTACCATCTGGTGAAATTAAAAAATACTCACATTCTACTCCAGACTTCATTGTAAGACCTTTTTTTTTAAGTTTTTTAATTTGGTTTTTGAGCATTATTCTTGGTGACGCTTCTACAGGTTTTCCATTCATCCAAAGATCTGAGGCTAACCAACCCACCTCTTTATTCCATGGTAATTGAATAAGACTATCGGGATCTGGAATACCAAACATATCAGAGTCAGCAGGAGACATGTCTAACCATGCCGCAAAGCCTGCAAAGCCAGCACCAGCTTCTTGCATTTCTTGAATAGCTCTTGCAGGAACTAACTTTGATCTTAATACCCCAAACAAGTCTATAAAACTAATCAAAAAGTACTTTATTTTTTTTTCTTTAGCAATTTTGAATAAGTTTTTTGGCATAAATTAAATTAACATAGTTATTTAAAAAAAGAAAAAATTGTTTCCTTGTAGTATATAATATTAACAACAATAATTATAATTACTGCCAATATTACCCCGTATTTTGCTTTAGGGAACGCAACCCCTCGCATTTTGGTCGGTCTTAATTCTTCGTTATTATTTTCTTCTGACATTTTATGATTGAAGATTAAAAAAGGGCGCCACAATTAAGTAGCGCCCAAATTTCATTTTAAATTACCAATCGGTAATATTGCTTTTATGATCATTAGCTCCATGTCTTTTTCTTGCTAGTCTTGAAAGTTCTTCACTTTCAGATCTTGCAGTCAAAACATGCCAGCCTAACCATAAAACGATACCAATGATAACTAGTGTCATTTCTGAACCACCAGCACCAGGGTAAACAGCACCTACAACTTCTTCAGCACTTAGGTGATCGATCCAGTTTGTAACTGTAGCCATATTTTATCTCCTTTACCTGGTTGCGGATGAAACTGCTTTTTCATCACTCTTAGCAGACTCCATCATTTCATAGTCAAGTCCAGCTATTTCTACTTCACGCGGGATTCTTAATTTACCCATTCCATGAAGTACTTTAGCTATGACATAACCTGGTAGCATTCCAAGAACACCAAACATTATTATTGCTCCTAAGAATTGCCCCAATGGATTGATTGATGCATAAGTTGTTCCATCCCACATAGCACCAACACTGTAACCAGATGATGGATATCCATTTAAGACAAAACCACAAATTACTAGACCAACAAAGCCAGCATAACCATGAACTGCTACTGCACCAACTGCATCATCAATTTTGAACTTACGCTCAACCCAGTAATGTAGTTTGTATGCAATTACAACACCGATCATACCAATGATCATTGCTTGAATTGGATGATATAAATCATTTCCAGCTGAAGCACAGATAACACCTGCTAGTCCACTTGAGTATGTCCAGAAAGGATCACCTTTAGCAATCCAATAACCGGCTAATAATCCACCTGATAATGACATCAAGAAGTTAAAAGTAATACCACTAAGTGTAGTAGGGGTTACGTATATGTTTGTAGCTGTCCAATAAGTTACACCTTCCATCCCATATTCGGGTCCAAGGTCAAAGATTGGTATATTACATGCTGCATAAAATCCCCAGAAACCAGTATAAATTAAAAATAATCCAACTGTTACTAGCCAAGGATTTCTTGGTCCTATATTTCTTGGTTCACCACTTGATGAAAATTTACCAATTCTTGGTCCTAAAACGCATAGAACACCTAAAGCAAATCCACCTGCAATTGCGTGAATTACTCCTGATGCATAAGCATCATGATATCCTAAAATTTTAAGCATCCATCCATCAAAGTGCCATCCCCAAGCAGCGTCAATTGTCCAAAATACAGATCCAATTGCTATTGCTAAAATTCCAAATGCAAAAGTTGTAATTCTTTCAATGATTGCTCCTGAAACAATAGAAGCAGCTGTCCATGAGAACAGTAAGAATGCAGCCCAGAATACACCAGAAATGTGATCTCCTAAATTAATTGCCATGTATTCACTTGCTGCAACGTACCATCTAGCACTAAAAGTACTTTCATCGGTAATTAAAGCAGTGCTTTCATTCATTATTGAAGGCGCTATTCCCGGTCCTGTTGGGAATGCCCAGTAAATCCACCAACCAAAGAAAAACCAAGTTACTGTTACCAATGGTATCAGCATAGTATTTTTCATAAGAGTATGTTGATGGTGTTTGTATCGAGAAGCTCCAACTTCATACATACAGAAACCAACGTGAATTAAAAACATTAGTACTACTGTTACCCAGTAGTAAAATTCTGTAAATATGGTTGTAAGAGCACCTAACTGATCAGTCATATTCTCTTTCTCCTTATTTAGTTTTCAAAATCCTATTAAATTTTAAGAGGAGTGACAAACAAAAGAAGCTTAAAAAACCCAACTAAGACAGTAGGTTTTTAAAAAAAAATCAACTTTAGATTGTGAAATTAAAATTTTAGGTAAGCTTTTTTCAAATCAACAAGAGGATGTTTAGGTGACATTTGGAACTTAACCAAAAGCTCTCTTGCTATCATATCTCTATCTTGCTGGTTATTTGGTAGCTTTATAGATTTCGGGATTGTAACCCAGCCGTTAGCATTTCTGCAAAATACTGCCGGCCTATCTTCTTCATATCCCATATGAACATCTTCTAACCAATTCAAATCATCCCACCCCATTGCTTCTATGTATTTTTTAAGAAAGGGTGTTAGTTTACTGTAGTCAGGTAAAAGATTAACATCATATCGGTAACCAATTGATTGACCGATCATTTTTTCTCTAGCTGTTTCTGCTTTTTTACCTAATTGGCCTTTGACCTCTTTAACTTTTGCTTTAACTACTTTTTTAACCTTTTTTTTCGCCATAGTTATTATCCTTATATTTTGTGATAGTTATCAACTCCAACTGTATAATTAGTTCCAGCTAATGGAACTTTTGCTAAAGCTGAGGCTTCAGATGTTAGTGCAGCTAAATCTTCAGGCTCTAATGAGTGGATATTTGTTTTTCCACACGCTCTTGCTAAAAGTTGTGCTTCTAATGTCATAGAATGTAAATAATTATAAACTCTAAGAGCTGCATCATCTGGGTTTAATCTTGCTCTCAATTTTGGATCTTGAGTAGCAACACCTACTGGACATCTTCCAGTATGGCAGTGATAACATTCACCAGCTTTTACACCCATTTCTTTTTCAAAGTTTGCTTCTGGAATATCTTTATTACAATTTAACGCAATCATAGATCCAGTACCAATTGCAATTGCGTCAGCACCTAACGCTAAAGCTTTTGCCATATCAGCACCATCTCTAACTCCTCCAGCATAAATTAAAGTTACTTTTCCAGTTTTACCAACATCATCAATGGCTCTTCTAGCTTCTCTGATAGCAGCAATTCCTGGAATTCCTGTGTTTGCAGCTGCGATGTGCGGACCAGCTCCAGTAGATCCTTCCATACCATCTAAATATATAGAGTCAGGATCACATTTTGCAGCCATACGGACATCATCATAAACTTTTGATGCACCAAGCTTTAATTGAATTGGCACTTTATTTTTAGTTAATTGTCGTAACTCTTCAACTTTGAGAGCTAAATCATCTGGACCTAACCAGTCTGGGTGTCTCGCAGGTGATCTTTGGTCAATACCTGATGGTAGTGATCTCATTTCAGCAACTTGGTCAGTTACTTTTTGGCCCATTAAGTGACCTCCCATACCAACTTTTTGTCCTTGGCCAATAAAAACTTCTATTCCATCAGCTAATTGCGCATGATGAGGATTGAAACCATATCTTGATTGAATACATTGGTAATACCATTTTTCAGAGTATCTTCTTTCATCTGGTATCATTCCACCCTCTCCTGAACATGTTGCACTTCCAGCCATTGTAGCTCCTCTAGCTAAAGCTGTTTTTGCCTCATAAGAAAGTGCTCCAAAACTCATCCCCGTAATGTAAACAGGAATATCTAACTCAATTGGATTTTCACATCTTGGCCCAATAACAGTTTTTGTTTCACATTTTTCCCTGTAACCTTCAATTACAAATCTTGTTAATGTTCCTGGTAAAAATACCAAGTCGTCAAATGTAGGAATTTTTTTCATTAGCGCCATTCCACGCATTCTGTATCTTCCTAACTGAGACTTTATATGAATATCGTCTATTACCTCAGGGGTAAAAATAGCATTATGTCCAAGTAGGCTTTTATTTCTTTTACCTTCTTCATGTGCATGAACATCAGCTTTTCCGCCCACACCTTTACCATTTGATTTCTTTTTTACTTTTCTTTTTGCCATTAGATCGCTCCTTTTTTCTCAGTAGGTTCTAAGTTATCGTAATTCCAAAGTTTTTTACCTGCTACAATTTTTTTCATTTTACTTACATTAAAATTTTCACCAATCTCTGCAACTTTCAATTTTCTTTTTAACCAATCTTGATCACTTTTGGTAAGTTCAGAGTCAACGGCATCACTACCATAAGAACCAATTTTTCCACCTACGAAAATTGTCCCATCATACATAGAGTCGCCTAGGTTTATTCCAACATCTCCCAAGATGATAATTCGTCCTCTTTGCATCATAAAACCTGTAAAAGCTCCAGCATCACCGCCAATTATTATAGTTCCACCTTTCATATCGATACCAGTTCTAGCACCAACACTTCCTTTACATATCAAATCTCCACCTCTAATAGCTGCTCCAAAACAAGATCCAGCATTTTTCTCAATAACCACTTTACCTGCCATCAAATTTTCTGCACAAGACCAACCAACTCTACCGTTGATTCTAACTGTAGGTCCATCACATGAGCCCATACCAAAATAACCCAAGCTACCTTCGAAAATTAAGTTTAGTTTATTAAGAATACCAACGCCTAAACTATGTTTACCTTGAGGGTTTTTGATTACAATTGTTCCATAACCTTCACTCATTAATTTATCAATTTCCTTATTTGCTTCTGGTGCTGTCATATCTTTTACATCAAGATCTGTTCTTTTATTAAAATCCACATCATATGTACCGAAGTAATAAAAATTTTCAGCTTCATCAGGATTAAAAAATTTTTGTTGAGTTCTACCCGTTAAAACTTCAGTGTGCATTCCCATTGACTGAGCTTTTGATTTTTTTTCAATAGTTTTTATATTCGCCATACTTTTACCTCCCCATCAAATGGATCATATGTATCAATTTCTTGTGGTAGAACTGATCTAATTGCTATTTCTTCTGAACCCATTGCCACCAATTCATCTGACTCATAAAGAACCAATGGTTTGGCAGCCATTGTATCTTTTGCCATTCCTAAAGAGTCCTTAGTTGCAACAAAATATGTAAATACCCCATCAAGACCTAACAAAGAGTCTTTCATTCCCTCTTCAAGACTAGCTCCTTCTCTCATTTTTTGCGCTATATAAACGGCTATTAATTCTGAGTCACACTCTGACATAAATCTCATGCCTTTATTTTCCAAAGCTCTTCTATTGTTCCAGTAATTTGTAAGTTGTCCATTATGGACAACAGATACATCACTGAATGGGTAGCCCCAAAAAGGATGGGCAGATTTAATATCAACCCCTGACTCTGTTGCCATTCTAGCATGACCGATAGCATGTGTACCAACAACTTTATCTAAACTGTATCTATCACAAACCATTTTCGCATTACCTAAATCTTTGATTACTTCTAATGATTTTCCCATTGAAAGAATTTCAACACCTGGAATACTTTCTATTTTTTGAGAAAATTCCAACAAGTCTTTTGCATCATAATCAATTTCATATCTTAATGAGTAAGGAAGAGTTCTTTCCTCTTTAACAATTTTTGCTCCCATCTCTGAAAGGTATTCATCTACAATTTTTTTTCTCTCATCATAAACTGAAACATCTTCCATAACTGATGAACTTCCCTCACCAACATTTTCTCCAACTTTAAAACGCATGACAAAATTTTTTCCATCAGTATCTCCATATAAAGCATAACCTGTTGAGTCTTCACCTCTATGTTTTAGTGCTTGAAGCATACCCTGTAGCTCACTTCCAACATTTGAAGATTTACCTCTATGAATTAAACCAGCAATTCCACACATAAATTTACCCTTTCAATAATATTTTAAGACCTATGGTAAGCAATCTAAATAAGTATCTAGATCCCATTGAGTTGTTGCACCTAAAAATCTCTCCCATTCATCATTTTTATACCAATGAAATATTTTATACATTTCATCTGGCATCGCAGATTGAATAACTTTATCCTCAGACAATCTATCTAATGCTTGACCAAGACTTAAAGGTAATTTTTTTACATCTTTACCAGCTTTTTGAGCTTCATAAATATTTCTCGACTCAGGCTTACCCGGATCAATATTATTTGTTAAACCATCATCCATAGCTTTAAATAATGCTGCGCCCATCAAATAAGGATTATGCATAGAGTCAACTGATCTATATTCAAATCTTCCTGGAGCTGAAACTCTTAATCCACAAGTTCTATTTTGATAACCCCAATCAGCATAGACTGGCGCCCAAAATCCTTGATCCCATAATCTTCTGTAAGAATTAACGGTAGAAGATCCAATTGCAGTTAATGCAGGAAGATGTTTCATTATTCCACCAATTGATTTTAATCCTACTTTACCAGGTAATTGAACATCTTTTGTATCTGGCATGAAAGTATTTGTTCCGCCTTCCACATAACTAAAAACTTCATCCATTGCAGGAATAGATTTATGTCCTAATTTATTCACTACATCTTTTCCACCAGACCATAACGACATATTAGTATGACAACCACTTGCTGAAACACCCATAAATGGTTTTGTCATAAAACATGCTATTAAGTTAAACTCTCTAGCAACTTGTGCACATATCTGTCTGTAAGTAGATAATCTGTCAGCATTTCTTAATACATCATCAAACATCCAATTTAATTCTAGTTGTCCTGGTGCATCTTCATGGTCACCTTGAATCATATCAAATCCCATAGCTCTTGCGTATTCCATAACTTTCATAAATACAGGTCTCAAAGATTCAAATTGATCAATATGATAACAGTATGGTTTAGAAAACCCTTTACCAGTTGGAGTTCCATCCTCATTTCTAGTTAACCACATCATTTCAGGCTCTGTTCCAACTCTAAGTTGATAACCGTGTTTTTTCTTAAATTCTTCAGCAATTATTCTTAAGTTTCCTCTACAGTCAGAAGTTAAATGACCACCTGGATTTTCTCTCTCTTCTCTATTTCTAAAGCAAGTTACAAAAACTCTTGCAACTTTTTTATCCCAAGGTAATTGACAAAAAGTTTCTGGATCAGGAATACCCACAAGTTCTTTAGCTTCAGGTCCATAACCAATGTAATTATTGTGTCTATCTAAAAATAAGTTTGCAGTTGCTCCATAAACTAATTGAAATCCTTTTTCACATGTTCTTTCCCAATGATCTGAAGGAATACCTTTACCAACAACTCTTCCTGTAACAGATATAAATTGAAAAAAAATATACTCAATTCCAAGTTCGTTAATTTTTGCTCTAACTTGTTTAACTAATTTGTCTCTACCAGGTTTTTTTACATGTTTTTCTAAATCCGTCATATTCCCCCTTTAAGAATTTTAAGATCAAAAAGTAACTGAAAAAAAAACGTCTGTCTACTTAGATCAGCTAGCTCCAAGGAAACGGACTGTTCGAAGTAGGGTGAAGTTCACCCTTCTCGTAACGGTTGAATCTGAATGGTTTCAACAAATCACTCTCTTGTCCTAAAATTTCTTTTGCAACTAATTCACCAACACCAATCATTTTATAACCGTGATTAGCATCAGCAATCATATAAACGTTCTCTAAAAATCTATCAAATATCGGGAAAGAGTCTGGTGTCATACATCCCAATCCACCTGATGGACCTTTTCTATAAAGATCAGACTTACCTTCAAATCTTTTTTGACAATGAGCCAAAGCAGAACACCACATATCATTAAACGCTTCAGTAGTTTGATACTCTGGTGAGTCAATTCCGTAAGGATCCACATTCACTTGATCAAAATGTTTATCAACAATATAAGGAGAGGTACCACCTTGCACTCCTAAGCCTTCGATATCTGGTTTATAATAAATTCCCCAAATTTTATCTGTAATTAATTTTTTTGTTTTATCAGAATACAAAGGTGCAGTAGAGTCTACGTGAATAACAGGTGGTGCTTTACCATTATTCATTTTTAAAAAATCTGGCTCAACACCAATTACACCTTCCTGTAACATCCAATATGTCCACATGTCAGTTGTGTGCATTTTACCATCTTTACCTTTAATATTTGCAGTTTTAGGAAGTTCAAGCATATTCCAAAAATCTCTAGCCCAAGGGCCTGCACCAATAACCACCTGTTCACAGTCTATAGTTCCTTTATCGGTTTCAACACCTGTAACAGCTTTGCTATTACTTCCTCTTTTAAATCCATTTACTTTAACACCTTTAATAACTTGAACGCCATTAGATGTAGATTTATTCTCAAGAGCTTTGATTGAATCTTTATTGAACGCGTAACCACCCTTTTTTTCATGAAGTACCGAAGTAATTCCTTGGGCTTGCCAATCGTCAAACATACCTTTCATATAATTCATGCAATCTTTTTCACCTTCAATGAATTCAGAGTCGTATCCTATTGCTTTTTGCTGTTCATAAATTGTTGCAACATCTTTATGCATAACTTCAGGAGATATTTGTAAATAACCAACTGCATTATATTTAAATGCTTTTGGATCACTTTCCCAAACTGAAACTGAATGAGCCATCAACTCTCTCATTGCTGGCTGAAAATAATTATTTCTAATTACACCACAGGCTATTCCACTTGCACCTGCTGCAGTGTCTTTTTTTTCTAGGACTACTATGTCTCCAGGATTTTTGTATGTCTCAGATAATTTCCAAGCAGTACTAAGACCGTGGATACCGCCACCAATTATTACTACTTTTGCTTTAGTTGGTAATTTTGACATAATTCACTAATTAATGAATCTGTAACAAAAGGAAAAATTTTTTTAAAGTTTATTTTTTACTACTAAAAACTATATATATAATTAATACGTTAATTATATTAATTAAAGAATTTAAACAAAATTTATAATATTTGAATGAGTTTTAAATATTATAAACCAGCAAGATCAAGACTGCAAAGAAGTGAACTAGCTGTACCTGGCTCTTCACCTGAAATGTTTGAAAAAGCTTTAAATTCCAAAGCAGATTATATTTTTTTAGATCTGGAAGATGCGGTATCACCAATGGATAAGATTTCAGCTCGTCAAAATGTAATCAAAGCTTTGAAAGATATTAATTGGAGAGAGGGTGGAAAAACTATATCGGTAAGAATAAATAGTCCTGATACGCATTATATGTATAGAGATTTGGTCGATATAGTTGAAGAAGTAGGAGAAAAACTTGATACGATTCTTTTACCAAAAGCTGGAACTGCTAGTGATGTTTATATGGTTGATTGTTTATTGACACAAATAGAAACCAGCAAAAAATTTAAAAATAAAATAGGCATTGAATGTTTAATTGAGACAGCACTGGGGATGTCGAACATTAAAGAGATTGCAAAATCTAGTGAAAGGTTAGAGGCACTTCATTTTGGAGTTGCTGATTATGCGGCAAGCTTGAGAGCTAGGACTGTTGTCATAGGAGGATTAAATCCTGATTATCCGGGTGATCAATGGCACCATGGACTTTCTCAATTAGTTATGACTTGTAGAGCATATGGTTTAAGAGCAATTGATGGTCCATTTGGTGATTTTAATGATCCTGATGCCTATATCGAAGCAGCAAAAAGAGGAGCAGCTATTGGCATAGAAGGTAAATGGGCAATTCATCCTTCACAAATTGAACTTGCTAATAAAGTTTTTTCTCCACCTTCATCAGAAGTAACTAAAGCAAAAAGAATTTTAGAGGAATTAGATAAGGCTGCTAAAGCAGGAAAAGGTGCTGCCCAACTCGATGGAAGAATGATAGATGCTGCATCAGCAAGAATGGCAGAAAATATTGTTAGTATTGATAAAAAAATTAATAATAAATAAATATGGATATACACGAATATCAAGCAAAAGAAATTTTATCTAGTTTTGGTGTTACAGTTCCGAGAGGTGGAATAGTTTATAGCCCTGAGACAGCAGAGAATAAAGCTAGAGAAATAGGGGGATCAAAGTGGGTAGTAAAAGCACAAATACACTCGGGGGCAAGAGGTAAAGCAGGCGGAGTAATTATTTGCAATACACCTTTAGAAGTTGCTCAAGCAACAGATAAACTCTTAGGAAAAAAATTAGTAACAAATCAAACTGGTCCTGAAGGTAAAATAGTTAATAGAATTTATATTGAGGAAGCAACTGACATTGAGAAAGAATTATATTTAGGATTAGTTTTTGATAGAAGTTCAGAAAGTATAATGGTTGTAGCTTCCACTGAAGGTGGAATGAGTGTGGAGGAAATTGCTAAAGAAAAACCACAATCTATTATTAGATCAAAAATTGAAGTTGCGGTTGGTATACAAAGTTTTCAAGCAAGGGAATTGGCATTTGGTCTTGGTATCGAACCAGAATTAATAAGGAGAGCATCTGAAACTATTATTGGCTGCGCTAAAGCTTTTAGTGAATTGGATGCTACAATGGTTGAAGTTAACCCATTAGTAATTTCAAAACAAAAACAAATCTTAGCTTTAGATTGTAAAATGAGCTTTGATAATAATGCAATGTTTAGGAGAGATAAAGTATCTGAACTTAGAGATAAAACTCAAGAAGATGAAAAAGAAGTTTATGCATCTGATAGAGGTCTAAATTACGTAAGCTTAGATGGAAATATTGGAAATATTATTAATGGCGCTGGATTAGCAATGGCATCTATGGATATGATTAAACTAGCAGGGGGAGAACCAGCTAATTTTCTTGATGTAGGTGGAGGGGCAACACCAGAAAAAATAGTAAAAGCTTTTAAATTAATCACGATGGATAAGAAAGTAAAAGTAATTTTAGTAAACATTTTTGCTGGAATAAATAGATGTGATTGGGTTGCGGAGGGAATAGTTCAAGCATTAGAAAAAATAGAAATAAAGGTTCCTTTAGTAATAAGATTAGCAGGAACTAATGTTGAAAAAGGAAATAAAATTCTTAGGGATAGTAAGTTAAATTATATTGAAGCTAACACTTTAGAGGATGCTGCTAATAAAGCAGTAGCGGCATTAAAAAAATAAAATGGCAGTCATAATTGAAAAAAATACAAAAATTTTAATACAAGGCTTCACTGGAAAGATGGGGACTTTTCATGCAGAAGAAATGATAAAATATGGATCTAATGTTGTTGGCGGTGTAACTCCCGGAAAAGGAGGTCAAAAACATCTGGATAGACCTGTTTTTAATACAGTCAAAGATGCTGTGAAACATACTGGAGCAACAGCATCAATATTATTTGTACCACCAGCTTTTGCAGCTGACTCTGCAATGGAAGCAGCAGATGCGGGTATAAAAACTTGTGTAGCTATAGTTGATGGTATTCCATCTCATGACATGATCAGAATTAAAAGATATATGAGAAGGTATTCTAGAAATGAAAAAATGACATTAGTCGGACCAAATTGTGCAGGAATTATTAGTCCAGGAAAATCAATGCTGGGAATTATGCCCGGTCATATTTATAAAGAGGGTAAAGTTGGAATAATAAGCAGATCGGGAACTTTAGGCTATGAGGCGGCAGAACAAATGAAAAATTTAGGAATTGGAATTTCGACCAGTGTTGGAATTGGAGGAGATCCAATTAATGGAAGCTCATTTAGAGATATAATTGAAAAATTTGAGACTGATAATGAAACTGATGCAATTTTAATGATTGGTGAGATTGGTGGACCACAAGAAGTTGCAGCAGGAGAGTTTGCAAAAGATAATATGAAAAAACCAGTTATAGGATACATTGCAGGACTAACAGCTCCAAAGGGAAGAGTAATGGGTCATGCAGGTGCTATTGTTTCTGCATATGGCGAAAGTGCAGTAGAGAAAGTTGAGCTTTTGAAAGAGTGTGGTGTGACAATATCAAAGAATCCATCAGTAATGGGCGAAACTGTTAAGTCAGTTTTAAATGGTAAAAAAATATAAGAAAATAGATATTCTTAAATTCAAAGGAAAATTTGAATGTTAAAAAGAGATCTTTATTATGAGAGTATACCTACCAAATCTTTAAGAGATGATGTTAGATATTTAGGAAATATCTTAGGTAGAGTAATAAAAAAACAAGAGGGCGAAAGTTTTTTCAATTTAGTTGAAAAGATAAGACTATTATCCAAAGCAAATACCAAAAATAAAAATAATAAAAATAGATTTAAGAAAATTACTTCAGAAATTCAGAAACTAAAACCTATAAAAATATTCAAATTAGCTAGAGCATTTACACATTTTATGAATTTTATTAATCTTACTGAGTCAATAGATGCATCTAGAAAATTAGATGAATATGAAAACTCAAATTTAAAAGACAAACATAAAAATATTTTTATTGAGGAAATTTTTGAAAGTCTTTTTAAAAATAAAAAAATTAAGCCTCAAAAGATATATAACATCGCAAAAAATCTTCATATTGGAATAGTTCTTACCGCTCATCCCACTGAGGTAAAAAGAAGGACATTAATTCAAAAGTACCACAAAATTACAGAGATAATGGATCAAAGAGATCTTCTTAAAAATAAACCATCAAGATTGAAAATTTTAGATAAAAAACTTTACGATGAATTTACAATTATATGGAATACTGATGATTTAAAAAGATTTAAACCGACTCCAGTAGAGGAGGCAAGGTGGGGACTAGCTGTAATCGAGGACAGTTTATGGGAAACTATTCCAAAAGTTTATAGAAGGTTGAATGCTATATTTTTAAAACACATGGGCAAAAGTTTGCCAAAAAATTTTAATCCAATTGAGTTCGGTTCATGGATGGGCGGTGATAGAGATGGTAATCCCAATGTGACATCAACAACTACTAAAGAGGTAATTTTATTATCCAGATGGGAAGCTGCAAAACTTTATGAGAAAGAATTAACTAAATTAATTAGAGGACTTTCTATGGATAAATGTTCAAAAAAGATATTAAAAATTACTGGAAAAACTTACGAGCCATATAGAGTTTTTCTAAGACCATTGAGAGACAAAATGAGAAAAACTCACAGACATATTGAAAGACATTTAGTTGCAAACAAACCATTAAATCCAAAAAAACTTTTATCGTCCAAGGAAGAGATTTTAAAACCATTAAGAGTTGTACGTGAATCTTTAGAAAATAATCAGAGTGAAAATATAGCAAGTGGTGAATTGCTTGATTTAATGAGAAGAGCTAAATGTTTTGGAATAAATCTTGCTAAAATAGATATACGACAAGAGTCTTCAAGGCATGCGCAGTTATTAGCAGAATTTATTAAGCGGAATAATAATTCTAATTTTCTAGCATGGGATGAGGATAAAAAAATTAGATACTTATCAAATGCTATGAGAAATACTAAAAAGAATTTTAAGAATTTTATTTTTAAAAACAAAGAAAATAACGAGGTTTGGTCAACATTTAAAATTTTAGCCGAAGAACCTACAGAATGCCTAGGCGCATATGTAATATCTATGACTTCAGCCGCATCTGATATTTTAGCAGTTTATTTGATGCAGAAAGAGGCAAATATAGAAACTAAATTACGAGTGGTTCCACTTTTTGAAACTTTACAAGATTTAAAAAATGCGAAATCTATAATGGAAAAACTTTTTTCATTAAGCTGGTATAGAAAATTGATACGTAATCAACAGGAGATTATGATTGGCTATTCAGACTCAAGTAAAGATGCTGGTAAATTATCAGCTAGCTGGCATCAATATAAACTTCAGGAGGAAGTTTTAAAGATTGCAAAGAAATACAAAATCCAACTCACTTTTTTTCATGGTAGAGGAGGTTCAGCAGGTCGTGGTGGCGGTCCAATTCAAGCAACGATGAGATCACAACCACCAAAATCAGTATATGGACGTATTAGAATTACTGATCAAGGTGAGATGATACAACAAAAATATGGTTATGAACCTTTAGCAAAATATAATTTATGCAGTTATATAGGATCTGTTATGCAAGCAACTTTAAATCCACCTCCATACCCTAAAGATAGTTGGAGAAATTTAATTGAAAAAATGACAAAAATTTCAACAGCAGCATATAGAAAAAATATTAATGAAAATTCTGATTTTATTAGGTATTTTAAAACTGTAACACCTCATTTAGCTCTTGGAAAACTGTCGATTGGATCACGACCTTCAAAAAGAAAGAATGTTGATAATATTCAAAGTTTAAGAGCTATACCTTGGGTGTTTGCCTGGACTCAAATTAGATTAATGCTCCCAGCATGGCTAGGAACAGGCGATGCATTAAAATACTCATCTAATAGAAAATATAAAAAAATACTTACAGATATGGAGAAGAATTGGCCATTTTTCAATTCTACAATGGATATATTAGATATGGTGGTTTCAAAAGTTGATCCAGAAATTTCAGAGGTTTACGAAAATAATCTCGCTGATAAAAAATTGAAAGAAGTGGGTCATAAACTTAGATCTGAATTTGATATTATAAAAAGATTAAATAAATACATAACTCCAGTAGAAATACTTAATCAAAGAAAAAAATTTCGAACAACTGTTTTGGTTAGGAATATTTATTCAGAAGTTTTAAATATTTTGCAAGCAGTGGTAATGAATAAAACCACTAATAAGAAATTAAAAAATGTTGACAAAAAATATCTTAATGACGCAATGATTACTTCAATAGCTGGAATATCAGCAGCAATGAAGAATACTGGTTAGATTGAAATTTCTCTCAATCTTTTTAAGTAATCCTCAAATTCATTTATGAAACTTTCAGTTGGTTTTATAAATTTTTTTCTTTGATCATTAGATGTTTTTTCTAGTAAGAAAAAACCCTTCTCACAAGCTTCAGTGATCATTAATGCAGATTTTGGCCTAGAAGTTTTAAATAATCTAGTTTTTAACTCTTCGACTGTTAAATTTTCGTTATATTTATATGCATTCATTACTAAAAGCATCATATGATAATGTGATGGAGATTTACGAAAAAAATAATTGCTTGAAGTATGAGATAATTTCATTTGATCTTCCCAAAAATTCAATAACTCTTTTGTAGTTTTCATTTAAGATCTAACTTTTGTTTTTTGTGGATCGTAGTGAGGAAATCCAACTATTTTCGCTGGAATTCTTTTTTGATGACCATCAATTTTTCCAATTTCAACTTCAGTGTTTATTTCTGAATGGCCAACGTCAATTCTACATAAAGCAATATTTTTCCCAAGAGTTGGAGATAAGCATGCACTAGTTACTATTCCAACTTGTGCTCTTCCAATATGAACACAGTCTCCATGATTGGCTTTTTCTTTACCTATCAATTCAAGCCCAACCAATTTCTTTTGTGGATTTTCTTTTCTTTTAATTAAATTTTCTTTACCAATAAATTCGTCAGTTTTTGTTTTAAGTGGTACAGCAAAACCTATGCCAGCCTCGTAAGGGTCTTGTTGCCCGTCAAACTCATTACCAAATAAAACTAACCCAGCTTCAATTCTCAACAAATCTAGTGCAGCAAATCCCGCAGGTATCAATCCTTCATTTTTACCTGCCTCCATTACTTTGTCCCAAACTTGAGGCGCATGATCAGGGTGGCACCAAACTTCGTATCCTAGTTCACCAGTATAACCTGTTCTTGAAACGATTAAAGGAATTCCATTTAATTCTTCTAATCTACAAATAGTAAATCTAAACCATTGAAGTTCAGAAATTGTTGGTTGTGTTGGTGGTGTAAAAATTATTTTTTCTAAAATTTTTCTACTATTAGGTCCTTGAACTGAAATATTATTAATTTGATCAGTTGAATTTTTTATAATGACTTTAAATTTCTTTTTCTGCGCTTGTTCTTTGAGCCATTCCCCAGCATATTCATCTCCACATACCCATCTAAAGCCTGTTTCGCTCAATCTTAAAAGAGTACCATCATCAAACATTGTGCCATTCTCATAACACATTGCCGAATAAACAATCTGTCCAACAGAGAGTTTTTTGATATTCCTTGTTAATGTATAGTTCATTAACTCTTCTGCATCAGGCCCTATAATTTCAAATTTTCTCAATGAAGATAAATCAATTACAACAGCTTTTTCTCTACATGCTGTATATTCATTAATAACACCATGCTTAGTATAATCATTTGGTAGCCAAAACCCTCGAGCATCAACAAAGTTTCTTGTTAACTTAGAAGTTCTCTCATAGAAGCCAGTATTTCTAGTAAGTTTTTTTTCTGAGTCAGTTTTCATTCTAAAAGCAAAAGATTTTGTAAATTCTTTTTTTTTGTCATAAGTTCTAACAAATATATCAGTCGGATTCCATCCATTACAACTATCAATATCACTTGGACAAGCAGTAGTACCACAAGTTAGATCCTTTAATGCTTTAAAAATTACGTAATCACCAGGTCTTGCAAATGACTCATCTGATAATACCGAGTTTAGACCACCTGCAGAAGTGTTAAAAAATAAGTTTATTGCGTGCCAACCTCTTTTTTTTTGAACACCATATTTTTCCATAACATCATTTAAATTATCAGAGCAGTTTGCATGTCCAAAATACCCTGCGTCTTCATAGTATTTAGAAGTGCAAGCTAAATTAAATGTATCGTGAATTCCAACGGTATCTCTAACTACTTCAACAAGAGGTTCATGATCTACATCATAAAACTTTGAAAATAAACCTGGTCCTGGAAAAGTATGACCCATAAAAGTTCTTGTTGTTTGCCAATCCAATCCATTTTCTTTTCCCTTATCTAGTTTTGAAGTATCGTAAGCAACAAAATCAGAGCACTGTCTACCAGTGGGAGTAATTACCTGAATGTAATCACCTTCTTTAACTTGATAAGAATTTGCAGTTGTTCTAGCAATATTTATTTCATTAGATGGATCGTAAACAGGATCTGGAATTAATGAAAAATCTTTATCTTCTTTTATTACCGATCTTTTTACCATTATTGTGAGTTCAGTAGATGGGTTTTGTTCATGAACCATCATTCTGTTTCCTGGTGCAGCAAAGATACAATAACATTTGTCTTTTGATTTAAACTTAACTTTTTCACCAGCTTTTGTTCCTGTATCAAAAACTACTGATGATTTTGATTTTTCAATATTTAAGTTTCTTTTTTTTAATTGAAGTAAAGCTTGCAAAGATGTTTCGTCTTTTTTAAAAAGGATTT